>NZ_JADOVE010000033.1:0-22605 GCF_015752225.1 Polaromonas sp. CG_9.11
GTGAATGAAAAGTCTGCGCTTCCCATCGTGGCACCGGGCGACTGAATAGCGCAACGCGGTAAAACCCGGAACCAGGGGAACGCCCCTTTCATTCGTTAGCGAAGTGCCCCGCCTATGAAAGTCAGTCCTCTACAGCGTCCGGCATTCTCAAAAGTCATGTTTTTGAGTCTCTGTTTTAAGAATGCTTTTCGAAAAGATTTGGAAGACATTTCATCCCATAGACGCCTGCTTTCTCACAAAAGCTGCTCAAAAACCTTCGTTTACAACAAGCCAAAACTTGTTAGCGTACGATTTTTTCCATTTCCTGAGGCTACTTCAAATACGCGCACTGCTGGCCGATCCGGCCGCGCAAGTCAAAGACATCGCCGCGTGGTACGGCGTATCGCGCATCACGCTTTACAAGCGGGTAGGTGTCGTGCAGCCACTAAAACAGCTTTGATTCCACTTCAAGAAGGTTGAACAAAGGGGCGGGCAAAGGTAAAGGCTGTTTCCTTCATCCATCTTTTGATTCAAAATGATGTCCACTTTGATGCGAAAGGCTGACTATGCGAACCACACTCACGATTGATGACCAACTTTTTGCCAAGGCCCTGGCACTGGCTGACCCTGGCGTGGAGAAGTCCGAGCTGATCAGGGAATGTGTCAAGGCATTCATTCAACGCCAGACCGCCCGCCGCCTGGCTGCCCTGGGCGGCCAGGCGCCTGATGTTGAACTCGCGCCTCGCCGGCGCGAAGAAGTGCCGACTTCATGAATGTGCTGGTCGATACCTCTGTGTGGGTGGGTCACTTCAAGCAACGCAACGAGCGTCTTGTGGCTTTGCTGGAAGAGGGCAGGGTTGTATGCCACCCCTATGTGGTGACGGAAGTGGCCTGCGGGACACCACCGAATCGACGCGCCATCATTGCCATGCTGGCCGAACTTGAAAGCACGCCTCTTGCGACACCTGAGGAGCTTTTGGAACTGATCGAGCGTCGCAGCTTGTACGGTCGCGGGTGTGGCTTCGTTGACATGAGCCTGCTGGCCTCGGCGCTTCTGGGCGATCAGAAGTTGATCTGGACTTTGGACAAGCGGCTGGAGTCCGTAGCTGCCGAGTTGAACCGGGCTTACCGCCCGGCACTTCACTCCTGAGCCGTTTTCCGCGTCAGGCGTTATGTTCAGCCAGCATGAGCGACACCTTCGCTGGTTCAGGGCGGTCGTTATCGCCTGTGTATTCAGTGTATGGCCGCATCCCAAACACACGGATCAGATTTAAATCTGTTGATTTGGACACCACCAGATTGGCTTCTTGACATAAGGCCAGTCTTAGGGAGCTGCAGGATCGGCTGGTTACGATCAGAAACTGGCATAGCGGCAATTGACACGAACGTTGAGACCCAGCAGGTTCGGGTTGTTCGTCGAAAGACTGCCTGCACACGTAATCTGACCGAAGCGGGCGGTGGCAGCTTTAGGTCGCTGCCATTCGTCTAACTGTGCCTTTCAAAACCTGGAGATTGGTCTGCGCCCATAGTTCGGGAGCATGAAAAGACCACTGGTAACTGATGAACTCTGATCCATCATCGAGCCGTTGTTGCCTGCCGAGCCGCCCAAGTCCAGGGGCGGGCGCCCTCGGGTAGCCCCGCGTCCAAAGCAGCGTGAGGCGTGCAAGATTCTGAACCGCCTCAGGTAGGGCGGTGTCGCAAAGACCCTGGGCGGAATAAGCGGCGTCCCCGTTGCTAATCGAAGTAGCGCCTGCTTGGCGGGAAGGCCGCAAGCTCTTTGGTGGCGCCCGTGCTGATCGCAAGACTCGTCATCCACGAAACGACATATCGGCCGATTCTGAGGGCGCAACCCGAACACACCTTTCAAATGGCCCTTGTGCTAACCGGCATACTAACCAGAAGTTTGAAAAGGTTTGGTATGAAACGTTTTACGGACAACGGTCACGGCAAACAAATTCTTGCAGTTTCAATGGCTGTCGTCTTTTTGGTATCTGCTTGCGGCGGCGGCGATGACGGCGTTACAACCACCGTGTCGGCGTCCACGATGCCGGTGACATCTGCTCCTGTCCCACCACCTGCTTCAGTGCCAGCCCTGGTTCCGGTGCCTGTTCCGGGTTCCGTTCCAGCAATCACGCCGGCGCTGCTCGTTCAGCCCGCTTCCCGCGTCAACACAACGACGGCTGGGGAGCAAAGGGTCGCCAGCGTCAGCGCGCAAGCAGACGGCGGCTATACGGTGGCCTGGATCGACAACACCATGGCCTTCGCCATCCAGCGCTACGACAGCGCCGGCAGCAAACTCGGGACGGAAGTTTCCGTGCCCTTTTCAAGACTCGCCACGACTGGGGTCATCAACAAGACTTCGGTGGCAGTGCTGCGCGATGGAAGTGTTGTGTTCGTCTATGAGACCAGCAGGCGGCTGGACACTGGACAGCCGGTGGAGGGGGTTTTCTTCCAGCGGTTCGACGCCAGCGGCGCGCAGCTCTCGGGCGAGGTCACGGTGGTGTCACGGATTGCATTCAACGGCCCTGTGAATGAGGGCGGGGGTTTCCCCAAGGCAGTCCCCTTGGCCGACGGTGGCTTTGTCGTGGCGTGGGCCAGTTACGGGATCAACCCCATCTCCGTATTCAACACCGTGTACAAGCAGCGGTACGACAGCCAGGCGCAGCCGGTCGGTGGCAATGTATTAGTCTCGACGTACCGCGCCCCGGGCTTTGGCGCCTATACGCTGGCGGCGGACAGGCAAGGGGGATACATATTGACCATGCTCCGCAGCAACAATTCATCCGAGAACAAGCCCGGCACCTCCGTGATCCACTTCGACGCGGCGGATACGGCCAGGGAAATCGTTCCGGAAAGACTCGGCAGTGCCCTGTTGCTGCCTCTGGCAGGCGACCGCTTCGTGCGCTTCACCAGCGACTCGACTGGCACCTTGCGCCAGTTCCTGGACAGCGCAGGCAATCCAGTTGGCGATGCCGCCAGCGCTGCATCAATGCCCGTTGCGGCAACCGAACTGGCCGATGGAAGCTTTGTTGTGTTCACGCCAGCCAGTGGCGGCAGCTTCACGGCGCAACGGTTCAATGCCAATGGAGCCGCGCTGGGCGACGCCGCCGCAGTCGATGCAAGCACGGCCGCTGCCTTGACCGGAGGGAGCTTAGCTTTGGCTCGGTCCGCCACGCTGCCGGGCTGCGACCTCGACGTCTACACGCAAAGGGTGCTGGTCCGGAACTGAGGTCGCAAGGGTCCTAACAGTGCCTTTCGAAACCTAGAAATTTCTGTGTATGCCCCTATCTCTGGGGCAAGGCAAAAGCACTCGTAAGCGACGAACTTTGGTCCATTATTAACAGTGCCTTTCGAAACTTTCCTTGAAGCGTATTCGAGCAGATGAGCGAGCAAGCCAGGGAAGTGAAGGCGTAATGGATGTCGGGCCTGCGTTTGTAGCGGATGCTCAAGCGCCGCATGTGTTCAAACCATGTCAGGGTGCGCTCAACCACCCAGCGGTGGTGGCCCAGCCGCTCGCTACTATCGACGCCTCGGCGGGCAATGCGCGGCTGGGTGCCGCGCTGGCGGCAAGCGCGGCGGCAGCGCCGATGGTCATATGCCTTGTCGGCATGCAGTTTGCCCGGACTTTGCCGGGGCCTGCCGCGCTCGCCTTTCACAGGCACCACCGCATCGAGCAACTCGGCCATCGGCACGCTGTCATGCACGTTAGCGCCCGTGAGCCAAAACGAAAAGGTTCATCAAGCTAGACGCAAAAGACACTGAAACTGGTATTGATCTTGGCCTGGATTTGGCCTCCTATCCTTTGAACTCAAAAATGAGCAAATTGGAAGCCAAAGCGTTTCCAGCCGCTTAAAACTTGCCAACGCTTGCCTATGCTAATATGAATGATAACGTCCTTTATCATCCATGAAGCTGGGAGCTAACCAGGGAAATCTTGGCGACTATGCGCTCTGGAGGCTCGGGGAGCCATCCGCTAACTGTCATGACCCGTGCGGGTCACCCTGGATGATGGAAAAAAAGACACTGGGGGTGTGCGGGCCAGCGCGGGTAGAGGTCGGTCAATTTTTTGATGGCACTTCGACCGACCGCTAACTTGACCCGCTGCCGACCACTCGTACCCAGGATTGCCTGCGAGCGTTGTCTAGTCCCCTTTGGGGGTTGGACGCGCCCGACAGCCCCCACATTAAAGAGAGCCGCCGGACTTGCCCGGCAGGCCGTTGGTCGGCGGCACCTGCGCTGGTCAGGCCGGGGTCGGCTGTAACTCGGCCAGCAGCTTCGTGAGGACGGCGTAGTCGACCGGCTTGACCAGATGGCCGTCGAACCCGGACTCTTTGGACTTACGGCGGTCCTCATCCTGTCCCCATCCGGTTAAGGCGACGATCACGATGTCTTTGCTCCACGGCCGTTCGCGGATCTTGCGACAGGCTTCGTAGCCGTTCAGTTTCGGCAGGCCGATGTCGAGCAGGATGACGTCGGGCCGGAACGTCGCCGCCGCTTCCACTGCCTGCAGGCCGTCGTAGGCGGTGTGAGTCTCGTGGCCGGTCAGGTTCAATAGCTTGGCGAGAGACGTGGCCGAGTCCCGGCTGTCATCGACCACGAGAATGCGGCGGGCCGTCGTCGGCGTCGGCTCGCCGGCGGTCGGCTCTGGCGGCGGCTGGGGCGTTTCCACCAAGATCGGCAGACGAATCGTGAACTCACTCCCCTGACCCACACCGGCACTGTGAACTTCCACCGTGCCGTCGTGCAACTCCACCAGGCTTTTCACGAGCGTCAGGCCGATACCCAGCCCGCTCTGCGAACGCTCCAACGACCTATCAAGCTGCGTGAACATCTCGAAGATCCGGGGAAGCTGGTCGGCGGCGATGCCGATGCCGTTGTCCCGCACTCGGATAACCGCTTGCTTGCTCTCGCACTCGACGGTGAGCCAAATCTGGCCACCCTTGTCGGTGAACTTGTAGGCGTTGTTGAGCAGGTTGCCCACCACCTGAGCCAGCCGGGTCGAGTCGGCGTTCAGGAATATCGGTTTCGGCGGCAGCGTGACGGTCAGTGTCTGATCCATGCTCTTGCACTGCGGCCGGATGGCTTCGGCGGCGTGGTAGACGGCGGATGCCAGTTCGATCTGCCCCCTGCGGAGCTCGATCTTGCCCCGGCTGATGCGGCTCACATCGAGCAAGTCGTCCACCAGCCGCACCATCTGGCCGACCTGACGATCCATCATCGCGGACGCCGATCGGACGGCCTCGTCCTCCGGTCGCTGACGCTCCCGGCTCGCCGTGAGCCGTATGATTTGCAGGGCGTTGCGGATTGGGGCCAAGGGGTTGCGGAGTTCGTGGGCCAGCATCGCCAGGAACTCGTTCTTGCGGCGGTCGGCTTCCTGCAACGATTGTTCGTAACGCTTGCGTTCGGTGACATCGCGGGCGGCGGCGAACACGCCCCGCAGTTTCCGGTCGCGGTTGTGGAAGGTGGTCGCGTTGTAGGACACCACGGTTTCCTTGCCGTCCCTGGCGCGCGCAGTGAGCTCGTAGTCGGTGACTTTGCCTTCGCCCAGCACCAGCTTGATGCCCGCCTCGGCGCGCTCCGGGTTGGTGAAGTAGTCCTTGAACGGCGCGCCGATCAGCTCGTCGCGCGTGCATCCGGTGAGCGCCTCCATCTGCTTGTTAACGTCGGTGATGATGCCGCGCGGATCGGTGGTTATCAGTGCGTCAATGTTGGATTCAATCAGCGAACGCGTATAGAACTGTTGATCTCGCACGGCCTGATCGAGCAGCATTCGCTCGGCTTCAACTTCCTTACGCGCCGTATTGTCGGTGCCGATCAGCAGATAACCGATAATGTTGTTCTCAATATCTCGCAGCGCCGTCACCGACACGACCGCCGGGAAGCGGCTGCCGTCCTTGCGGATGTACGTCAGTTCGTAGATGTCCTCGATCCCGCGCGAGGCCTTGAACACCAGCGCCTCAAAACCGGGCGTAATCGAGGTGCCGAGTTCGACGCTCAACGCCTTGGCGCGCGCAATCACTTCCTGCGGATCGGAAATATCGGCGGGCGTGTTCTTGTTTAACACTTCGGCGGCGGTATAGCCCAGCATCCGCTCGGCACCGACGTTGAAGATCTGAATAACGCCCTTCGCGTCGGTGGCGATGCTGGAGAAGTTGGCGCTGTTGAAAATCGCGTTCTGCAACGCCCCGGCTTTGAGCAACGCCTCTTCCGCCTCCTTGCGTGCAGTGTTGTCGATGTCGATCAATCGTTGCCTCCGTGTCCACACATTTTTAAGCCATCCACCGCTATCCGTTTGCGGTCTCGGCACATGCGGTAGCTTAACCGACAGGTTCGGTTCATACAAAGGACGGACTCTCAAAGGAATGAAAAGAGGACAGGTCCGAATGGCACTTGCCGCCGCAATCTGTTCAGCGCATTCGGCTTTTGCAATTCGCGCGAGGCTTGATTTTGATCCTCCCAACTGAGAAACCACCAGTCGAGTCGGAAGGCTCGCGGAAGGGCCGCCAAGTGTCACCGTGGACGGGGCTTATTTTGGAATCGAACATCTAGGGACACGCTGCTTCGGTACAAACACTATAGCCTTCGCACGGAAGAGTTATGCGCCCCTTCTACGAAAGTGTCATATCCAGCTGCACGTCGCGGTAAGGCACCTCGGGACGTAGCTTGCCGCGCTCGCCCTTGTGCAGGCGCACGAGGCCATAGCGCTCCATCGTCTTGAGCGTGCGCGACAGGTTGCCGGGCGTTCGGCCGGTGGTAGTAGCCAGCTCGTGCAGCGACGAGGGATGGGTGACGGCGATCTGGGCCAGCAGGGCGCGGTTCCGGTTTGACAGCAGCTGGCGCAAGATGACCCGGCGCCGATTTTCGTCATCGATGTAGTTCAGCGAGTGCAACGTTTTCTCGATTCGACCCAACTCAGCCAGCGCCAGGGCCAACTGCGTCGGTCGATCCCCCGTCTGCAAGGTTCTCATAATGCCCGTGGCGGGTATTCGGCCCAGCTTGAGGGAGCCGGCCAGACGCAACAAGTCATCCCAGTTCGCCTTGATTCTGCCCAGCGAGACGCTGTGCCGGGCAAGCGAGTTGAGTTCGCCATAGTCTGCGCCCGTATCAATGCGCCAAAAGCGCGTGCCGCCGACGTCGGCCAGACGCGGGCTGAAACGATAACCCAGCAACCGAAACAATCCAAAGGCCACATCACTGTAGGCGCCGGTGTCGGTCATGATCTTGGTCGGTTGCAGTTCAGTTTGCTGCTCCAAAACAACCGCCAACAAGATCAGACTGTCACGCAGTGTGCCGGGAACCGTGATGGCGTTCAGGCCCGAGCATTGGTCGGACAGCAAGTTGTACCAGGTGACACCTCGCCCGAAACCGAAGTATTTGGGGTTGGGGCCGGCGTGTACGGTGCGCACCGGCACGACAAAGCGCATGCCGTCGGCTGATGCCACGTCACCACCACCCCAGGCGTGGGCCAATGCCACGCGGTTCTGTGCGGCAACCAATAAGGCTTTGGCTGCGACCAGGGTGTCGTCGCGCAGGTAATTCTGATCAACCCAGGCCAGTCGCTCGTGCTTGAGCGCTGGCACGTCGTAACGGATCAATGGCTCCGGACCTGTATTGCAGGCCTCTGCCAACAATACCGCGCACAGGCTGGTGCTCAGATCCTGTGCCCGTGCAGTGGCCTGCGTGAGATGGGTGAAGGCGTCGGTGAACCCGGTGCGAGCAGATATTTCCAGCAGGATTTCTGGCAAATCGACTTCAGGCAGCAGGGCAACGACGGCCGCGCGCAGGGCGAGCAATGACGCCGTCTCCTCCAGCTTGTCCAACGGACTCAGGACCAACTCCTTCTTGTCGCCCACGGTCTCAAATCGAACGGCAGGATTATTGGGCAGGCGAGAGGAAACCGCGCGGTATGTCTGGTCCAACTCTGCGCTCAGCGCGGCCAAAGCGGGTGCCGGGTCGGCCGAGAGTCCCAGGCTACGGCAAATAATGGGGCGCGCGGTTTCCCACTCCGGGCCGGTGAGCAGTCCGGCGCGCGGGTCGGCGTAGCGCCAGCTCGGGCTGACAAATACATCCCGGCGACGCAGTGCTTTGTGCAGTCCATCGAGCACGCAGAACGTGTAGGCGCGGGGGTCAACGCTGGCGTTCTCGCGCAGAGCATGGCGTAGCCACGCCTTGGTAATCACCTCTTGCGGCGCTGGTAGCTCGGGTTTGACACGCATCTCGCGTGCTTTCAACCACTCCAAGCCAGCCACAACAGGCTCGCCTGCCCGGTTCGAGCCAAACTCGATGTACCGCAGCAGGGTCGGCAGGAAGACGCGCACGGCGCGGTAACGCTCGTTGAGTTCGCCGTAATACACGTCGTTGGGCGGGCGCACCAATGCGTCCACGCTGGCCAGCGCCTGTGTCAGTCGCTCGCGCGAAATACGTGCGAATACGCTGTCACGCAAATCGTCATCAGCCAGGGCCGGATCCAACAAAGTACGGCATGCCGTGGCCAGCACGGTAGCGGCAGCATCGAGATCCTTGAGGCTGCGCAACCGCGCTTTCTTGTCGGCCTTGACGGCCTCGCTGAACAATTCCTGCAGCAGCATGTCCAGCACTTCAATCACGTCGTCGTGCGCGGTGGCCTCCAGACAGTGGATGAATGCAACCAGCGTAGCCAGTCGACGTACAGGAGGCAAGCGGCTGATGGCCGTGACCTTGGCGGTGCCGGCAAAACGCGCCAGGGAGGCGAGTCGGCCTGGTGGTACGCCTGTCGCAGGCAGCTTGATGCCCAAATCACGCACCGCCTGCAGGCGCACGATGGCTTTGACCAGTGCCCGGCCACTGACGCGAACAGGTCCGGATCGCAATTTGTCGAGCCACGAACTGCGACCTGGCGATGGCACCGTCAGCAAGTCTTCCAGGCGGGCGCGTTGTTCGTCCGTTATGCCGCGTCCCAGCCGTTTCCACAGCCGATCTTCGACGCGGCTGCGCAAGCGAGACACGAAGCGCTCCAGGGTCGTGCAGCCTGGCAAAATTACCTTGTGTGCCAACAGCCAGGTGATTGCGCGGTCAAACAGGACGCCCGGTTGCTCGGTGCCCGTCCAACTCAAGGTATAGAGCCAGCGGCTCAGGCGAAAACCCACAGTGGGCTCCGCCCATTCACAAAAACCATATCTCAACCGGATTTCCGTGGTGTGTTCCCATTGCTGGTTGGCGTTGCGATAGCCGTGCAGTTGCTCAAGATTGACGCCTCGCAATTGCCGAACGAGTGTTTGCAATACCGCGCCTGGTACATCAACAGGGTCTTCGAGAAAGGTGCCGAGAAATCTCGCCGTGGTCAGTTGCAGCGCAAATCCAAACCGATTGTGGTCGCCGCGCTTGCTGCCGATCAGTATGTGGTCAGCGTCATCAAGGTGGAAATAGCGCGACAACTCATCGGCGCTCGGATCGCCGTCATACCGACCGTAATTGGCGCGTTGTTCGGAAGTGAGGAATTGGACGGGCATCAGATAAAAATCAGAACGTTGCACAAACCTTCGTTTGCGCAACGATTGCTGGACGACCGCCCATCAAGGCATTGTGTGTTGCACAAATGTATTGCAAAATAGAATTCATTTGCAACAGGTTTATGCACCAATGCTGATTGGCTACGCACGCGTCTCAACCCAGGATCAGGAAACGGCTGCACAAATTGCCGCGTTGAAAACCTCCGGGTGTGAACTGATCTTTCAAGAAAGAGCTTCGGGGGGACGCTGGGACCGCCCGGAGTTGCATCGCCTGTTGGCGCAACTGCGCAAGGGTGACGTGCTGGTGGTCTGGAAGCTGGACCGCCTGTCACGCTCGCTAAAAGATGTGCTCGGCCTGATAGAGAAAATTGCCCAGGCGCAGGCGGGCTTTCGCAGTCTGACCGAGGCGATTGACACCACCTCTGCGGGCGGGCGCATGATGATGCAAATCGTCGGAAGCTTTGCGGAGTTCGAGCGTGCGATGCTGCGCGAACGCACGCGCAGCGGTCTCGATGAGGCTCGCAAGCAAGGCCGGCTTGGGGGGCGACGCCCCAAACTCAAGCCCAATCAGCAGCAAGAAATCGTGAGCCTGGTCAACACGGGTCAGAAAACCGCAGCCGCAGCGGCCAGACTGTTCAACGTCCATCCGGCGACCGTTTCGCGTCTTCTGCATCGGGGAAAAATTCCTTAACCGTGTTTTATGTTCCATTGCGCCCTAAACCCCACCTATGGGAGCCCAGCGCTGGCGTGCCTGCGAATGAACCGGCATCGAGCAGATGAAGCCGGCATGGTTGTAATAACGCGCAGCCATCGCCGAGCAGACCAGGGAAGAAAACAACAGCATCATCAGCACGAGCTCGAGCGCCAGGCGCGCAGTGAAATGCATTGAGCTTGCATCGCCAAACGTCGAGTTGAGCGAAGGGGCGGCAAGGGTTACTGCACCCATTAATCCCAGGGCAGCCGTTGAAGCCGTCATCGTTGCTGCCATCAATGAGTTGCGCAAGGTCTGCACGGCCAGCACTTCCGATCCCGGATGGTCCGAAAGCGCTGACAGCCATTGCTCGCGCAAATCGGCATGCGCCAGCCGCGCAGGATGGCGCTGCTGCACCAAGAGCAAAGTGCCTTCATAGACCAACAAAGCAGCGACGGTCAGGAACGCTGCAAGCCACGTCGTCGCATTGCTCATGAGTTCGCGCCTTTTGAAATTGCTGCAGCGTGTGGAACTGCTACTTGCCAGATCTTGGCTCGGCTCTTCAAAACTCGACCACCACAGCTCAAGCTGTTTTTTGCTGTCGCATTATTGCCAACCGGTCCTGGATCTCATAGATGGCCATTCCGGCCAGCATGGCAACCACAAAAATAAGCGGCTGAGTGCCCCCTTGTGCAACAGAAACCAAGGCCGGGCCAGGGCAATACCCTGCTAGAGCCCAGCCAGCGCCAAAGGTCAGGCTCCCCAGCACCAAGCGGCGGTCCACCTGGCCGGCAGTTGGCAAACGCATGACATCGCCCAGCAGCGATTTCTCGCGTCTCCTGGCAAACCGAACCGCAACCACCCCAACCAGGATGGCGCCGCCCATGACGAATGCCAGCGAAGGGTCCCAACGGCCGGCCAGATCCAGAAAACCGATCACCTTGGATGGGTCCGTCATGCCCGACAGGATCAAGCCCAGGCCAAAAATCAAGCCCGTGGCCAATGCCGTGATGATTTGCATTAATTAACCTCTTCTTTAGCTGAGAAGATGCCGAACCACAAACACCGTCAGAAAACCGGCAGCCATGAACGCAGCGGTAGCCACAATCGAGCGAGGCGAGCCGCGCGACAAACCACTGACGCCGTGCCCGCTGGTGCAGCCCGAGCCGTAGCGCGTACCCACGCCCACCAGCAGTCCGGCGGCAACCAATGTCGCCGTGCCTGCATCGATCGTTACCTGCGGCAAAGGCGCTGCCATGGAAAACACCCAGGGTGCGGCAAGCAGTCCCGCAACAAACGCCAGCCGCCAGGCCACGTCGCCTTTGGCTGGACGCAGCAGGCCGCCCACAATGCCGCTGATGCCGGCAATGCGCCCGCTCAACAGTAAGAAAATAGCCGTTGCCAAGCCGATCAGCAAGCCACCGGCCAGGGAGGTCCAGGGCGTGAAGTGTGTCCAGTCAATGGTCATTCGATACCTCCTTTGGGTCGTGGACTTGCTTGCAATAAAGCGCGTACAGCACCTTCATGACCGCCATCGCTTCTGGGCTGGCAATGTTGTAGAAAATCTGCTTTCCTTCACGCCGGGTACTGACCATTTTTTCCTCGCGCAAGACGCTCAGCTGCTGGGACAGCGTCGGCTGCTTGATTCCGGTCACCTCTTCGAGGTCGCTCACGCAATACTCGCCCTGGCTCATCTGGCACAGCAGCAGCAGACGATCGGAATTGGCTAGCACCTTGAGCAGTCCGCTGGCTTGGGCAGCGGCTTGCTGCATGGCCTGAAAATCGATTTTCTTATCCATCTGCACCGTCACCGTCTTTCCTTTTCAATTTGCTTTAATTATACTTTTATTGAATATATGTTTCAATAGTATGTCTTGCCGTTGGTAAGTTGGGGGCGATAACGGGCGACAACGAGCGAGCAGGTGCCTGTCATCCAGCGGCGCTGGAAAGCATCTATCCATGAGCAAAGCAACAAGGTTGACTCAAATGCAAGGGTAACTTTTAAGGCCGCTGTCATCATCTTCATAAAAAACATATTATAAGTTGTAGTCTCAATCGATGAGGTACTTACGCCATGCCAAGCACTGAAGTGACAGACAAGCAAAGCTCAGCATCAGCAAGCCGTTTCCCAACAGCCGCCGGCATCTTCCTGGGTTTGGGACTGGGCGGCTTTTTCGACGGCATTGTGCTGCACCAGATTTTGCAGTGGCACCACATGGCAACGAGTGCCGGTTATCCACCCGACAGCTTGGCAAACCTCAAGTTCAATACTTTGCTGGACGGCTTGTTTCATGCATCGACCTATGTTTTTGTCGTGATTGGCCTGGTGCTCTTGTGGCGGGCAGCGCATCGGCAGCATCCCTGGTGGTCGGGAAAAATGCTGACGGGAAGCATGTTGATGGGCTTTGGGCTCTTCAACGTGGTTGAAGGCATGGTGGACCACCATGTCTTGAAGCTTCACCATGTGAACGAGACCGTACCGCCCGGGCAATGGATTTACTGGGATGTCGGATTTCTTGTCTGGGGAGCAGCAATGCTGTTTGCCGGCTGGCGACTGCTCAAGGCCGGAAAACAGCTGTCAAGCGATGGGTTATACGCAGCAAGCAGGTCTTGAATTAACAACAACAAAGGCACACATGATATTTCGGCAGTTGTTTGAACCTCTGTCCAGCACCTACACCTACCTGCTGGGCTGCGAGGAAACCGGCCAGGCGGTCTTGATAGATCCGGTGATCGCATCAATGGATCGAGACCTCGAGCAGGTGCACCGACTGGGCCTTACCCTGGCGTTCAGCCTGGACACCCATATTCATGCCGACCACATCACCGCAGCGCTTGAGCTCAAGCACAAGGTGGGCAGCCAGATCGCAGCGCCGGCGTTTGACCGGCTGGTCTGCGCCGATGTCGGCATCGAAGAAGGCGTGCCGTTCAAAGTGGGCAGCCTTGCCTTGCAGCCACTGCACACGCCGGGCCACACGGACGGCCATTTTGCGTACTTCTTGGGCGACCGGCTCTTCACGGGCGATGCGCTGCTGATCGAAGGGTGCGGGCGCACAGACTTTCAAAATGGCAACGCCGATGCGTTGTTCAAAAGCGTGCGGGAAAAACTCTTTACCTTGCTGGATGACACGCTGGTTTACCCTGCGCACGACTACAAGGATCGCCGCGTCTCGACCATCGGGCAGGAAAAAAAGCGCAACCCCCGGCTGGGCGAGGACAAGACTCTTGAGGAGTTCAAGACCATCATGGCCGGCTTGAACCTGCCGTACCCTAAGTTCATCGACCACGCCGTGCCAGGCAATCAGCAGTGCGGCGTGTGCCCGTCACACCTGCCTGATGACTTGGCTCGGTACTGCGCGCAAATGACCGACAGCCCGCAAGGGTAAGTTTTCTTCTATCCCTACAGGAGCCACCATGGATGAGCAATTCAAACCACTAGAAAACGGCATGCTGATCGGCCCGCAGCCGAGCGAGGACAACCTGCGCCAAGCCAGGCACGAAGGCATCAAGACGGTCATCGATTTCAGGATGCCGGGCGAAACTCCAACGCCCAACGCGGCGCTGGTTGAGCGCAGCGGCTTGGCATACGTGAACATTCCGGTCAACAAGGCAAGCCTGTCGCTTGATCAGGTGGACGAGCTGGACCGCGCGATGCGGGACAAGGACGGGCCCTTCCTCATCCACTGCGCCACTGGAGCCCGCGCTGCCCTGCTGCTGGTGCTGAGCCAGGCCAGACAGAACGGCTGGAGTGCCCAACGCGCGTTTGAAGAAGCGCGGGCGATGGGGTTCGACCTGGAGAAGTCGCCGGAGTTTGCTGAGTTTGTCAAGTCGACGACAAGCGGCTGAATCGTATTGGGAGCAACGCGTGGAAGCCCTTCGATTCATTCATGCAGTTGACGAAACATATAAAAACCAACATGACACCCCTTCGACTGGTGCTGGGTGGCCTTGTTTTCGGAGTGCGATGGGGTACCGCCGGCTACTGAGCAAGGTGGCGTTTAAAGCGCAAACAATTGGGCGAGGTTAGGACCAACAATGACAAAGGATATTTTATGAAGTGCAATCAGTCGAAATCAGCCGGATGGTTAGCAGCGGCGCTGCTCATGCTTGGCACTACGCTGACCTTTGCCGCGCCAGTAAAGGTCGAAGCGGTGATGACACCCAAAGAGCAGATCCGCATGGATTTTGCCGATGGCAGCAACCACTTCGTTCTCATGGTGCGGCGAGAAGGAAAGGCCACCGGCCAGGGCTTGCTGGCCGGCGCCGCGGTGACCGAATTTGGTCGGCATGACATCGTCCCCGGTGTCGGCGGAGATCCCAGCGGTTACCTGGTGTTCACCGCAGCGCAAGGGGGCATCGCCTATGTCAAGTGGACAGTGCGGGCGGTTTTCATCCCGGGTCCTGACGGCAAACCGATCTTGCTTGACAACGGCGTGTGGGAAGTGGTGGGCGGAACCGGAAACTTCAAAGGTCTGCAAGGCGCTGGAACCCTTCACATCAAGACGGTTTCGGCCACGGATCGAAACTTCATTCTTGAAGGCGAGCTTGTGTCCCCCGCTGCGGCCGACAAATAACCAATTGAGCAAACAACCTGTTGAGTGAAAAAGCACCAAAGTTGACTGGCCGTTTCGTGTGCTGACTTAACCCGACATTTCAGGAATCAGGTGAATTCATGTTCTTCCAACGTATCAAAACCAAGGGGCTCGGTCACAACGCCTATGTTCTCGGCTGCGGTGAAGGACTGGCGGTCGTGGTCGATCCGCGCCGTGACGTGGACGACTACGTCAAGCTGGCGCGCGATAACAATTTACGTATTGCTTATGTCCTGGAGACCCACCGCCAGGAAGACTTCGAGTTCGGCTCGCAAAGCCTGAGCGATATCACGGGGGCCAAAATCGTGACGGGAACGCATGCGCTGTTCGACCGGTCTGACGTTCGCCTTGCCGATGGTGAAGCATTCCAGGTGGGCACCACGCATTTTGTCGCGCTGGCAACGCCTGGACATACACCCGAGAGCATGAGCTATGCCGTCTATCCAAAAGACACCGGAAAAACATGCTGGGCCGTCTTGACGGGGGACTGCCTGTTTGTCGGTGATACCGGCCGAACCGATCTGCCTGATCCAAACAAGACCGGGGAAAATGCCGGGCTGCTGCACGACTCGGTCCACCAAAAAATTGCGCCCCTTGGCGACCAGGCGTTGGTCCTGCCGGCCCACGGGTCTGGCTCGGCATGTGGTGGCAACATTTCGGAACGCGATGACACGACCGTGGGCATTGAAAAAGCCACCAATCCTGTGTTCAAAATGACCCGTGAAGAATTCATGTCGCTCAAATGCAGTGAACAAATGCCCCGCCCACCTTATTTCACGCACATGGAGCAGGTCAATCTCATGGGCGGACGGGCGCTTGCCTCGCACTTCGCAGGCCGTGTGCTCACGCCCAGGGAGTTTCAGGAAAAGATGCAAGAAGGCGTGGTGATCGACACTCGGCCGCCAGAAGCCTTTGCCGGCGCGCACATCCAGGACTCCTACAACATCTGGCTCGAAGGCGTGGCCACCTTTGGCGGCTGGATTGCCGATGAAAAAACCAAAATATTTTTGGTCGTCGGGCAGCCCGAGCAGGCGGCAATGGCCATTGCCGCGCTTGCCCGAATTGGCATTGACTCGGTGCAAGGCGTTTTATGCAAGGGTGTTGAAGCTTGGCGCGAAGCAGGCTTGCCAATTGAGACGCTGGGTACCACCAGCGCGCAGGAAGCAGGCCGTTGGATTGCACAAGAGGCCGTGCATGTCCTGGATGTGCGCGACGAGATGGAGTGGACAGAAAAACACATTCCGGGCGCAATCCATACCTACGTTGGGTATTTGGAGGACAACTTGCCGCCAGTGCCAAAAAACAGCCGGCTTGTCGTTCACTGCAGTGTTGGCCATCGCTCCGGGCTGGCAGTGAGTATCTTGCGGCGCCATGGCTTCACGGCAGTCTTCAATATGCTGGGCGGCATCAAGGCGTGGGAGACGCTGGCGTTGCCGCTAGAAGCATCGGCTTGACTGGAATTTCAAACATGCGAGGTTTACCATGCAAAAAGTTAACCGGGTTTGGCCTGTTTTAATCACCGCTACCCACGCATCATGAAAAGCGTTGCGATGCTTGTGGTGGCATGCGCTGCTGTGACTATGGCCATGGCGCAGCCTGCAAAGCAGGGGCCGGGTCAACCGATGGCTGCGCAAGGCCCATCGCCAAGCGTGGCGGTTTGCATCGGTTGTCATGGCGCCAAGGGTGAAGGCATGGGCGCCTTTCCACGCCTGGCAGGAACTGGCCAGGCTTACCTGCTGGCGCAACTCAATGCGTTCGCAAACGGCGATCGCAAAAATCCTGTCATGCAGCCCATTGCACAAAGCTTGAAGCCAGCCGAGCGCCAAGCACTGGCGTTGTATTTCAGCCAGTTGCCTGCGCCGTTGGTCGCATCTGATTCAGCACAGCCTTCGCCCTCCGATATAGGCGCCTGGCTTGCCACGCGTGGCCGCTGGGCTGACCAGGTGCCCGCCTGCGCGCAATGCCATGGGCCGGGCGGCAGTGGCGTTGGCGGCCAGTTTCCGCCATTGGCCGGCTTGCCTGCAGCCTACATCGCCGAGCAGCTGCAAGCCTGGAAAACAGGCAGTCGCCCGCCCGGGCCACTGGCACTGATGGCCGGCGTGGCCAAAAAGCTATCGGACGCCGAGATCAGCGCCGTGGCGGCTTACTACGAAAAAATTGCGGCACCGGATCGAACAGCGATACCAGGTGTGGCAGGTGTGCCAGCCGCTGCACTCGCTCCCGCTGCCCTGAGCCCTGCAACACAGGCCCAAACGAGAGGCCATCCATGAAAACAGAACCCTGGGTTTCCAAGTTCCCGGTAAACGGCCTGCTGCTCTTCGTGGGCACCATGGTTGCCATTTTGCTGGTGGTGACGGTTGGCGGAAATATGCTGTTCCCACGCTTTGCCGACACGCTGGCGCCTTCGGCCTCAGCGCCGCTTGCACAAACGCTTGCTGCTCAAACCACGCCTGTCGCCAGCCCCGCCATCATCCCTGCTGGGCCTGCACCAAATGCCAGTGCCAAGCCGGCAGCGGTGACCACCGCATTTACGCCGCCCGCCGAGAGCGACATGCCCACGGGGGACTACGGCAAGGTCATCCGGCTGGGGCAGCAAGTGTTCATGGAAACGGGCCAGTACGCCAGCCGTTATGTCGGCAACAGCTTGACTTGCGCCAACTGTCATCTCGATGCCGGCCGAAAAGCCGATTCGGCGCCATTGTGGGCGTCCTTCATCCATTACCCGGCCTTTCGCAGCAAGACCGGCCAGGTGGACACGCTGGCTTCGCGCATCCAGGGCTGCTTTGAATACAGCATGAATGGCAAGGCGCCGCCCGCAGATGATCCGATCATCACGGCGCTGCAAACCTATGCGTTCTGGCTTGCCAAGGGCGCGCCGGTAGGCATGCCGCTGCCGGGCAGCGGCTACCCCAAGCTCAAAAAACCCGCGCAGCCTGCCGATTACGCACGCGGCGAAAAAGTCTATGCGCAAAACTGCGCGCTGTGCCATGGCGCCGATGGCTTGGGCCAGCGCGCTGGCGACAAGCAGGTTTTCCCGCCGCTGTGGGGACCGAAGTCGTTTAACTGGGGCGCCGGGATGCATCAGCTGGCGAACGCGGCCGGCTTCATTCAGGCCAACATGCCGTTGGGCAAGGGCGGCACCTTGAGCGAGCAGGAGGCTTGGGATGTCGCTGTCTTCATGAACAGCCATGAACGCCCGCAAGACCCGCGCTTCACAAAATCAGTTGCCGAGACGCGCAAAAAGTACCATGACACCGATGACTCGCTGTACGGCAAGACCGTCAATGGGCACGTGCTTGGGAGCCAATGAAATGGTCGCGGTTTCCACTTTCTGCGCCCCGATTTTCTGCATGGACTCCAGCGTGCTTTGCCGCATTGTTGGAAATATGCCCCCAATCGCTTATTCGATGAAACGGGTGATCCCGAAAACCCATTTCAATCTTTTTTAAACCAAGGAGTAATCCATGTCTGACTACGGATTTAAGACGACACTTTCGACGACTTTCGACGTTGCTTTGCCCCAAGTGCTGGCCGCGCTCAAGGCCGAGGGTTTTGGCGTGCTCAGTGATATTGATGTGGCCGGCGCGATGAAGGAAAAACTCGACATCGACTTGCCGCCCTATCGGATTCTTGGCGCTTGCAATCCGCCTCTCGCACACCGGGCCTTGCAGGCCGAGCCCGACATCGGCCTTTTGTTGCCGTGCAATGTGATCGTGCGGCAAGACCCCGACGGGCAGGTGACGGTCGGCTTCCTCGACCCGCAACTGATGGTCGGCTTGACCGGCAACCCGAAGATTCGCGAAGTTGCCGACGATGCCGCCGCCAGGCTGCACCGCGTTTGCAATTCACTGACCGGGCTGGCGACGCCATAAGCCCGACGCGGGTGGTTTGGAGTGCGCGCTGTCAGCAGGCTTGTTCAACGCGCGGCGTGTTACTTGCTGTCAGCGGCGTTACCCATGTCGCGACTCAAAGTCGAGTCTGGCTTTCGGGCCGCTGCGCCATGATCGTTGATCCAGGCGTTTTCAATTATCTTTTTGCGAGAGGTTCATGATGCAACGACGTCTTCGAATGCGAGCCGCCACAGCAGCAGCGGCGCTTTTCCTCGCCGTGTCCACTGGTCTGGTACAGGCTCAAGTGCCACCACGGCCTGCCGTTCCGGATTTCGGCGCCACCCATACCGCCCCGCAAGCCGCCGAGCGGCCAAGCAGGTCGCTTCGCTACAAGGTGGTGTTCAGTGTCACCCAGGGCAACGACGACACGACGAAGCCGAACGCAAGCCTCGAAAAAGTCGCGCGATTCATGAATTTGCTGGCAGCCGATGGCGTTCGTCCGGTTTCCGGCGATGTGGTGGCAGTGATGCACGGCAAGGCGACGCCAATCGTGATGGACGACGCCGCTTACCGCACCCGCCACAACGGTGCTGCGAACCCCAACCTTGAACTGATCGAGCAGCTCAAGAAGGCAGGCGTGTCTGTTCGGGTGTGCAGCCAGGCGCTGGCTGCGGCGTCAATTGCGCCCGAGGCAGTCGACAAGCGGGTAAAGATCGACGTGGCGGCGTTGACGACGCTGGCCAACCTGCAGTTGCGCGGCCACGCGCTGATCCCCGATTGATGCGCTCGCCAGTGCACTGCCACCGCCAATCCACTCGCGTGCGCCGGTAGCTGCTCGCAACAAGATTGAACAGTGCTACAAGCGCTCGGATCTTGGACTGTGTCTCCGATCCTAAAAAGGGCCGGAGCTCAACCACTGCCATGTTGGACGCGGCGCACTGATCACTTGATTTCTACCAGAAAACACCATGAACCAGTACACGAAACGCTTCTTGTCTTCGACGGCTCTGTTTTTGTGTATTGCAGCGACCTGCTCGACTCCGGCCATTGCACAGGATGAGATCAACGTCTACGGCCCCGGTGGGCCGGCTCCGTCAATCCAAGAAGCGGCCAAGGCCTTCGGCGCTGCGAACCAGCTGACCGTCAACGTCGTCGCCGGGCCGACCAACCAATGGATCGACAAAGCCAAGCAAGACGCGGACATTGTCTTTAGCGGCGCCGAAAACATGATGGCCGACTTCGCCAAGGCATTGCCCGGCGCGTTCGACCTCGTCGATGCGCAACCGATGTACCTGCGCCCGGTCGCGATCTTGGTGCGACCGGGCAACCCGAAAAAGATTCGCGGGTTTCGCGACTTGCTCGCGCCCGGCATCAAGGTGCTCACCGTCGCAGGGACAACGAGTCGGGGGTATGGCGTCGCGCTTGTCAGGACTTGTGCGACAACCATCTGTGAATTACAATGTAATTCAAACGCCAAGGAGAAAATACTATGGCTGCAAACCAGCTTGTACAGGCCCGCATTGACGGGGCGATAAAAGAAGAAGCCGCTGCTGTTCTGGCCGCGATAGGCCTGACCGTGTCTGACGCGGTCCGACTGCTGCTGACGAAGGTTGCGCAGGAAAAGGCGCTACCGTTTGAGCTCTTGATTCCGAATGCCACCACTATTGCCGCGATGAAGGAAGCCCGCGCCGGCAGCTTGGCCAAGTTCGATAGTGTTGATGCGCTTATGGCCGATCTGCATGCGGACGATTGAGAAGACGGGACAATTCAAGCGAGACTACAAGCGCGAAGCCAAGGGTCAGCACCGGGCAACACTTGATGCTGAGTTCGTGCCTGTCCTGGTCGCGCTGGCGAACGATGTACCGATGGAGCCGTGTCACCATGACCACGGTCTGAGCGGAAACTGGAGCGATCATCGGGACTGCCATCTCAAACCTGATCTGGTGCTTATCTACCGAAAACCCGACGACGACACACTGCAGCTCGTCCGATTGGGCTCTCATTCAGAGCTCGGCCTATAGAGACCTTCCCGGCTTGCCTGGAAGTGGTGGGGCGTTAGCTACTTGTTTGACATAAGGCCCGTCGGGGCAGGTAAGGCTGGGTGGGCCGGTTACGAACCACAATAGCCAGTCGAAGGACAGATCAGCATAACCCGATACCAGTCGTTCAAGCGAGCGCAGCGGGTGATGGGCGACTGTCGCTGCAAAGCAGTCGTGGTGATTTTGAAGTCGGGATCGCCTGCCCAGTCTTCGCCGCGACTCGCGTCGCATAAGTAACGTTCGAGTCGAATGAGCCAAAACGCATTCCTATCCTTGGAACCGATAAGTGCCCGGCGAGGCTAGAGTAGGCACCTACTGTCCGTGCATATTCACCACAATGGCAGCGCGCGACCTGGCTTCAGTCGGTTTCGATTATGCCGGCGAGCTGAACCAACCATGCCGGCAGCTTGGCCTCGTGCACGGCGTCTAGGATGCATATTGCGCGCACAAAGCGTCGCAGGCGCGAGTAAGACTTGGCCGTACAGCGTTTGGTTCCACTGGACGTTGTCACCAGAGGGCTTCACGTTCGCCGCCGGCAAGGCTGCGTCGTTGCATCGAACCGTTGCTAGCAGGTTGCTCACAACGGCCAGCACGTCCGCCTGACTGATCACTGCCAGGTTCGTATCAGTGCCCAAGTAAACGAAGTCTGCGGCAATTGCGAGATCGCCCGTAGCGCCCTGGATCAGGAGCCCATTGCTCTCGCACGACATGCTTTCCAGTCGAGCGAGTCGCATCGCGAGCTCCGGCTCCAATGCGTCATCCGAAGCCATGCGCTGGAGCAATTCGACTTCCTCATCCCACGCCGTGACCGACTCACATTGCCAGGGTAACATCAGGTCGTAAGCGGATCGAACGATGAACGTCTCGCCGCCATGTTGGCCGTAACTCAGGAACATTCTCAGGTCACCCAAGTTGCGGGGGGAATGCGCCAGCATGATGACGCTCAGGTACGCAACATTGCCCTGGGGCGCCTTCGTTCGCATCGTCGCGTTGATGCCTCTCATTCGCCCATGATCGTTCAGGCAACCCGCCAGGACCAGCATGGACCCCCTGTCGACCGGATTGAGCGACTCGAGTTCCTCCCAGCCAATGCGCAGCGCATTGTCAAACTCATGGCGCATGTCCGCACGCTCGAACAGGCGTCGCGCCGTGCCTTCGTGAATGTCGACGAGGACAATAGCGTGCAACGGCGATGGCGTGAAGCGCCGTAGCAGCCTTATTATGGCTTGCGATACCTCCTCATCCTGCGTCAAACGGTCGATGTCGAACTTGACGAGATTCGCAGTCGCGTCAGCTGCGTATGGCTGGATCTGCACTTGTCCTGTCCGGGCGTGACGTTCGAAAAACGCGCGCGCCTCCTTCTTCTGTGATGCAGTGGACACCCTTAACCGCTTGATCGCGCGCTTCTCGGGGTCTGAGGTGCAGTGGAACCGTAAAAGCAGTTAAGAGGACAAGATGAATGGCCAAATGAAATTTGGGCCTGGTCTGACTTCACGCAAGACCGTCAGCCGGATCGCGCAAGGCCCGCAGTTCGCCCTTGGCAACGGCGTCGGGCACCAGGAACGAATACCGACCCAGCATGTTGATGTGCTCGTGCAATAGTGGCGATAGGCGGGCCACGTCATCGTCGTTTACGCAGTAGCCCTGCGCACGCAGCTGACTCAGCGCGGCCTGCATGTAGAGGGAGTTCCACAGCACGATCATGTTGAGCACCAGGCCGAGCGCGCCCAACTGGTCCTCCTGTCCTTCGCGGTAGTGCTGGCGTAGCTCCCCGCGCTTGCCATGGAATACTGCACGCGCGACGCTGTGGCGCGCCTCGCCGCGATTGAGCTGGATCAGCGTTCCCCGTCGTTTGGCCTCGTCATCGATGTAGCGCAGCGTGTGCAACGTCTCGGTGGCTGTCAAGGAAGTTGTCGCCTGAAGTGAAGTGAGTCAGGCTACTTTTTGCGTGTTTCGAAGCTCCTTGATTTGTGGGGTTTCTGGGTT
>NZ_JADOVE010000034.1:0-20953 GCF_015752225.1 Polaromonas sp. CG_9.11
CAACGCGGGCGCGGGCGGTGTTTACCTCACGGAAACTGACGGCGTGACAATCGACAAGTTGACGATCGCCGTCAACCGGGTGGCCAGCGATGCCAGCGTGTCCACACCAACGGCTACACCTTCAGCCAGTGTCACCCAAGAGGATTTGCAAGCGACCGGGG
Organism: Polaromonas sp. CG_9.11; assembly: GCF_015752225.1. Taxonomy (NCBI): domain Bacteria; kingdom Pseudomonadati; phylum Pseudomonadota; class Betaproteobacteria; order Burkholderiales; family Comamonadaceae; genus Polaromonas; species Polaromonas sp. CG_9.11. Next base: position 162 of record NZ_JADOVE010000034.1, read on the forward strand.
CCGGATCGCTGGTGCTAGACGTGACGGCCGGAAACCTGGTGTTGAACGCGGGCACGTCGTCTACGGCGACAGTGTTGACCAATGACGGCAACGTGCGGCTCAACGCAGCCAATGGCAACCTGGCTGTCAATGCCGGCGTGCTGAGCACTGGGGCGGGCAATCTCACCCTACTCAGCAGCGGAACGCAGATTTACGCAGCCAATGGCGACCTAAGTGCATTGGGTGGTGGAACCATTGACGTGCAGGCCACGGGATCGGCAAGCACCATCGGCATGGACGCTGGCACGGTGTTCCAGACCCACGGCGGCAATATCCGTGTGATGGCAGGCACAACGCTCAACCCGGGCGGCACGATCACCCTGGGCGTACTCGATGCGCGGATGCAGAGCGATCGCACCGGCAACACCTTGACCAGCCAAGCCACGTGGGGCTCGGTCAGCATCGCCAGTACCGGCGGCAGCATCCTGGACAACAGCAACGATACCGCCACCAATGTGTTCGCCAAGGAGCTCAAGCTCAGCGCGACACCCACAGGTGCGAGCGCATTGGGTGCCAGTGGCAACCACATCGAAACCGAAGTAGTCCAATTCAGCGCCGCAGCAGGCATCGGTGGCTTCTATATGACCGATGCTACAGCCGTGACCATAGGGCAAACGGCCGCACTCACCGTACAGCGCGTGGGCTCCGACGGCAGCACGCTGACTGCCACCACTGACGCGGTTCAAAATGACCTGTCCAGCGCGGGCAACCTGATTTTGGTTGCAGCAGCAGGCGGTATCGATACCCTGGCTACCGGCAATGTCACCGCCAATGGCCAACTGCTCATCAGCGCAGTCGGCACCAGCAGCGACATCACCCTGGGCGCCAGTGTGACCAACACGGCCGGCCACACCAGTCTGGTCGCGGGCCGCTCCATCGTGCAAAACGCCAACATCATCGCGACGAGCCTCGGTAAAACCATTGAGCTTGACGCAACGACAGGCGCCGTCGCCATGGCGGACGGCACCAGCATCCAGACCAGTGCAGGCAACCTGCGCGTCAAAGCCAGCGGCGACATCACCGTCGGCCAACTCGACGCGCGGGATGCTGCAAACCGCAGCGACGGCTTGTTGGCCAACCAAACCAGCTGGGGCGCAATCAGCGTCCTCAGCACGGGCGGCAACATTCTGGACAACGCCACAGAAAGCGTGCCCGGCAATGTGGACTTCTATGCCAACGAACTGCGCCTGAGCGCCGCCGTTTCAGCCGGTGGCATCGGCCAAAGCAGCAACCACCTGGAAAGCGAAGTTGCCAAGTTCAGCGTCAATGTCGGCACCGGCGGCCTGTTCCTCACCGAGAGCAGCGCCATCACCGTAGGCCAGACGGCAGGCGTGGTGACCAACCGAGTCGCGACAAACGCCAGCACCACCAGCGCGGGCACCACCGATGCACTGCAATCTGACCTGATGAGCGCAGGCGCAGCGGTGCTTGTCACGCTCAATGGCAACCTCACCATCGACGAAGGCGATACCGATACCGACACCGGCACGCTGGGCGTGCAGGCGGCAGGCAACCTGTTCTTGCAAGCCGGTTCTGCCTTGGGCAACACCAGCAGCAACCTGATCCTGAACGCCGACGTGCTCAGCACCGGCGGACATATCAGCCTGAAGGCGAGCCAGGACATCGTGCAAAACGCGGATCTCACAACCAGCACCAGCGCCAGGACAATTGATCTGGTGGCTGCGCGCAACATCACGATGGCGCAAGACAACGTTAACACCACCGTGACGGTCACCAGCACCAACGGCGACATCAGCCTGTTGGCAACGGCGGGCAACATCACCCTGGAGACCCTGAATGCAGGCAGCGGCTTTATCAGGCTGACAGCCGGTTTGAACATCGTTGACGGAGACGCCGCCGGCGACGTGGAAGTTGACATCACCGCTGCCGGCCTGATGGTCCTGGCAACAGGCACCACGGGCGCCATAGGCACCGGCGCCAACCACCTGGAAATCACGGTGGGCACGCTTAGTGCCAACGCGGGTTCGGGCGGAATCTACCTGTCAGAAACCGACGCCCTCAGCGTTGACACGGTGAATGTGTTGGTCAAGCGCGTGGACAGCACCGCCAACACCGCAGACCAGGCCACAAGCCAGGCCGACCTGAACACCCGCAACAACGGCAACATCGTGCTGGTCGCCAAGGCGGGCAGCATCACCCTGAACGATGGCACGGTGACGGTTGGCACAGCCAGCACCGCTGTGACGGCCAACGGCAGTGGCAGTGTGTTGCTGGATGCGCAAGGCGCCAGCTCGGACGTCGTCATCAACGCCAACGTGGTCAGCGACACGGGGCACCTGACGATCAAGGCCGGACATGACATCAACGTCGGCTTGGGCGGAGCAGCGGTCAGCGTGGCCACGGCTACGGGCGGAACGATCGACCTGCAGACGACCACCGGGGCCATCACCATGCTGGGCTCCAGCAACGTCACGGCGACCGGTTCATCGCTGCGTCTGGCGGCCGCAACCGGCGTGTCCCTGGGCAACCTGATGGCGACCAACGTCTCCGTCACAGCCGGCAGTGGTGCCATCGCCAATGCCAGCGGCAGCACCAAAAACGTCAGTGCCATGAATTTGCGCCTGCAAGCAGGTTTGGGTGTGGGCACGGGCGCACGCCACATCAGCACGGCCGTGGACAACGTCACCGTCCTGTCAACTGGCAGCGTCGCAAGCGCCGGCATTTACCTGACTGAAGACAATGCCATCACCGTCACGGCGGTGAGTGTGAGCGTGAGTGAGTTCACCGCCACGGCTGGCACCAATGTTGTCACCGACGCAGCCCAGGCTGACCTGGTCACGGGCAACAACGGCAGCATTGTGCTGAGCACCGCTGCAGGGTCCATCACGCTGAACGATGGCAATGCAAATGGCGCAGCGGTTAGTGCCAACGGCAGCGGCAATATCCTGTTGCAAGCGGCTGGCAACGCCAGTGACATCACCGTCAACGCGGACATCACCAGCGCCACCGGCAGCATCAGCGTGCTGGGCGGACACAGCGTCATGTTCTCAGCGCAGGCCGACATCCGCAGCCAGGGGGCAGGCAGCACCGGCAGCATCGACGTCGTCGCCGGCAACGGCGCGGTCACGCAGGCCGACAACAGCCTGCTGGGCAGCACCAGCGGCGACATCCGGGTGTTGGCGGGCACCACCATCACGGTGGGCGACATCAGCACTTTGGGCAACGTCAGCCTCACGGCGACGACGGGCAGCATTCTGGATGCCGACGTGGTCACCGTAACCAACGACAGCAACCTCAACATCACCGCCTCGGGCCTGCGCCTGAACGCCGGCATGGGTGTGGGTCAAAGCATCAACCACCTGGAGACCACAGTGGCCACGGTGAGTGCACGCGCCACCTCGGGCGGCATCTACCTGCTCGAGAGCGACGGCGCCACGGTGGGCGATGTGCGTGTCACCGTCAACCGCGTGAAGACCGACGGCAGCGTCACGGGCTCGACCCAGAGCGATGCAGCGCAGTCCGACCTGATCACCACCGCGGGCAACGGCAACATCGTGCTCACCAGCACAAGCGGCGCCATCACCCTGAACGACGGCACCGCCAGCGCGGACAACAGCGCCATCAGCGCCTTTGGCAGCGGCAACATCCTGGTGCAGACCCTGGATGCGGCCGGCAACATCACCGTGAATGCCAGCGTGAACAGCGCAGGCGGCCATATGAGCCTGAACGCCGGCCGGAACATGGTGCAAAACGCCAACATCAGCACCACCGGCAGCGGCACCATCGACGTGCGCGCCGGGGACTCGATCAGCATGGCCGACGGCGCGGTCAGCACCACGGGCAGCGGCAACATCCGTTACGCGGCCACGACCACGATGACACTGGGGGCGATCAGCACCGGCGCCAACGTCAGCCTGAGCGCATCGAGCATCACCGACAGCGGCAGCACGGAGACCGACGTCACCGCCAACGAGCTGTTCATCCTCACCACCGGCACGGCAGCGGGCCAAGGCGCAGGCGAACGCAGCAACCACCTTGAACTCAATGTGGGCAAGTTGGCGGCCAGCGTGGTGGGCACCGGCGGGCTGTACCTCACGGAGGCCAACGATCTGGTGATCGGTCTACTTGACGCCATCAATGTCAATCTGGTTGGCACCGATGGAGCCACCACGCAAGCTGGCGACAGCGCGCAAAGCAAGCTGAGCAGTGCGGGCAACCTGATTCTGGTGACCACGACAGGCAGCCTGCAGACCCTGGCCACAGGCGGGGCCATTAGCGCAGCGGGCAACCTGCTGGTGCAAGCGGGCGGCGCCAGCAGCGACATCACCCTGGGTGCCAGCGTGGGCAACACGGCCGGCCACACCAGCGTGAACGCCGGGCGCTCCATCGTGCAAAACGCCAACATCACCGCCACTGGCGCATCAAAGACTATCGAATTGATAGCTGGTGGCGCAATCACCATGGGCGCCGGAGCCAAAATTGGCTCGAATAGTGGCAACGTGCTGCTCAACGCCGGAACAGACGTGACGGTCGAGGCCATCACGGCAGGCACCGCCAACGTCGCCATCACAGCACAAGCAGGCAACATCATTGACTTGGACACCGCTGGCGACGCCTTGGTGGACATCAGCGCCAATGGCCTGATCCTCAAGGCGGGCAACGGCATTGGAAGCGGGCTCAACCACCTGGAGACCAGCGTCACGACCGTGACGGCCAGCGCCGGGGCAGGGGGCATTTACCTGAGCGAAAGCAACGGCTTGACGGTGGACACCGTCAGCGTTGACGTGCAGCGGGTGAACAGTCTGGCGGACAGCAGCACCCACCCGGTGCCGGGCGTCAGTCAGTCGGACCTCACCACCACCGCTGGCAATGGCGACATTGTGCTGATCGCCAAGGCCGGCAGTATCACCCTGAACGACGGGGCGGCAGGTATCGCCGGCAATTCCGTCACGGCCAACGGCCGTGGAACCATCCTTGTCAATGCACAAGGCACTGGTTCCGATGTGGTGGTACAGGCCAAGGTGCAAAGCACTTCAGGCAATATCACCATCACCGCGAGCGGAACGGTGACGCCGGGTGTCGTGCAAACACTGGGCAATGTGGTGACGACTGGCGGCAGCGCAGTGTTTACCATCGACATCGACGGCAAGGGGCAGAACATTGACGTGCTGGCGAACCAAGTTGACATCTCGGCAGGATTGACCAGCATCGGTGCGAGTTTGAACTTTGCCCCGCTTGCTGCAGCAACACCGGTTGCCATCGTGATTGGCGGTGCAGACCCGCTCACGGCACTGCACCTGAGCCTTGATGAAATCAACCTGATCCAGAACGGCTTTGCCCAAATCAATTTTGGTAACGGGCAGGCCAACCAGTCGATCGTGGTGCAAGCTCAAACCACGCTGGGCGTGGCCAGCCCCGTGATCTTCAAGGATCCGCTGTTTCTCGACCTGTCTGGTGCCTCCAGCACCTTGAGCGTGTCAGGGCAGTTGCAGGGTAACGCCATGACGGTGCAGGGAACCCTGGCCAACTCGACCACCACCTTGACAGCGGCAGACATCAGCATGGCTGGCAACGTGACGGTCAATGGCTTGATCCAGGTCGGCAGTGGCAACTCGGTCATCACTGCGGGCAACAGCAGTCTGGATGCTGTAATCGGCAATCTGCTGATCACGGGCAACATCGTGGGCATGGGGGGCGCGAACGAGACCTTGAGCCTGTTTGCCGAGAAAGACATCACTGTCAGCGGCACCATTTCAGGCATTGACGGGCTGAACGTCACGGCGGCCGGTAACGTCACGTTCAATGACACCCTGGCCGTGACAGGCAATGTGGTCATTGACGCAACCGGGATTGTTACTTTCCACAAAGCCCTGACGCTGTCCACTGGCGGCACCCTGACCATTCGCGGCGCAACCAGCGTCGTGTTTGAGACCGGTGCGACCGCCACCGTCGTTGACGGCAACATCACAATCGACGCGCAATCCCTGGCCTTGAAGGGCGGTGCAGATTCCCTGTCTTCCCATGGCGGTGTGCTGGCCATCACTTCTGCCACAGGCAGCAGCAACATCATGGTGGGTGCGGACGTGGGGCCGGCAGGGATGGTGGGTTCATTGAACCTCACGACCCGTGAAATTCTGGCGATTGGCAGCGGCTTCTCCATGCTGGTCATTGGCAAGGCGAATACTGGCGCCATCACTTTGGCGAGCAACAGCGATTTCACGTCGGTGGCGAACACCACCGCCATCGACATGCGCGGCGCCAGCATCACGGTGGAGGCGGGTGGCACGGTCAAGATGCCTGGCGCGATCACGATGACCGCCAGTGGCGCCATCACATTGAACTCTGGCATGAGCACTGCCATCGCCAGCAATCTTGCGCTGGTCAGCACGGGCGGCAACGTCACCATGGCTGCCAGCACGTTGTTGAGCAGCAGCGGCGGCGATGTGCAGGTCAAGGCGGGCGATGGGCGCACGGTGGCTATCTCCACGATTGACACCCGTTCGGCTGATCAGTCGCAACTCGGCATCGTTGACCTTCAGGCGGGCAGCGGAACCATCACGGATGCCAACAACGACAGTGCCGTGAACGTTTACGCCAAAGCGTTGAACTTCTATGGCTATGGACCCGACAGCGCAGCCGCTGGCAATGTGATCGAGGTGCAGGCACAGGTAGTTCGGGTGGCCGCACCGCAGGGCTCGGTGCTGCGACACGCCGACTTGCTTGGGTTCACCCACTTCAACGTCATCAACGCGGGCAAGTTGTATGAGCAGATTGTGGTGGTTAGCGATGTGACCCGGGTCACAGAAGACCCGAACACCTTGCTGACAAAAGACGATGCAACCCTTATTGCTGCTGGTTTGCCAGCAACAAGCAGCTTGCTGCACTCCTCGCCGTCGCAAGTCTCCGGCGTGTTCGGTTTTTCGTCGTCATCGCAACAGCGGTCGGCTGGCAATATGACAGTCATCAACTATTTGTCTGCGCCAATCGTTTACAGTGAATTGAACGATGACATCTATTTGCCATTGACGAACGACACCATGAATGACGATGTTTTATTGTCTGACTCCAGCTATGGCATCGCCGCTCGTTTGCAACAGTCCTATGTTTTGGGCTCGCCAGGTGAGCAGCCTCTGATCAGCGGACTGTCAACCTTTAGCCAGGGCAACTACGACTATTCGGTCAATACCCTGACTCTCTAATGCATAGGCACACCATGAAAGCGATACGCACCATGAACCCACTTATTTCACATGGCAAGCGCCACCTGCGCCACACCAGCCTGGCTTTGGCCAGTGCCCTGCTTGTGGCCTGCGGTTCTGGCGGTGGGGGTGCTGACGCCCCTGAGGCGGTGGTGACAGCCGTGGCAGATACCCAACTTTTGGAGGGCAACGCAGGAACGACCACTCAATTGGAGTTCGTCATAACCTTGAACAAGCCTGTTGTAAAAAGTCTGGGCGTGGACTTCCGCACCGACAGCACTGCAAAAGTGGGCGTTACGCCTATCAGCACCGGTTCGGCAACGGGCGGTTCAGCTTGCACTGTAGCAGGCACCGACTTTGTGGCCGTGACCAGCGGCCGGGTCACCATCCCGGCCGGATCTGCCGCAGGCAAACTGACCGTGACCGTTTGCGGCGACGACAAGTTTGAACCCAATGAGACGTTGAAAGTGGTGTGGACTTCCGCCGGGGCTGCGGGGGGAAGTGCCGTGGCAACCATTGTGAACGACGATGCCGGCGGATTGAACGGAACCGGTGCGACATCTCTACTGGGCCGTGTTGCCGCGTTTGGGCGCGACGCCAATCCCCTGACCAACAGCGATACAGACGGGCCGCTGGGCTTTGCTTTTGTGAAGAAAACAGGATGCACCGATGACAAGGTGACCGGCTTGACCTGGCAAAGACCTGATCCAATGGCAACTGGAAATTACGCTTCCCTTGACGCGTATGTTGCGTCAGTAAATTCAGCGGCACCCTGCACCCGCACTGACTGGCGTGTTCCGACCGTGGATGAGCTGTTGTCATTGATGAATGCCAGCAGCACCAACGGCAACGCGCCCAACGCAGACCGCACCGGCGCCGTAGATGCCATGACCGACAAGTATTGGACCAGTGAGTCGGTTGCCACTGCCTCCTCCAATGCCTGGACGGTAGATGCAGCCAACGGTGGTGCAGTCTCGTTTGTGATAAAAACCGACCCCCATAAGGTTCGTCTGGTTCGGGGTGGTTCAAACGCCTTGGTCTGCAATAACTCGGATTCAAGATTCACCAACTTCCTCGACGGAACAGTAGAAGACACTAAAACGGGACTGATGTGGAAGCAGTGTCCAGAAGGCGGCTCGGGTTTAACCTGCGGGAGCACTGCGTCCTCATTTGCTTCGGAGGCTGCGATAGTTGCCCAGCTCTACGCGGCCAACGCAAACGCTTCCGCCAGCGGACTGGGCTACACCGATTGGCGCATTCCCACCAGAAACGAGTTGGCATCGCTGGTAGGCCGAGCCTGCACCGGAAATAGGAATTTGGCAGCCCCTGCATCCATCTTTCCCTATAACGGAGGAGTGCTGAATTTGAATTTCGTAACTGCCACGCTTGATGCAAATGCGCTTGTGGCGCCTAACCAACGAGTCTGGTCTATCAATTTCCCAGAGGGAGGCCTCGGGCAGACGTTAATTACTACGCCTATGCACCTCCGCCTGGTCCGCGCAGGACAATAGCATCCCGTGATTTATTCCCCTGAAAAGTCAGGAGCGGAAAACGCTGAGTCTTCCGCCATGCTGGAGGAAATCCACAACCACCTGGTCTATGTGCTGAGCGAGCGGCTAGGTTGGCACACCATTGAGCGGCCAGAAATCTCGGTCGGTGGGGGGCACGTCGTGATCCGGTTTGGCAAAAATGGTCGTCGCATGGTGTTCAGAGTGCCTAAACACAGCGCGCAGCAACTCAAGCGCACCATGCTGGCCTACAGGCATGTCGGGTCGTTGGGTTTCATGCCTGAAAAGATCTATCACGATGGCAAATGCATTATCGAAAGCCATGTGGAGGGTTTGCCGATCGGTCCACAGGCGTCAGGTGAAGTAATTGTTGGCCTGGCTGGCAAACTTTCGTTGATGCATGCCATACCGGCGGAGCGCTATGGACCATTGGACTTTGACTGCCAGGGCAGCCACTTGGACCCGGGCGCCTATTACCGGGGCCAGCCCGCCATATCGGTTGATCGCTCGGAATCGGATTTGTCACCGGATGAGTCCAGCACGTTGAATATGGCACTGGTGCAAGCGGCAGACGTGCCCCCTGGTTTGCAGACGGCCAAAACCTATATTGGCCATGGTGAGCTATGGCGAAAAAATATTTTGGTCCAGCAGCATGACTTCAAGATTATTGACTGGGACCGGATTGGCGCTTACCCGATCGAACAAGATCTGGCAGTTCTGATTGATGCTGACTGGTCTGCTGCCCAACGGGCACTGTTTTTTGAAAACTATACCCGCCCGGTCAATTTTGACTGGCTGAAGTGGTTTGCCCGGCGCAGAATTTTGCTTGACAAAGAGTTGCGCCTGCAAAAGAAAATTCAAAAAATTAAAGAAATTGATCTGATTTGAGATGAACTTCGCGTTGGAATCAAACAACTATTTGTACTTGCCATCGTTCATATCGGCGGAACGTGCCAGCGCACTGGATCAAGGGCTTGCGCTTCACCATGCCTCACACGCCATGGCGCCAGATCGGCTGGTTCCTGGAGCGCCAGCGGTGTACAACCATTTGCCTTTTGTGCGCTTGCTGGTGGAGAAAATACCGGTGGTGGAGTCATTTTGCGAAGAGTCCGTGCTGCCCACCTACACGTATGCCCGCATTTACGGGCATGGTGAATCCCTGCCCGCGCATGAAGACAGGGATGCTTGCGAGCTCAGCCTCACGCTGAACCTGAATGCTGATCAGGTGTGGCCTATTTGGCTTAAAACCCCCGAGGGTGCTTCGGTGCGTGTTCTCTTGAAACAGGGCGATGCCATGATGTATTTGGGGTGTAAAACAACCCATTGGCGTGAGCCTTTCGAGGGTGTCCGATGTAGTCAGGTTTTTTTGCACTACGTGTTTTCTTATGGAACTAGAGCCCATGCCTACTTTGACAAACAACGCGCTGGACAAAAATATTGAAAACTATATTGTTGTTTTTGAAAATGTTTTAACCGATGCGTTTTGTGATGGCGTGCTGGCGGAATTCAGCCACGCCGATGAATGGAACTCAGCGCTTGTAGGGACGCAAGCTACTGTGGATCGAAACATCCGAAATGCCGACGCAATTTCCTTGTCGACACCTTCTGTGGTGCAAAAGAACCCCAAGTGCCGAGAAATAATAGAAGAAACCTTTTACCGCGCCTGCGGCGGTATTCTGCGTCGATACCAGACAACTTTTCCTTTTTGCCGTGTTGTTGAAGGCATGGGGTTTGAGTTGTTGCGGTACAGCGCCGGTGGCTACTACAAGACCCACACCGATTCCTTCAAGAAAGTACCACGGGCCCTGGCCTGTTCGTTTGCACTCAACGACGATTTCGCAGGCGGCGACTGGTCATTTTTTTGTGGCGACAAGAAGATCAGACCCCCCAAAGGTTCGGTGGTGGTTTTTCCATCCAATTTCCTGTTTCCCCACGAGATTACCGAGGTCATCAGCGGGACCCGATATTCGGTCGTTACCTGGATGATTTGACGGCGTAAAGGGATGCTAGTTTTTCGAGAATCCGAGTTGTTCCCGGATTTGTTTTTGCAAAAATGCCAAGTGGCTACGCTGTTTGCTGGAAAGATCGCTGGCGTGCTTTTGTGCCAGCCACTGCATGAGTTTGATTTTTGCGGACATGTGCAGCCTGTCAGGCATGAGCGCCGCCAAAGGTTTGAACCATGACGGTGTGAACTTGGCAATCAGCTCTTCTTCCAGGGACACGTAGGCTTGGGCGCTGCCCTTTGCTCCCTGCCTGCCCGCGCGACCAAACAGCTGCCAGTCGATGCGGGAAGACTCATGGGCTTCGAACATCAGTACTTGCAGTCCACCTGCCGACTCTACTTCTGGCGAAATCTTGATGTCCGTTCCCCGGCCTGCCATGTTGGTTGCCACGGTAACGCAGCCAAATTCGCCGGCTTCTTCAACGATGCGTGCTTCGAATTCGTGTTCCTTCGCGTTAAGCACGGTGCAATGGATGCCTTTGCCGCGCAAAATTCCTGCTATTTCTTCACTGTCAAGTATTCGCCGGGTACCTACCAGGACGGGAAGCTTAAGTCTGTTGAAGGCTTCTACTTGCGCTATAAAACCCGCAAGCTTGTCATCACGCGTACGGTATGTCCGTTTGGGGAAAATGTGCAATTGGCTGGTCGTGCGTGGTGGAATTCTAAGAATAAACAGGCCAAATGTTTTCCAGAGTTCCATATCCAGTCCATGCAGTGTCCCGCTGGCACCACTGAGCCGGTGGTAGTTTCGAAAGAACTCTTGAAACGTCATGCGAGCAGATATTTTTGTGAGAGGCGTCAAGTCGACGCCAACACGCGCTTCTATCGATTGATGAATGCCGTGGCTCCAAGAGCGTCCTGGCATGCTGCGACCCGTGCTTTCATCAACAATCACAACCAAACCGTCCTTGATGATGTAGTGCCGGTCCAACTGAAAAACATCACGGGCCATGATGGCGAGGTTGAAGATTTCTTCTCGTCGGGTTGGAACCTGCCAATAGCTGCTGAACGCGGTGGACAGGGCTTCAATGGTTCTTTTACCTTTTTCAGTAAAGTGAACCACGTTGCCCGCCTTGGCATACAGAACGTAATCAACCTCGGCTTTGAGCTGCTCGACCAGATGCCGGGCCAGTCGAACGGCGGTCATCATGTCGGCTTTGTCTTCTTCAGGGCTGGCGATGATGAGCGGGGTGGTGGCTTCATCGATCAGAATGCCGTCCGCCTCGTCAATGAGGACGGCGTAAAGTCCGCGCATCACGGGGTGCTTTTCTGCGCGGGAATTCTGCAGGTGCCAGAGTCTGCGGCGAACCGGGTCTCTGGCGCCCAGCAGCAGCAGATCGTCCCTGAGGTGGTCAGCCAAAAACTGCTTGGCCGTTGCATATACAACCGATTCACGGTAACAGGCCGCCAGCGCATGGGGCGGGGTCTCTCCTGTGATGGCGGAAACGGTCAGCCCGCATGCGCTGTATAGAGGCGACATTAATTCGCCATCGCGCGCGGCGAGGTAATCGTTGGAAGTGACGATGTGCAGTGGCTTGCCCGTCCACGCGATCAGCACCGCTGCAATCGCAACTGCCAATGTCTTTCCTTCGCCGGGAGCGAGTTGAATCAGGTAGCCTTCTGTCATGGCCAACGCGGCGAGCAGTTGCGGAAACGATGCGCGTTGCCCCTGGCTGAAACACGCCATGCGGGTGACCACTTCCAGTGCCTGGACTTTGGCGTTCAGTGTCACCTCGGATGCCCCGAACATTTGCAAGCTGTGCAATTGCTTGCGAGCGGCCCCGATTTCCTGTGGAGCCGGTGCCACAACCTCAGATACGGATTCAGGGAGGCGTGTATCCAGATCGCGTACAGCCTGCCAAAGCCAGCGGCTCCCGTGGCCGGTGCGGTGTTGGGCAAATTTCACCCATCCCTGCAAGCTGTACCAAGGCGTCAAGACGGCATTGCGAGGTGCATGCCACGAACTGGAGGGCTGCTGCTGGGTCATGGACAGAATCTAGAGTGCATAACGTTTCTGGACGAGCTGCTTGACCGCTCTAAACGCCTGCGCATAGAGCGGTCGTGGCGGAAGCTCAATGCGGAGCGTGCCTGTCAGTCCGTGCAAAACTGTACTGCCTTGAAGCTGGCTACCGGGTATGTCAGCCCGCAATATGAAGAAGCTCTCCTTGGCCTTGTCACCGCCCGGCTCGTTTTGATTGATCGCTACATCTCCTCCGCCCAGCCAGCCCAAAGCCACCGAAGGAAGGCGCTGACTTTGGTAGGGAATGATGGAAATCAGCGGCAAGGCCACGTTGATATCTGCTTGCCCTGTCAAGCGCAGTTCGCTTTTTAGAAATGATTGTTTGAAGAGAAAATCGGCTTGTTCCTGTGCAACGATGGCGACAAATCGAAAGCTGCGTCTGTCCACAATTTCGCCCAATGCAAAGCCACGTTGCAGCCACGACCCCTTGGATTCATGCAGATCCGGTGCGACCCACTCCCCGTCCTGTTCCGAGAGCACTTCCAATTGGCCAAGTTGATCTTGCAGGTCCTTGCCTCGAACCGATAAAGTGGTCAATTTTTGTTCAATGGCTTCCAGATCGCCATGCGATTTGTGCAGTGCTTGCCTGTATTGGACCTGCGCCTCGCTCTTTGCACTTTCAACCATGCTGATTTCAGACATCAAATCAGGATTTCCAAAGCTGGCGATGCGCTGACCCGGTTGAAGCTTATCGCCATGGCGCAGGTACAGGTCCTGTAGCTTTCCTTGGGTTTGGAGATACAACTTGCTGGAGTGGTTGGCTTCCAGAATTCCGTGGGTCCTTATTGAATCGGGAAAGGGTACAACGCAGGTCAGAACGACCAACCCTGCGCCTATAGCCGAAGTGGTGCCCACGGCGCGCCGCCGGTTGGCTTGAGTTGCGTTGCCGCTGACATGCTTGCCCAACTGATATAAAGGCAAGAGCAGCTTGCTGTACAAGGTCATGGCAAGTACCAAAACACCCAGTGGCAACCACTGATCCAGTAAAAACAAGCTGATACCTAGCGTCACGACCATGAGGTAGATGAAGCTAAGCAGTCCATACACCGTCAACCAGTACCACTCGCGGTCATCGGTGGCTTTGGTTTGAGCCGAAATAGTGCCCAGCACGTAGCGATTGCCAAAGTATTTCCATTGTTGCTGTGCCTTTTGATACAAGTTTGGTATGTCGGCGTAATCACTCAGCATGAAATAGGCATCAAACTTCAAAAGCGGATTGCCGTTGAATAAAACGCTTGATATCGATCCGATCAGCATGACGTTAAAGGCCAGGCTGTTGGTCAAGCCGGGCCCTGTGTTCGCCCAAATCAAGGCGCCGGCCGCTGCAAAAAAGAAATCGACTGCCATTCCGGCAAAGCTCGCATAAATCCTATGCCAGCGATTTGAAAACCCCCAACTGCTGGTTGCATCTACGTAGGGTAGCGGCGTTAGCAGCAGAAACATGACGCCACAGGTTCGAACTTCTCCCCCAAACCGCTTGCAGACAAAGGCATGTCCGGTTTCGTGGAACAGCTTCAATAGGCCCATGCACACATACAGCCAAGGCAAGTTTCCAACCGCCAACACGCCTTGAGACTGATCCAGCAGAGCCCCACGGTTTTCGAAGGCGGTAAAAAGACCCATCATCATCACAGGCAACCAAACGGCAAAAGCACCCCAGCCGGTCGAAAGCCTTATGAGTGGCTGGATGCGATTGAGCCAGGCGTTCGGGTTCCATAGTGGAATCCTGATGAAAAGGAAAGATGCAAACTTTCCCATCAACTCCTTGTTTTTCTGCGCCTTGTACCGTTTGACGATGGCCTCGTTGTCCGACTCCTGCAAGGAATAAAGCAGATTCGATAGGTGCAGTTGCGAGAGGATTTGAATGACCTCTTCCTGACTGGGTGCATCTTCCGGGTGGAGGTTGACAAACTCTTCCCAAACTTCTTCAACCGTTTTGGAGGTTTTCAAGCTCCGAATGAAATTGCAGGCTTGTGCAGACGCACGAAAATACCGCTGTGTGTAGGTGTCTTGCAGTACATGCCATGTCTGACCACGAAAGCTCTGCTCTTTGACTTCCACACTGGGCAGCAGAGCCACACGCAAGCCTGACACCCTGAACCATGAATCACTGAATATGGTGGAGCCCATGTCAAGCCCGTTGTTTTGAAGCTACCACCAAAGCAGAAGTCGCAAGTTGTCCACGATACGGTGTGTCAGTATCCATGCGATGTTCTTGTCCCCCGCATCAAGGCGGGCCAGCCCTGTCATTCCGGGGCGCCACCAAGCTTGAGGTGCATCCAGCAATTCGGCTGTGATCATGAATTGATTTCCCTCTTGCCCCTTGACTTGTGCTACGGGAATAACCGAGTTAACGCGAATGGGAATGTTATGGTCTGCATGACTCAACAGCGCAACTTCACCCGTTGCACCAGGCTTGACATAGCGCATTTGCCGCTCTGTAACCATCAACGTGACGTACAAACCTTCAATTTTTGCAAGTTTGAATAGCTTGTCGCCCTTTTTAACGGGTGCTCCCAGCATGTCTTTTCTTTCACCTTCAACGATAACTCCCTCAAACGGGGCTCGACTATTGGCATTTTGCAGGTAACTTTCCATGCGTTGAGCTTTGGCGAGGGATTGGTCGAGCCGGGCTTGCGCAATTTCGGTGTCTGCCAAGCGTCCCTCTGCGCGGTTTTTATTAACTTCAGTTTCCGCCTTGCTTATTTCGGCGGTCAACTCGCTTTGTTGTTGCTCCAGTTCCCGTGTGTCCAAGGACACCAGTAAGACATCTTTTTTCACAAGGTCACCAGCGGTGGCATAAACTTTATCGATTCGCCCGTCAAACTGTGCACTTATCAAGCGCGTCGAGTCGGTGTTGAGTTGCGCACTCGCATCCACGCGGAATTTCCAACTGCCAAATGCGGCATACAGCAACAGTCCAACAGCAATCACAGTCACCAATTTCAGTATGGCGTGTTCGGGTCCAAACACATGCTCCGACAGCGCGTGCGATTGAAGCCTTAATCGCGGTACCAAGCCAAGTGAGCGCATTCTCAGGTCAGACAGCCTGGGCTGAATCAGTTCAAGGGAAAGCTGAAGATGACTCAAATTTTGTTCAGATGCGGTTCCAGATGGAAACGCGAGCAATAGTACGGCGTGCGTGATGCCTTGGGCATCTTGAACGGGAATCACAAGCACCCGGTCTACCCCCATTTCCTGGGCGAAATCCGCCAAACCCTGGTCGTTTAGTGCATTGCCATAAGTCGACGGCCACCAAACTTCATGCCCCTGGATGACAGCCGTGGCAAGTGCAGATTCGATCAGGTGGGTTTGCTGGGAATTGCGCTCGAATCGGTCCAAGTGGCTGATCGCCACGACCTGCGTTTGTGCACCGTCAACCCAACCCAGGCTGGCATGGATCAGTTTCCACTCAGCGCTAAGGCCATTTACCAATGTCAAACAAGCCGACTCGAAACTCTGTTGTTGCATGACCTGCGCCGCCAGCCCAAGCATGCCGGTCAGATCGGTAGGCGCTGCTGAAGCACCGGTATTGTGTAAGGATTGCTCGAAATCGATGGACAGAAGGGCACGCAGCGTCAACTCATTGAGTTGTGCGCGTTCCTGGGTCTTGATGTTCAAAATCAGAAAACACGAAGACACACCCTGCAACGCGACCACCAGCACCAGCCATGGTTGCCCATCAGGTGACTGGGCTGGTGCCTGGGAATACCCGTTAACGGTTGCCTTGGCCATCAGGTCCAGACCCGGCGGCATGGTTTCCAGCGGCGACCAGGTGGGCAGCGCAGAGGATCTCCCCAGCATTTCCACGCGCTCGGATGCGGTGATTTGGCGAATCACAGCGGAGTGGCTCGCTTTGCAAAGTTGCCGCATCAGGCTGCAGTAACGGTCCCAGTCCACTTCAGACAGCAAAACTTTGCGGACCAGATGCAGCTGTTCTATGAGCGTCTGTGCGTCTAGCACGCCATCTGTTGCCGCGCGGGAGGCTTCAGAAATTGAGCGTAATTGGGTTGTACTCACCGAAATGGGCCCTGTTGTCTGGTCAGTGGGAGCAACTAGTTTTGCTGGACATTTGTCTTGACCTCAATGCTGCCTTTGATGCCCGGCTTGACGCTCAGCTGTGCGTTGGGAAAGGTCACCTTGATCTCCACCAGCCCACTGGCAGGGTCAGCAACCGGTGATATGAAAGTGATCCGCCCCATGGTCTGTGCAACGGCGCTACCTGACTCCATCTGAATGCTTTGGGCTGCGCCGACTCTAAGTCCGACGGCGTCCTTGTGTGGAACAGCGACATGAAGCTCTGCGGTTGTGGCGTCCACCAACAAAATGATGGGCTCGCCTGGCTTGGCCCACTCTCCTACCTGTGGAATGACCTTGGTGACAATGCCACTGATTGGCGCCGCAATATGGCGCTGTAAACGCTCTCTTTCAGCAGACTCATATTCCAGCATTTCACGTTTTTTTTGCGCAATCAGTTGTTCCAGACGACCTTTGGTGGCCACGTATTCAGCTTCCAGACGCAACAATTCATCTTTGCTAATGGAACCTGTTTCTTTGAAGACCGCCTTTGAAGCCGCCAGAAGCTTTCCCAAAATAGCGGTGCGTTCGCGTGATGCTTCGAGTTCACTTTGGTCTTCGTAAATGGCTTTGCGCCTTTTACTCTCAATGGTTTGAAGCCGGTCATCGAGCAGCAGCAAAACCTGACCCATTTTGACCTGTTGCCCCGGTGTCACCAACCGCTGCATCACCAATCCTGCTACCCCGGCACTGAGGGTGATGTCATGCAATGGATACACCAGCCCGGAAAATGTTTTGGCTTGCGCACCCAGGCCAGCAAGCAGTAAGACCAAACCCAGCCACCTCACGAAAAGCACCCGCCGACACGTTGCTTGCCTGTCTGAATCATCTGAAATAAAGGTCATAAAAGTTCTTCAGTGTGCAGAAGTGCTCGCATTGTCAATGTTTATGCCGTTATCAACCAGCAGGCTACCCCGTGTGTATTGCCACATGGTCACTGCCACTTCGTATCGGACCTGGTTTTCCAGCATTCTTTGGTTGGATTCGATGAAATCCGCCTGTTTCTGAAGCAAATTGGTAAAGGATCCAGATCCGATCTGAACCCTTTGTCGCTCGTTGTCAAAAATTTTCTGCCGCAGTTTGGTTTCTTTTTTGCTGAGTTCCAGAACATCAGATGAGTTTTGGAGATCGCCCAAACGAACGACCACATCGTTTGCGAAAGAATTTTGAATTGCCTGAAGTTCCACCTCGGCTTGTGTCAGGCGTGTGGTCTGCGCAAAAAGCTGCTGTTGCGCTTTTTGGTTCCCTCCTAAAGGGATTTCAACATTGAGACCGACATACCAGTCAGGGTAAGTGTTGCCCGTAGCGAACTTACGCGCGTCCTGATGCTTGTTGCTGAACCCGGTGCCGCTATAGCTCATGACAAAATCAACCGACGGGAGGACTTGGTTCTGCGCGAAGTCAAGGCGCGCCTGCGCCTGCTGATGTCGGAGCAGGGCGATTTGGTAAGGCGACCATAAGCGCAATACCTCATCGATTGGCGGGGCTGCAAGTGCCATCACCGGTTCATTCTCACGAAGTTGAGGTGAAATACCCACGGGCGTGTCGTTGTTCCATACGATGTTGATGGCCGTGGTCAGCTTCGTCTGCGCTTCGCGAAACGCCTGCTGGCTGCGCGCCAGTTCCGCTTCGCGATTGAGCACCACACTTTGTAATTCCAATATGGCACTGGGGGGCACTTTGCCAGCAGAAATCCGGGCGTTGGCATCTGCCATCAGTGATTCACTGGTGGTCACTGCTGATTTGCGCAGTTTGACGGTCTCTTGTGCCCGGTACAACTGCCAGTAAAGGTTTAAACCTTCGATGCTGGTTTTCAGGGTTTGTTGAGTCAGTTGTTGCAAAGATACCTGGTGTTCAAGTTCTGCAACTCGGCGATCCGTTTCGGTAATGGCTCGCCCGGCATTTCGAAACAAGGGCTGCTTTAGTGTTACGTTGAGCAGACTTGTGTATTCGGTGTCGGGAGCGGACGCATTTATTTGGGAAGTTTGGGGAATAAGGTTGTTGGCCTTTCCGGAGGCCTTGTAGCTTACCGATACCTCAGCGCCAGTGGGCAGTTTGCTGCGAATGCCCAATTCATCATTACGTACTTTCTCATCAAGAACGGCTGTTCCCAGCGCATAAGTACTTTGAAGGCGTTCGTCAGGAGTTCTTTGCCGGTTACGGCCTTCTTTCCGAATCCCAAGGAAAAATACGGGCTCGTAGAGCGCTGCTTCTCCTTCGCGCAGGTAACGGTTGACATCGGTGTTGAGTTTGCTGAATTGCACATCGAGATTGCGGGCCACCAGCAATCGCAGGAAAACGTCCGGGCTCAATGCCGCCAAATTCGAAATCTGTCCTGCCTGCACCTGATTGGGCGCGACTGTTTCTCGTTGCACCTGCCTTTCCAAGCCTTCAGTGGCATGTGAATCCAGAACTATGCTACCCAAGAGCGCCAATATTGCCGATTGCAATTGTGATTTCACACACTTAAACATCGTTTTTCTTTATGCAGGACCTGGTCGTTAGGGCGCGAAGAACTGAGAGCGTATTCAAGAATAGGTGTGCACAAATGAATAAAGCGGTGACACCGCATGGCAGTGCCACCGCTTCGCAAAACTGCGTTATGAAGCAGTTTGTTTTTCGTCCTGCAGCTTCACCAGCCGTTCGGTTTGTGCAAGTGAAATCAGGTGAGCGTAAATAGGGGCCAGATAGCTCTTGTTCTTAAATTCCAGAAAGCGCTCGTCAGACAGGTTGTTCAGGCGCTCTTCGTTGACCACATAGCAGCCTGAAACGTTTTTGACCTTGTCGTTATCCCGCACCCGCATGTTCAATGGTGTGAACATGTTGTGTTCAGCTAAGAACTTGCACAAGTTGTGGGTCAGTGCGTCCATTTGCTGCAATTCAGCGAGGTAGCGTTTAACGTTTTCAATGACTTGCGTGGGCTCGCCTGCCTCGTCAAACAGGGCTGCGCCTTCGGTATCGCTTACCAGTGAGCTGGCTTCGTCTAGGCAAACGACATATTGACCATCTTGACCACTTGGAGTCAGTGCAAAGGGGTAGCGACGAATAATGGCCGGGACATAAGAAGCTTGCCATTTGCCATCCGCATCGACAAATAGATTTTCCCCGGCGCTCAACCCCATCAAGGCAACAGGGCGAAACTCGTCTTTTTCTTTGTCTTCCAAAAAGACGATGGGAAAAATGGATGCGGCACGGGCAAATTCATGCATCGTCACATAAGCAATATGAAACTTGGATGCGAATTCAAAGCTCGAAATGTCTTTGATTTTTTTGCCAGCGTGGTGCTCTTTGTTAACCGGGACAACTTGTTGAAACACGCACATACTCCTGATAAAGGGGGGAATAAAACGATTGCTGAAATTTACACCATAAAATGTAATTATTTGCAACGTTTGTGGAAATCTATTCTATATTAAGAATTTGATTGCGTTGATTTATCTTGGTGATGACGTAGTTCCGACTTGCCGCATTGGTGTTGATTTTCTCTGAGATGTAACGCAATCACCTGAAACACAAACCACATGAATCACCTGGAGTGATGCCAAGATAGTTACCCTTGCTTGACAGCAATGAAGAAAAGCTGTTCATTTCGGCATGATCAATAAAAACGGCATTCTTTGCAAGTTGACCAAGGCCCATTACCTCTGGACAAATGGTCAAGCCAAGTGGAGCATCCATACCATCAAGAAAGCCACGACCAAGGTTTTTAGCTGCCCGGCTCTGGACAACCTGAAAGCGTATGTGCTCGCTTTCAGGGACGCCTTTATTTTTGCCAAACATCTCAAGGCGCTGAGATGGAAAACTCTTTACCAAAGCATCGTTGATGGCTGGCAGAAAAACCCGGCTGTATTCGAATCTGATCCCCGTCACCTCATACTGTGATCATACGAACTAGTGTCGCGTCATGCTGTAGTTGTCGGGTAAAGCCTTTTGCGCTTGGTGCGGGCATCCTTGGTCGTGAACTGCCAGTTGACTTTGGCCTGAAG
>NZ_JADOVE010000035.1:0-17996 GCF_015752225.1 Polaromonas sp. CG_9.11
TGTTCGATAAATGCTTCGGAATATTTTTGCTTCATTGTTGTCGGTGCGTCTAAAAGAGTATTTTTTAGAGGCGACAACTAGTCTGACACAGGGGGTGCGCTGGGTGGAGAGCTACGAGCGCATCGCCGAGCAGGCTGGCGAGTTGCCCGGCACGCGTCATGTGTGCATTGGCGACCGCGAGTCGGACATCCTGGCGTTGCTGGTGATGGCGCGCAAGATGAATCACGCGGCCGATTACCTGGTGCGCTGCCAGCACAACCGGGTGCTGCCCGAAGGGGGCAAGCTGTGGGATGGCGTCATGGCCAGCGCGCCGCTGGGGCGTATTCGCTTTGAGATGCCGGCCGGTCGCGGGCGCAAGGCCCGCGCGGTCGAGCAGGAGGTGCGCGCCCAGCGCGTGATGCTGCCCGACCGCCAGGGCGGCCAGCTCGAAGTGACCTGCCTTATTGCCTCGGAAGTCAACGCACCGGCAGGCACCAAGCCGGTGGTCTGGCGTTTGCTGACCAACCGGACGGCAAGTACGCTGGGAGCAGCAGTCGAACTCATCGATTGGTACCGCGCGCGCTGGGAAATTGAGCTTTTTTTCCTGGTGCTCAAGGAGGGCTGTCGGGTCGAGCGGCTGCAGCTGAGCGATGTTGGGCGGCTACAGACCGCTCTGGCGCTGTACATGGTGATTGCCTGGCGCATCAACCGCTTGATGCGGCTGGGGCGCACGTTGCCCGATTTACCAGCCGACCTATTGTTCGAGCCTGACGAGTGGCGAGCGGCGTTCATCCTGAACAAAAAGCCCGTGCCCCGCCAGACTCCTACGCTCAACACCGTGGTGCGTTTGATTGCTCAGCGCGGCGGATTTCTGGGCAGAAAGCACGATGGCGAACCGGGTGCCAGGACGATTTGGCTGGGCATGCAGGAGATTGCCATCTTCGTCGAGGGTGCCCGCTATGCCCGGCAGTTCAACGATGGGTGACTTGTGTGTAATGGGATGCCATTAGCCGGTCGGTGTCAAGCGAGCATAAAAATTCATGGCGGCGCCAGCCGCCTGTCTTCAATCTATCTTTTTTCAAGCTGTTTACAGTTGTCAACCGCGTCCGTTTCTTCAATTCTTGGCAGCGACGAATCGCGCCAGACACCCATCAGGATCAAGCGAGCAGCCCTGTCACGGCCTCTCGCCCTGGCGGCTTGGCCGCCCCAGAAGAACGTTGGTGCCGAAACGTGTCCAATGGTTGATCACAGATCCGTGGCTGCCGACATATCGGCTCCAATCCCTTGCTGGCTCACGTCGCGGGCGATCCGCATTACTGCAAACAGGTGACGGTGGCACGCCATCCAATTCAGAACCGTCGGCTGTAGCTCCAGTCGCGTTACCGGGCTTGACGGCCACCGTCGTTACTCATGCGAAGCAGCGCGTCACATCAAATGGCCGGCCTTCCTTCAGCATGTGATAGCACGCTCTGGCCAATTTGTGGGCAAGGGCCTTGATGGCCACCACGTTGTTCGTCTTGGCCTTCTTTCTGTCGTAGAACCGTTTTGCCTCAGCATTGAATCGCATCGCATAAACAGCAGCCTCCACAAACGCCCAGGCAAGGTACTTGTTACCGTTCTTCGTATTGCCTGCGCCTTTCTTCTTGCCATTGCTAGTGTGCGCGCTGTCGACGCAGCGCGCGTAAGACGCAAAGTTGCCAGCAGCTTTGAAGCGATCAATCGGGCCTGTCTCCAGCAGGATGGTGGTTGCCAGCACTTTGCCAATACCCGGCACGCTGGTGAGCAGTGTGTAGTCTGAACGCGCCTTCATGTCTGCCAGGAGTCGCTTCTCCAGAAGGTCAATCTGCTCGGAAAGAGTCGTGATCACCGCCACGTTGGTTTTGACCGCCAGTGCTACATCCCCAGCCAACGGCATTGCATCAACCGACTCCGCTGTCAGCTGCTTGACCTGATTGCTTGTAATGCGCGAACCATTTTGACGGGCCGTGATGTTTTCGACGGCCAGAATGTGAGCTGTGCGGCTGCGTACCAGTTGCATCCGCTTTCGCGCCAGATCGCGCACCGCGCGGTGTTCGGGTTCCAGTATGGTTCCTGTTGGCAATATTCCCAGTCGCAGCAAATGCGCAAGGTAGCGTGCATCGGCTTCATCGCCGCTGTGCTTGAGGCCGTCGTATTTCTTGATTGCTGTCGTATGGGCCAGGTGTACCGTGAATCCCGCATCCTTGAGTCCGTCGACCAACCAGTACCAATTGAAAGTGGATTCAACCACGACGCCTGCCAATTCTGATTGCCAGGGTTTGACAAGCCCAATGATCTTTTCAAGATCATTGGGTAAGCGCTTCTCGGCCACAACGTGATCTTGCTCGTCGAGCACCGACACCACGCTATTGTTTGAATGAAGGTCAATTCCGCAGTATTTCATCTCAGCCTCCAGGTCGGTTAAAGAAAGTTTGCAAACTCACTTTAAGTCCACCACCTGCCTCGGGGGCAGGATGCCGGCTAGATGATTTTCAGAACCCTTTTTCGCGTCACCGCCAATAGTTGAATATTTCAACCTGCTCAACAAATCCAAGTGACAGCACCCCGTCCATCGAGCACCGGCATCAAGTCATAAGTCAAATGAATGAGGCCGGTCAATGCAGCTTGATGCGCGGATTGCGTGCCCAGTTGATCGTTTCGGCCCAGGTCGACAGCCATGTATGGAACAGGCCGTTGATTGCGATTTGATGGTGCTTGTGCAGCCACCAGTACATCCATTTGGCGATAGTGCCTTCAATGAACACAGAGCCGCGCGCAATCGTGCCCATCAGGCTGCCGACCGTATTGTATTCACCTAACGAAACCAGCGAGCCATGATCCTTGTAATGGAATGCAAGCAAGGGCTTATTTTCCAGTGATCGAATCAATGATTTTGCCAACGTGCTAGCTTGTTGGTGCGCCGACTGCGCCCTCGGTGGCACATTCGGCAAGCCTTCGCCTTGCGGGCAGGCGGCACAATCGCCGAATGCAAAAATGGAGGGATCGCGGCTCGACTGCATGGTGTTTCGTACCACCAATTGATTCAGGCGGTTGGTTTCCAGCCCATCGATGTCTTTCAGGAAATCGGCCGCCTTGATACCCGCCGCCCACACAACGATGCCGCTGGGGATGAATTTGCCGCTGGCCATTTGCACCCCGTCTTGTGACACGTTGACGACTTTTTCGTCGGTGTGGACGTCGATGTCGAGCTTGCATAACTCGTATGCGACCGAGGTGGAGAGCCGTTCCGGCAACATCTGCAGCAAACGCGGTGCGGCATCGATGATAACGATTTTCAAGTCTTTTTCAGGATCGAAATGCGTCACACCGTAACTGGAAAGAATTCTGGTCGTCATGCGCAGTTCGGCCGATAGCTCCACGCCGGTCGCGCCGCCACCAATAATGGTGACGGTAAAACTGCCTTCGCCAGACGACTTGGCGGCAGTCTGGGCGCGGATGCAGCTGTTGATCAGGCGTTGATGAAAAAGCTCGGCTGCGACGGGCGTGTCGAGCAGGATGCAATGCTCGCGCACGCCGGGCGTGCCAAAATCATTGCCTTGGCTACCCAGCGCGAAAACCAGGCTGTCGTAAGGCACCAGTTGGCGCGGCAATAATTCTGCACCGTCCTCATCTCGCATCGGTGCCAGAACGACCTCTTTGCTGGCGCGCTGCAGGCCTTCCATGCGGCCAAGACGAAAAGAGAAGTGGTGTTTGCGCGCCAGTGCGAAATACTCCATCTCGTCCGCGCGACTATCGAGCGTGCCCGCAGCGACTTGGTGCAGCAGCGGTTTCCACAAATGGGTTCGCGCGGCGTCAACCAGCGTGATTTTCGCTTTACCAGTCTGGCCAAGTTTTTTCCCCAGTGTGACCGCCAATTCCAAGCCGCCGGCACCACCGCCTACGATAACAATTCGGTGCAAACTGCGTGCGAGTAACTGGTTCATGTTCATATTCCTGACGCTGTTTTACTCTGATTGTCCTGATTCCGCATGCGAATTGTGGATGCATGCATACGGTACGAATTTGAATTTGAATTTGAATAATCAACTACTTAGTCAGCCCTGCTGAGTTCAACCAAAACTCCTGAGTTGACCCAATTCAGGTGAAAGTCCCCGTTTTTGACTAACTTTCCCGTAAGCGGGAGAACGAAACGTGGTGAAGCACGCCGACAGTTTCTTAAATCGCGGGCAAGTCTGGCGTTGACTAACTCTTCGTCGAGCGCGACGAAGGTGGTATTGCGGCGCTCGGCCAGATGCCCCAGCCGGGAATCACGGCACCACTCCGGTCGCAACCGATCGCCTTGATCTTCCATACCCCGTTGATAAACTTCAGGTTACCTGCATGCTCGCCCTGGCCTGAGAGGACGCGATAAACTTGGTCATCCAACCTGCCGAGCGTCGGCTTATTCAATGCAGTTCAGCCTCTTCGTTTTGCCTTGAGTTTTTCGAGGTTGAAGAAAATCAACATCAGGTTTTTCCTCGGCAAGTTGACACAACCTAAACGAGCGCACGGCTTGACGGTTAATGCTACAAAACCATCGATCACGCCGCCTTTCTGGACGCCAGTTGACGCAGCACGTACTGCAGAATGCCGCCGTGGCGGAAGTACTCGACTTCCTTGGGCGTGATCAACAACACCTGCGCCTTGAAGGAAACCAGGCGCCCATCACCGCCGGTGGCAACCACATCGACGATTGGGCTGGCACCATCGCGCAGGCCGGTGATGTCGAACGACTCATCGCCCTTCAAGCCCAGCGACACGGTATTCTGGCTGGCCATGAATTGCAGCGGTAATACGCCCATGCCGACCAGGTTGGAGCGATGGATGCGCTCGAAGCTCTCGGCGATCACGGCCTTGACGCCCAGTAGCAACGTGCCCTTGGCCGCCCAGTCGCGCGATGAGCCCATGCCGTATTCCTTGCCGGCGACAACCACCAGCGGCACCCCGTCGGCCTTGTACTTCATCGCCGCGTCGTAAATCGCCAGCCTCTCGTTCGACGGGTAGTGGATGGTGTCACCACCTTCTTCCCCGCCCAGCATCAGGTTCTTGATGCGGATGTTGGCGAAGGTGCCGCGCACCATCACGTCGTCATTGCCGCGACGCGAACCGTATGAGTTGAAGTGTTGTGGCTGCACGCCGCGCGATTGCAGGAAGCGACCCGCCGGTGAATTGGTCTTGATGTTGCCGGCTGGCGAAATATGGTCGGTGGTGATCGAGTCGCCAAACAGGCCAAGCAGCCGCGCGCCATGGATGTCCTCGATGCGGCCGACGCGCATTTGCATACCGTCGAAGTAGGGCGGGTTCTTGATATAGGTTGAAGCCTCGTCCCATGCGAACGCTTCGCCATCTGGCGAGGTGATCTGGGTCCAGCGGCTGTCGCCGGCAAAAACATCGGCATAGTTGCGCTTGAACATTTCCGGGCCAACACTTGACGCTATCAAGTCGCCGATTTCCTTGTTCGACGGCCAGATGTCGCGCAGGTAAACCGGCTTGCCGTCGCTGCCGGTGCCCAGCGGGTCGATGGTCAAGTCGATATTCACCGTGCCTGCCAGCGCATAGGCCACCACCAGCGGCGGCGATGCCAGATAATTCATTTTCACTTCCGGATGTATCCTGCCTTCGAAGTTGCGGTTGCCGGACAGCACCGCGGCTACGACCAGGTCCTTGTCGGCGATGCGCCGAGACACGTCGTCAGGCAGTGGGCCAGAATTGCCGATGCACGTCGTACAACCGTAGCCGACGATGAAAAAGCCGAGCTTTTCCATGTCACCCATCAAACCCGCCTTGTTCAGGTAATCGGTGACCACCAGCGAACCCGGTGCCATCGACGTCTTGACCCAGGGCGCGGCCTTTAGACCCCTGGCCACGGCATTGCGGGCGAGCAGTCCGGCCGCCAGCATCACTGCGGGATTGGAGGTGTTGGTGCAGGACGTGATCGCGGCGATAACCACGGCGCCGTCCTTCAGGACGAAGCCATTGTCTTTGATCGACACCTGGCTCGAGGCGTTCACTGAAGCGTCATGCTCGACGGTGACGTCACCGCCCTCATTTTCGAAGCGTTGCACGGAACTCTTGAGCGGCTTGCGGTTGGCGACCATGCCAACCAGATTGGTCGTGAAATTGTTTTTCATGTCGGACAACAGCACGCGGTCTTGCGGTCGCTTCGGTCCGGCGAGCGACGGTAGCACCGTCCCCATGTCGAGGTGCAGGGTCGCGCTGTACTCGGCTTCCTGGTCACTGCGCCACAGGCCTTGCGCCTTGGCGTAGGCTTCGACCAGGCCAATCTGTTCCTCGCTGCGCCCGGTCAGGCGCAGGTAGCTTAACGATTCGCCATCGATCGGGAAGATGCCACAGGTGGCGCCGTATTCCGGGGCCATGTTTGCGATCGTCGCTCTGTTAGCCAGCGGCAGGTCATTCAATCCATCGCCATAAAACTCGACAAATTTGCCGACCACGCCGAGCGAACGCAGCATCTGCGTGACGGTTAGCACCAGATCGGTCGCGGTCGCGCCTTCAGGCAGCTTGCCGGTGAGTTTGAATCCGACCACCTGCGGGATCAGCATCGAGCTCGGCTGACCCAGCATCGCGGCCTCCGCTTCGATGCCGCCTACGCCCCAGCCGAGAACGCCCAGGCCATTGATCATCGTGGTGTGTGAATCGGTACCGAACACCGTGTCCGGGAAGGCGTACTTAACGCCGCCCATGTCGCGTGCCATCACCACGCGCGCCAGGTTTTCCAGGTTCACCTGATGCACGATACCGGTGCTGGGCGGCACCACCTTGAAATCGTTGAAGGCTTTCTGGCCCCAGCGCAGGAAGCTGTAACGCTCGCCGTTGCGGGAAAATTCGATCTGGGCGTTGATGTCGCGCGAGTTGGGCTTGCCGAAAGAATCGACCTGTACCGAATGATCGATCACCAGTTCGGAAGGGATCAATGGGTTGATGTTAGCCGCCGACCCGCCAAGCTTGACGACAGCATCGCGCATCGCCGCAAAATCGACGATGCAGGGCACGCCGGTGAAGTCTTGCAGTACCACGCGTGCCGGCATGAAGGCAATTTCGGTCTTCGGTTCGTCCTTTCCGTTCCACTGCGCGACGGCCTCGATCGAGGCCTTGGTGACCGACACGCCGTCTTCGCAGCGCAGCAGGTTTTCCAGCAGGATTTTCATCGAAAACGGCATTTTTGACAGATCGAAGCACTGTCCCAGTTTCGCCAGGCTGAAGATGGTGTAGTCGATGCCGTTGACGGTGAGATTGTCGCGGGTTGAAAATGAGTCGTTCATTGGGTGGTCCTGACTAGGAGAAGAAAAGGATTGGAATGAATAGTGGAAATTTTTAGGCGAGTCCGTCGGTTTTTATTTAGCTCAGACTATTCCTGCCTTATACGCCTGCTGATCGGCATGGTAAGAACTGCGCACCATCGGGCCCGACGCTGCATTTAGAAACCCCATCTTGTAAGCTTCTTCCTCATACATCTTAAAAGTGTCCGGGTGCACATAGCGGCGCACCGGCAGGTGACCGCCGGACGGCTGCAGGTATTGGCCAATGGTCAACATCGTGATGCTGTGCGCGCGCAGGTCGCGCATCACTTGCAAGATTTCGGCATCGGTCTCGCCCAGCCCAACCATGATCCCGGACTTGGTCGGTATGCCTGCATGCCTATCCTTGAAATGCTGCAACAGGTTGAGCGAATTTTGAAAATCGGCGCCGGGACGGGCTTCCTTGTATAGGCGCGGCACTGTTTCGATGTTGTGGTTCAAGACGTCGGGCGGCGCGCCGCTGAGGATTTCCAGCGCGAGGTCGAGTCGACCACCGAAGTCGGGGGTCAGGATTTCGATGCGGGTGTTGGGTGACTGTGCGCGGATCTGGCGGATGCATTCGACGAAGTGGCTAGCGCCGCCGTCGCGCAAATCATCGCGGTCAACCGAGGTAATGACGACGTAATTGAGTTTCATCAACGCAATGGTTTTGGCGAGCCGTTCCGGTTCGTTGGCATCGAGTGCGTCGGGGCGACCCGTACTGACGTTGCAAAAGCGGCAGCGGCGCGTACATTTGTCGCCCATGATCATGAAGGTCGCCGTGCCCTTGCTCCAGCACTCGCCGATGTTGGGGCAAGAGGCTTCTTCGCACACGGTGACCAGTTGGTGGGCGCGCACGATGTCCTTGATCTCGCGAAAGCGGCCAGCGGGAATCGCCGCCTTGACGCGAATCCAGTCGGGCTTGCGCAGGCGGTCTTCGGGGTCGACCGGTTCGCGCTTGGTCTTGAGGCTGCCTCTTTGCTGGTCTGGCCGGGGAGACGTGGCGGAGGCCTGCGGCAGCACCGACACGATGCCTCTGAAGCGGATGGTCTCAAGGGTCATGTTGCGTATGTCCTGGTTAGCTTTGCCACGCTCAGGGCGTTGCAACAGCGATTGAAATGAGGTTCGGTCTTCTGGCGACCATCAGGTGATCAGTTGCTCGCCGGCCGCGGCACGCGGGTAGAACGGCTTGCGGCCGGCCGCGTGGTCGGTCGCATCGACGATTTCCGTGATTTCCGGGGCCACCCGCTTCACCATGACTTCAAAGCCCTGGCGCAACGTGACCTGCGACGATGCGCAGCCCTGGCAGCCGCCGCTCATGGTGATGAAAAGCCTGCCGTCGCGAACGTCCAACAGCGAAATCTTGCCGCCGTGGCTGGCGATGGAACGATTGACTTCCCGGTCCAGCAGCGCCTGAACCGCCGCGCCAAGCTCGGCGTCTGACGGGGCCTGCAGGCTGGTGCGGCCCGCCGCCTCCAATACCGCTGGCATGCCGCTCAGCAGTTGGGTGCGGATGGCCGCGCCGATGGCGGCTTTGAGTCCCGTCCAGGCGGTGCCTGGCACCTTGCCGATGGTCACCACGTTCCCGGCAATCAGCACGCTGGCGACACCGTCAAGCGCAAACAGCCGCTCGCCCAGCGGCGACCCGGCTGCGCGTTCTCTGCCGGCAAAAAAGAAGGAGCCGCCCGGATGTACGCTGGAGCTGACTGTGAATTTGCAGCTGTCGGGATCGACCAGCGATGCCTCGGCGCGGATGCTGACCGGCTGATCCGCCCGAATCTGGTCTGGCGCCAGGGTTTCAGACATCTTCGACGCTTTGCAGACCAGCCCGTTCGCCCAAGGCGCGCAGGTCGTTGAAGGCATAAATCCCGCTGTTGTGGCCGTCGTTCCAGTCGAACTGGATCGCGTAATTGCCGATGCTGGTGATCTGGCGCGGGCTCACATCGGCCCGCACCGTCCGAGGGTCGAGCAGCTTGCGCCCGCTCATCTCCTCCACACAAAGGGCGCAGCGACAGGCCAGGCGCAGGTCGCGCACATCGAGATCGTCGCGATGGCCGTCTTCCCACAGCAGCGACAAGGTGCGCGGATCGCGGCGCAGCAGACCCACCGGGATGGTGCGCGCGCCGGCAGGCTGCACAGCGCCTTCCATCCAGGCTGGCGCACCCTCGTCGCTGTCCCACTTCCAGACAAAGGGCTTGAGCACCGTGACCGCTGCGTGCACCTGCTCGACCAGCGCGTCGGCGATGGCGGCATACACCCGTGCGCTGAGCGACGCCGGTTGCGCGACCACGATGGGACGCCCTTCATCGCCGCAAGTGACGACCTCGGCGGCCAGGGGCAAGGCGCCCAGGAACGGCACACCGAGTTCCTCGCTCATCAGCTCGCCGCCGCCGTGCCGGAAAATATCCGTGGTCTCGCCGCAGTGCGGACAGGTGAAGGTGCGCATGTTCTCGACGATGCCGAGAATCGGGACCTGCACCTTCTCGAACATGCGCAAGCCCCGGCGGGCGATCTTCAGGCTGACGGCCTGGGGCGTCGTCACGATCACCACGCCCGACAGCGGCATGCTTTGCGCCAGCGTCAGCTGGGTGTCGCCGGTGCCGGGTGGCAGGTCCAGG
Source organism: Polaromonas sp. CG_9.11 (assembly GCF_015752225.1). Lineage (NCBI taxonomy): Bacteria > Pseudomonadati > Pseudomonadota > Betaproteobacteria > Burkholderiales > Comamonadaceae > Polaromonas > Polaromonas sp. CG_9.11. Next base: position 9,914 of record NZ_JADOVE010000035.1, read on the forward strand.
ATCAGATAGTCCAGATCGCCCCATTGCACGCCGCCAACGAACATCTTGAGGTATTTGCCCACCATCGGCCCGCGCAGTACGGCCGGCTGGTCGTCACCGGTCAGCATGCCCATGGACACCACCTTCAGGCCGTGCCGCTGCGCCGGGATCATCCGGTTGTCTGCCGTCATCGCTGGCGGCTCACCGGTCGGGATGCCCAGCATGCCTGGGATGCTGGGGCCCAGGATGTCGGCATCGACCAGCCCGACGCGCGCCCCGCGCTGCTGCAACGCCAGCGCCAGATTGACGCTCACCGTGGATTTGCCGACGCCGCCCTTGCCGCTGCCGACGGCGATGATGTGACGGATGCCCGGCAGTTTCCCGGGGCCGGCGGCTGGCTGGGGTAAAGCGGCTGGTGCGGATTGTTGCGCGGGGTTGGTGGTTTGCATGGCGGTGTTTCTGCCTTATGGGTTCAGGGATGAAGGGCGGTCATGGCGTGTCGTGGGCTGCCGGCCTGTCGCGGCAGCAGGCTAGACCGAAACCACGGCCAACTCCGGCTCGATCGTGCGCACCAGGTTCTCGATGGCGGCGAGCGTGCCGGAGATCGAGCTCGGGCAGCTGCCGCAGGCGCCCTGGTAATGGATGCTGAGGTAGTTGCCGGACAGGCCGACCACATGCAGGTCGCCGCCGTCGGCCTGCAGCGACGGCCGGATGCGCTGGTCCAGCAGCTCGCTGATCAATTCCAGCCGCTCCTGCTCCTCCTCACTCATGTCGTCTATTGCCACGCGCGCGGCAAATACGGCGGCGGCCGACTGTGCAGCGGCCGCCGGCGCCGCGCGCAGCGGCACGGCGATCAGGCGCACCAGCTCCGGCCAGTCGGCGCCGCCGTCCTGCGTCACGGTCAGCCAGCGGTCCACGTAGAACACGTTGCTGACATGGGCAATAGCGAACAGCGCCGAGGCCAGCGCATCGCCTTTGGCTTGGTCTGCATTCTCGTAGGAATGCGAGACACCCCAGGTCAGCGGCTCGTGGAGCGTGAACTTGACCGCATTCGGGTTAGGGGTGTCGTCTATTTCGGCAATTTTCGGCATTCAAGTCTCCTGAAAAATGGGCGCCGGGCGGGCGCTGGACCAGGGTAATTTCAAGGTCATGACGCCCCTGCCGGGTTGACCAGCGTCTGCAGCTCGCCCGACTCGTAGAGCTCGCGAACGATGTCGGCGCCGCCCACCAGCTCGCCGTTGACATAGAGCTGCGGAATGGTCGGCCAGTTGGCATAGGCCTTGATGCCAGCCCGGATGTCCGGGTCGGCCAGCACGTCGACGGCGGCAAAGTCCTGCAGGCCGCAAGCCTGCAGCATCTGCACCGTGGCGCCTGAAAAGCCGCACTGCGGGAACTGCGGCGTTCCCTTCATGTAGAGCACCACGGCGTTGGTGTGGACTTGCGCGTGAATTTTGTCGTGAACGTTCATGTGGGTTCCAAAGTTATTGAGTGATCGATTTCGCCCAGGCCTCGGGCGTGAAGGTTTGCAGCGACAGCGCGTGGATCTCCGAGCGCATGCGATCGCCCAGCGCCTGGTAGACCTGCTGGTGCTGCTGGACCAGGGTTTTTCCCGCAAACAGCGGGCTCACGACCACTGCCTCGAAGTGCTGGCCGTCATCGCCCAGCACCTCCGCGTGGTCGCAGGCCAGGCCGTTCGCGATGTAGTTTTTAAGTTCAAGGGCAGTCAGCATGGGGGCCTTTCAGGGGGTCAGCAGTCATTAACAACATCACGCTTCGGTGCTGGCCGTGCCCTGCGAATTGAAGGCGGCCTGCAGCGTGTGCCACGGCAAGATCGCGCACTTGACGCGCGTGGGCAGGTCGCGCACGCCGGCAAACACCGCCAGCCGCCCGATCTGGTTAGGCTGATTCAGGTCGAGCTTGCCGGTGGCCATGGCCAGGAATTCCTGGGTCAAGGCCTGCGCCTGCGCACGCGTCTTGCCCTTGATGGCGACCGTCATCATCGATGCCGACGCCTTGCAGATGGCGCACGACTCGCCGTGGAACGCGATCTGGTCGACGGTATCGCCATCCAGATTCAACCCCACGCTCAGGTGGTCGCCGCACAGCGGGTTGTGGCCCTCGGCCTGGTGGCTGGGGCGGTCCAGCGTGCCGCAGTTGCGCGGCTTTTTGTTGTGGTCCAGGATGACTTCCTGGTAGAGCGCCTTGTAGTCAGCCATCAGGCAAACACTTTCTGCACGCTGCGGATGCCGGCGACCAGCGCATCGACTTCGGCCATGGTGTTGTAGAACGCAAACGAGGCGCGCGTGGTGGCAGGCACCTTGAAGCGCGCCATCACCGGCTGCGCGCAATGGTGGCCGGTGCGCACCGCAATGCCGTCCTGGTTCAGCAGCGTGCCGACATCGTGCGGGTGGATGCCGTCGAGCGTGAAAGACAGCACTGCCGCCTTGTCCTGGGCCGTGCCAATGAGGCGCAGGCCGGGCAGGTCGCTGAACTGGCTCGTGGCGTACTGCAGCAGCGCATGCTCATGGGCGGCGATAACGTCCATGCCGATGGCCGACAGGTAATCGACGGCCGCGCCCAGCCCGATGGCGGCGGCAATTGGTGGCGTGCCGGCCTCGAACTTGTACGGGATCGCATTGTAGACCGTCTTCTCGAACGACACCGACAAAATCATGTCGCCGCCGCCCTTGAAGGGCTGCATTTTTTCCAGCAGCGCGGCCTTGCCGTAGAGCACGCCAATGCCGGTCGGCCCGCACAGCTTGTGGCCCGAAAAAGCATAAAAATCGCAGTCCAGGTCCTGCACATCGACCGGCAGGTGCGGCGCGGCCTGCGCGCCATCGACCAGCACCGGCACGCCGCGCTTGTGCGCCAGCGCGATCATCTGTTTGACCGGGTTGATGCTGCCCAGCGCGTTCGAGACATGGCTCACGCCGACCAGTTTGGTGCGGTCATTGAACAGTGGCTCGAACTGGTCCAGGCACAGCTCGCCGGCGTCGTTGATGGGCAACACGCGGATGATGGCGCCGGTTTCTTCGGCCAGCATCTGCCACGGCACGATGTTGGAATGGTGCTCCAGCGTGGTCAAAATGATCTCGTCACCGGCCTGGATGAACTTGCGGCCATAGCCGTGCATGACCAGGTTGATGGCCTCGGTGGTGCCGCTGGTGAAGATGACTTCACGCACGTCGGGTGCGTTGATGAAGCGCTGCAGCTTGGCGCGCGCTTCCTCGTACGCGGCCGTCGCCCGTTCAGACAGCGTGTGCACCGCCCGGTGGATGTTGGCGTGCTCGGTGCTCTGGTAGCGCACCAGCCGGTCGATGACTGGCTGCGGCATCTGGCTCGACGCGGCGTTGTCCAGGTAGACCAGCGGCTTGCCTTCAACCTCAATTTGCAGGATGGGAAAGTCGGCGCGCACGCGTTCGACATCGAAGGCGGGCGTGACGTGTATTGGCTCGGCGCGCGCGTTCATGGCTGGCTGCCGGTTTGCGCCAGCATGCGCTGCTGCAGCTGGTGTTTTAAAGAGGCGACGGGAATACGCTCAAGGATCTCGGCGCCGAACGCGTAGGTCAGCAACTGGCGCGCGGCGCTGCCGGACAGGCCACGGCTTTGCAGGTAGAACACTTCCTCGGCATCGAGCTGGCCAATCGTGGCGCCGTGCGTGCATTTTACGTCGTCGGCAAAAATCTCCAGCTGTGGCTGGGTGTCCACTTGCGCCCGGCTGCTGAGCAGCAGGTTGCGGCTGGACTGCGCGGAGTCGGTGCGCTGGGCGCCCGGACGCACGATCACCTTGCCGTTGAACACCGCATGCGCGCTGCCTTCGGCAATGCACTTGTGCAGCTGGCGGCTGGTGCCGTGCGGCTGGGCGTGGTCAATGCAGCTGTGGGTGTCAGCCAGCTGGCTGCCAGCGAGCAGCGCGAGGCCGTCCACAGCGCATTCGGCGCCCTCGCCCAGCACCACGCTCAGGTGGTAGCGCGACAGCTGCGCGCCCATCGCCACGCTCACCGACTGGTAGTTGGCCGAGCGCCCCACCGACACCGCGCCGTTGGCGATGTGAAACGCCTGCGGGCCGTCGCGCTGCACGCGCACATGCGTGAGCTGCGCCTGGTCGGCCAGCACGATTTCCGTCACCGGATTGACGAGGTAGGCCGCATCCTGCAGCGCCACATAGTCTTCAACCAGCGTCGCGCGGCTGCCCGCTTCGGCCAGCACCAGGCAGCGCGGGTGGCTGAGCGCGCCCGCCTGCGTCGCCACGAACAGCAGATGCACCGGCGCGGCCAGCGCCACATGGCGCGGTACCAGCACGACCGCCGCGTCCTGCATGAAGGCGGTGTTGAGCGCGGCAAACACGTTGTCGCCCAGCATCTGCCGGCGGCCGAATTGCGCCTCCAGCGCGGCGGCATGGGTGGCCATGGCGGTCAGCAAGTTGGTCACGACCACGCCGCCCTCGGGGGCTGGGCTGGACAGCTGCGGCGCGTAAATGCCATCGACAAACACCAGCCGGCACGCAACGTCGTCCAGGCAAAACGGCGCGATGTCCTCTAGCTGCAGGCGGCTGGCCGCCTGCACCGGCTGGAACGTCAGCCGGTGCAGCGGCGCCAGGCTGGTGAAGCGCCAGGCCTCGTCGCGCAGCGTCGGCATGGCCAGCGCGCCCAGCGCGGCATGCGCCTGTTCGCGCAGCGCGTTCACATGCACCCAAGGGCTGGGCGCCAGCAGCGGCTGGTTGGCCAGCAGCGCGCCCAGGTGGTCCACCGTGGGGGGGCGAAGTGCGATGGCGCTGTTCATGCGCTGACCTCCACGCCGCTCGCCGCTTCGTGCTCGGCGCTGACCCAGTCGTAGCCGCGTTGTTCCAGTTCCAGCGCAAGCTCCTTGCCGCCGGTCTTGATGATGCGGCCGGCTTCCATCACATGTACAAAGTCGGGCACGATGTAGTTCAGCAGCCGCTGGTAATGCGTGACCAGAATAACGGCGTTCTCAGGCGTGATCAACTGGTTCATGCCTTGCGACACGATGCGCAGCGCGTCGATGTCGAGGCCGGAATCAGTCTCGTCCAGAATCGCCAGGCGCGGCTCCAGCAGCGCCATCTGCAAAATTTCATTGCGCTTTTTCTCGCCGCCCGAAAAGCCTTCGTTCACGCTGCGGTCCAGAAAATCGGGGTTCATCTCCAGCAGCTTCATTTTCTCGCGCACAAAGTCGTCAAACTCCAGCGGATCCAGCTCTTCCTGGCCGCGCTGCGCCTGCAGCGTGTTGTAGCTCAGGCGCAAGAACTGGCTGTTGGCCACGCCGGGGATTTCGATCGGGTACTGAAAGCCGAGGAACATGCCGGCCAGGGCGCGTGCCTCGGGCGCCAGCGTCAGCAGGTCCTGGCCTTCAAACTGCACTGTTCCCGCCGTGACTTCATAGGCCGTGTGGCCGGCCAGCACCTTGGCAAAGGTGCTCTTGCCCGAGCCGTTCGGACCCATGATGGCATGCACTTCACCGCGCCGGACGGTAAAGTCCAGGCCCTTGAGAATGTCGATGCCGTTGACGCTGGCGCACAGGCCGCGCACGTCGAGTAAAACCGGGCTGTTGGGGTGGATCATCCGACCGCTCCTTCGAGTTTGAAGCCGAGCAGCTGGGTCGCTTCGACCGCGAACTCCATCGGCAATTGTTGAAAAACGTCCTTGCAGAATCCATTGATGATCATGGACACGGCGGCTTCGGCGCTGATGCCGCGCTGGGCAAAATAAAACAGCTGGTCCTCGCCAATCTTGGAGGTCGAGGCCTCGTGTTCGACCTGGGCGGTCGGGTTGCGCACCTGGAGGTAGGGAAAGGTGTGCGCGCCTGACTTGTCGCCAATCAGCATCGAGTCGCACTGCGAATAATTGCGCGCGCCGGTGGCCGTGGGCATCACCTTGACCAGGCCACGGTAGCTGTTGCTGGACTGTCCGGCCGAGATGCCCTTGCTGACAATGGTGCTGCGCGTGTTCTTGCCCAGGTGGATCATCTTGGTGCCGGTGTCGGCCTGCTGGTGGTGGTTGGTCACCGCCACCGAATAGAACTCGCCGACCGAGTGGTCGCCGCGCAAAATCACCGACGGGTACTTCCAGGTGATGGCCGATCCGGTCTCGACCTGCGTCCAGGAAATGCGCGAGTTCGCGCCCTTGGCCAGGCCGCGCTTGGTGACAAAGTTGTAGATGCCGCCGACACCGTTTTCATCGCCCGCGTACCAGTTCTGCACCGTCGAATACTTGATGTCAGCGTTGTCGAGCGCCACCAGTTCCACCACCGCCGCATGCAACTGGTTGCTGCTGAAAGCCGGTGCCGTGCAGCCCTCCAGATAGGACACCGAAGCGCCCTCTTCCGCCACGATCAGCGTGCGCTCGAACTGGCCCGATTCCTCGGTGTTGATGCGAAAGTAGGTGGACAAGTCCATCGGGCACTTCACGCCTTTGGGGATGAAGCAGAACGAGCCGTCGGTGAACACCGCCGAGTTGAGCGCGGCGTAGTAGTTGTCGCTCGTCGGAACTACCGTGCCCAGGTACTGCTTCACCAGTTCCGGGTGTTCCAGCACGGCTTCGGACATCGAGCAGAAAATGATGCCGGCCTCGGCCAGCTTGGCCTTGTAGGTGGTGGCCACTGACACGCTGTCAAAAATCACATCGACCGCCACGCCGGCCAGCGCCATGCGTTCGTGCAACGGAACGCCGAGCTTTTCAAAGGTGCGCAGCAACTCGGGGTCCACTTCGTCCATGCTGCTGAGCTTGGGTTTTTGCTTGGGCGCGGCGTAGTAGCTGATGGCCTGGAAGTCGATCTTCGGGTAATGCACGTTGGGCCATACCGGCTCGGTCATCAGCAGCCAGGCCTGGTAGGCCTTGAGCCGGAAGTCGAGCAGCCACGCGGGCTCGCTTTTCTTGGCCGAAATCATGCGGATGGTTTGCTCGCTCAACCCCTTGGGCGCGACATCGGATTCGATGTCGGTGACAAATCCGTGCTTGTAGGGCTGGTTGACGAGTTGCTGCAGCAGTGCACTCATGGGGGTCCTTCTGGCTGGTGATGTGGCTTGAAGAAAACGCGGGCGGTCAGGCCTTGACGTTGATTACGGTGTGGCAGTCCCGGCTTTTTTCTTGACGTTGAAACTTTCGCCGCAGCCGCATTCGTTTTCAACATTGGGGTTGTCGAACTTGAAGCTTTGCTTCAGGCCGTCGGTGACGAAGTCGATGCGCGAGCCGTCAAGGAATTCAAGGCTTTCAGAATCGACCACGATGCGCGCGCCATGCGACTCGAAGCTGTGGTCGCCCGGGCCGACCTCGTCGATCAGGTCAAAGGTGTGCGCCAAGCCGGTGCAGCCAACCTTCTTGACGCCAATGCGCAAGGCAATGCCCTGGCCGCGTTTTTCAAGCTGGCGCTGGATCTGCAACGCTGCGTTTTCAGTCAATGTCATGGTCATGGGTCAAACTCCTTGGTTGCTACCGGGCTGCTGTCAGCGACCGCCTGGCGGGTCTTTTCGGGAGGGATATCTCTGATGGAAAAATAGATACCCGACTTATTTAGTCAACTATAAATATCTTGACCAGATTAGTCAACCATCGGCCTTTTGACATTGGCGTGGGAAGGGGCTTGGCGAGACCGTGCGCGGCATGACGTGCCGGGGCCGGTTGCGTATTCCGGTGAACGTGACCGGCATTCCGGCGAACGTGACCGAGGGTCGGTGTTGCGCGTTTTGATTTTATGCCGGCCTGCTTTCCCGGCTGTTTTGTCCTTCTCTGGAATTGAATTTTTTGAACGAATAGGCCCCTGCCAGGCCGCCGGAGGTCCCCCCTGGCCGTGGTGGCCTACTTGTCGGCGATCCCTTTTTCGGGCGGGCTTTTTTTGCGCAGAGATTCGCCGGTCAGCGTGAAACGGTGATGGCTTTGCATCAGGCGATCGAGCATGGCATCGGCCACAGTTTGGTCGCCTATCCACTCGTGCCAGTGCTCAATCGGCAACTGGCTGGTGATTGAATAGTGGCGCGCTGGCTGGCCCGGTCGTCAATGATCTCCAGCAGATCGGCCCGGGTTTGACTGTCCATGGCGGCCATGCCCCAGTCGTCGAGCAGCAGCACGTCGGTGTTTTTGAGCGTGTCCAG
>NZ_JADOVE010000036.1:0-16938 GCF_015752225.1 Polaromonas sp. CG_9.11
TGCCTGGGATTTCGCACTCCTCACGAGGTGTTTCATGCCATCGAGATGAAACCCCTTACATTAGCTTTTGGTGCATTTTGTAATTGAATCTGCGACTCAAATCGGTATTTTTCGCCTGCCTGGCGGGCAAGGGCGACTACTAATTTTATAGTGCGCCAACGTCTTCGGGCTGGGCAGCGTCGGCCTTGACCTGCTGTGCCAGCGCCAGGTACTCGGCCACCGGCACTTCTTCGGCGCGCCGCTTGACATCGAAGTCACCGGAAAACTCTTTTTGCGCCAGCCATTTCCCCAGCGTGTGGCGCAGCAGCTTGCGCCGCTGGCTGAAGGCCACCCGCACCAGTTCGCTGAGGAGCTTGACGTCGAGCTGCACCGGCTCGGCATGCGGCACCATGCGCACGATGGCGCTGTCCACGCGCGGCGGCGGGTCAAAGCTCTGCGGCGGGACGTGCAGCACATTTTCCATGGCGTAACGCCACTGCAGCATGACGCTCAGCCGGCCATAGTCGCTGGTCGAGGGCGACGCCACCATGCGGTCAATGACTTCCTTTTGCAGCATGAAATGCTGGTCCTCGATCACGTCGACCGCATCGAGCAGGTGGAACAGGATGGGCGTGGAGATGTTGTAGGGCAGGTTGCCGACCACGCGGAGTTTGAAGGCCCCCACGCTCCCCGCTTCGCCTGGTGTGCAGCCCCCCGAGGGGGCTGCTCCGCCTGCGGTCTGGCGAAGCCAGTCCCGCGGCCCTGGCTGGCCGGGAAGGGTCGTTTCCATGGCGCCGACGCTTGCCGCTTCAGGAGCCTCCAACCGGATTTGCCCGGCCAGTTGCCTGAAATCGACCCGCAGCACATCGGACTCGACCACGGTCAGTTGCGGATTCGTGCGCAGCTGGCGCGCCAGGTCGCGGTCCAGCTCGATCACCGTCAGGTGCCCAAGCCGTGCCACCAAAGGCCGTGTCATGGCCCCCAGGCCAGGGCCGATCTCGACCATCGGCTGACCCGGCAAGGGCGCAATCGCGTCCACGATGCCGTCGATGATCAGCCGGTCGGTCAGGAAATGCTGGCCGAAACGTTTGCGCGGGATGTGCTTCATGCCGCGCAAACCCGCAAAAGCAAGGCCCCCTCAAGGAGCAGCGCAGTACGCAAAGCAACAAGCGTGGGGGCGACTTCTCTAACCCAGCAGGGGCCGCGGGACTGGCGTCGCCAGACCGCAGGCGCAGCGGCCCCCTCGGGGGGCAGCGCAGTACGCGAAGCGACAAGCGTGGGGGTCATTGAGGCGGCTCGCGGAACTCAACGTACGCGCGGCCGCGAATGTCCTCGGCCCAGCGCACCAGCGCTTCCTCCTGCTTTTTCTCGCGCAGCACGCCACGCACCATCTCGCGCTGGTCACGCGGCGAGACCGGCACCTCGCGGCGCTCCAGCACCTGCAGCAAGTGAACGCCGAAGCGCGACACCAGCGGGTCGGACACCTGGTTGGGCGCCAGGGCATTCATCACCTTTTCAAATTCCGGAACAAAGGCGCCGGCAGGTGCCCAGCCCAGGTCGCCGCCCGCCTTGGCCGAGGCATCCTGGCTGTTCTCGCGTGCCAGTGTCGCAAAGTCGGCCTGGCCGGCCGCGATGCGCTTTTTGAAACCGGCAAGTTTTTCGATGGCCGCCGCTTCGCTCAGCTGGGGCGTCAGCCGCAGCAGGATGTGACGGGCATGGGTTTGCGTGACGACGGCGTCAGGCAGGCCACCCTGGCGTTTCTCGATGACCTTCAGGATGTGGAAACCGGCGGCGCTGCGCACCGGACCGGTCAGACCGCCGGCGCGCAGGCTTTGCGTCGCCTCGACAAACAGCGGCGGGTAGCGGTCGGCGCTGCGCAGGCCCATCTGGCCGCCGTTGCCGCGCGCCGCCGACGTCGAGACCTCGGCCGCCAGAGCGGCAAAGTCGGCACCGGCGCGGACGCGTTCCAGCACCTGCTCGGCCTTGGCCTGCAGGCTGGCGACCTGGTCGGGCGTGGCGTTTTCAGGCACCGCCACCAGGATTTCAGCCAGGTTGATTGCCGCCGGCAATGTGCTGGCGGCACCTGGCTGGCCTTGCTGATCGCGCAGGTAGGCGTCGATCTCCGACTCGCTGACATCCACCTTGACTTCGCGCTGGCGCAGTCGGCTGATGAGCAGTTCGTCGCGGATCTCGGAGCGGAACTGGGCGTAGTCGATGCTGTCGGCTTCCAGACGCCGGCGCAACTCGTCGACCGTGATCTGGTTTTGCCGGGCCACTGTCTGGACCGCGCCCTCGACGGCGTTGTCGTCGATCTTCAGGCCCGAGGCCTGCGCGGCCTGCAGTTGCGCCTTGTCGCTGATCATGCGCTCGATCAGTTGCGGCAGCAGTTCGTTGCGCGGCGGCACGGCGGTGCCCTGCTGCTTGAGCATCTGCTCGGTGCGCAGCAGCTTGGCGCGTACTTCGTTGTTGGTGATCGGCTCGGAATTGACCACGACCACGATGAAGTCGGCCTGGCGCTGGGCGCCGGCGCGCGACGCCGTATTGGCCGCCGGCGGCGCAGGCACCACCAAGCGCGGCGTGGCCGAGGGCCGGGCGATCTGGGCCTGCACGGTGCCCAGGGGCAGCGCCAGCAGAAGCACCAGCGCGGCAGACAGCGGCCGGACAGAGGGAAAGCGGTGTTTAGTCATAAGTGGTAAAGCGGCTGGGAGGGCTGATTTTGTCACGCAGGTTCTGGTAGCGTGGCACGTTGCTCTTGAGGGTTTCGAGTGGGCTGGCGCCAATGCGCGAAAAACCCACCATTTCAAGCTGGAACAAGATGCGCGTGCTGGACGTCGCGGTGCTGTTTTGCGAGCGCTGCAGCACGACGCGGCCAATCCAGCAGCAGCCGTCGTATTCAATGCCGACCACCGCATCGACCAGCTTTTTCTCCAGCGTGCTGTAGTTCAGCCGGCCCACGCTGTAGTAGCGCCCGCCGCCCTGGCCGCGTCCGGCGCCCAGGTCCTGGCCCTTGTCGCCCCACAGGTCGTTGATCGGCCACTGCCAGCCGACGTCGACCTGCTGGCTGATGTTGCGCTGGCGGCGAAAGGCGGCGCTGACGGTTCGGTAGTTGCCCGGGTTGTAGCGCACGCCGATGGACGCCAGTTCCGACTCCCTGATCTTGGGGTTGTACTGCACCGTTCCGTCGAACGTCCACTGCGGCACCCAGTTGACCGAAGCGCCGACCAGCAGGTCGCTGACGCGGTCGGTCACCGGCAGCGCGCCGGGCACCGGTGTCGTGCCGAGGGCCGGCAGGCTGACGCGCTGGTCGTCGAAACGCAGTCGCTGCGCCACGCCCAGGCGAACCGCCTCGGCGCCGGTGGCCGGGTCCAGCAGCCGCGAGGTCAGGCCCAGCGTGAGCAGGTTCGCGTCCGAGATGCGGTCATTGCCGACAAAGGCGTTTTCGGTGAAGACAGTGGCAAAGTTGAAGCTGTTCGCGCCCGAGTCGTAGTTCGGCAGAAAGCTCTGGTCGCGGTAGGGCGTTCGCACATAGAAGGCACGCGGCTCCAGCGTCTGGGTGAAGCTGCGGCCGAAATAGCGGGCGTCGCGCTCGAAGGTCAGGCCGCTGTCCAGGCTGAAGGTCGGCACGACGCGCGTGGCCGACGTGGCGCCGTTGGCCAATGGCGACTCGAACTGGTAGCTGGTCGCATGCAGCTGCACCTTGGGCGTGACGTAGCCCCAGGGCGCCAGCCACGGACGGCTCACCTGCAGCCGGCTGAAGGCCCGGTTGCCGTTGGGCTGCTTCGTCAGGCTCTGGTCGGCGGAAAACCGGGTGAAATCGGCCTCTGCGGACCAGTCAAAGCCCCCGCCCAGTGCCGCCAGCCCGGGCAGCGGGGCATCGACGCGGGTGTAGGCGGCGGTCAGTTGCGGCAGGCGGTCATACGGCGGGATGATGGGCGAGCTGACATCCTGCAGCGTCTGCCACTTCAGCGCCCGCACCGACGAGGAAAAATAGCCCTTGCTCCAGCTCAGGATGGCGTCCTGCGTCAGCAGCCGCTGCGTGACCTGGCCGGTGGCCACCGGAAAATCGCGCCAGTAGTCGTTGTCGCTGACCTTGTTCAAGTTCAGGTTCAGGCCCACGCCGCCGATGGACGGCACGCCGGTGTCGATGGCGCCGAGGTGCTGCAGCGAATACGACCAGCGGTCGCGCCCGCGCAGCTTGTCGCCGGGCAGCACATTGGCGCGCAGCTGGCCCTTGTAGGTCGGCTCCAGGTAGCGGAACTCGCCGGCCAGATCGACGCCGCGCTTGGCCATGATGGCGGGCGAGAAGGTCGCGTCCCGGTTGGGCGCGATGTCGAAGTAATACGGCTGGCGGACTTCAAAGCCGTTCAGCGAATCCAGGCCCAGCGTGGGCGGCAACAAGCCCGATTTGCGCTGGTCGCTGAGCGGAAAGCTGACCTTGGGGAAGGCCAGGATCGGCACCTGCTTGAAACGCACGACCGCGCCGGTGGCCACGCCGACTTCGCGGTCCAGGTCAAAGTCAACCCGGGTCGCGGTCATTTCCCAGGCCGGCTTCCAGCTTTCCTCGTTGCCCCGCTCACAGGTGGTGTAGCTGGCGCGGTGCGCGCTGAAATGCTTGTCGTCGATGAAATCGACCCGCTCGGCCTGGCCGTTGCCGCCGTTTTGCAGAAAGCGGTAGCGGGGCGCAGTAAAAAAGCCTTCGAAACGGTCGAGCTTGAGCTGCAGCTCGGGGCCTTCAAAGCGGTTGCCGGCATTGTTGATGCGCACATGGCCGGTGCTGATGAGCTGGTCGTCGGGCTGGTAGTACTCGATGCGGTCAGCGCGCATCGAGGTGGCGCCACGGCGCAGTTCGGCATTGCCCTCGATCACCGTTTCCAGGTCCGGGCGGCCCGAAATGGTGTCGCCAAAGACGAAGGTCGGCCCTTCGTCCCCGGGCGCTTTCGAAACGTCCTCCGCCAGCAGGGGCGAGCTTTTGAGCGCCAGCGGCGCGGACGGCGCGGCGCCGTCGGCCACCACGGCAGGCGCCTGCGCATGGCCGGGTCCGGCCGCCGCCAGTCCCAGCGTGGCGAGCATCGCCAGCCGGGAGACCGCATGGGCGACCGGGGAAAGAATAAAGAAGGGGCGGGATGCGTGGCGCATCGTTTGTATGAGATAAACCCGTTTGTAAAATCAGGGCTGATTATCCATGACCCTCCTGCCCCGGCCCGCGCCGGGCTGCCGCACCGACCAAGGGCTTTGAAAACATGACCGCTTCCCTACCCCCCGACTGGCTTGACCCTGCGCGCGCCAGCGCCTTTGCCCAGTGGCTCGCCGCCGTGGCGCCGCCGCACGGCTTGCAGCCGGGGACCGTCCGGCTGGCGTCGGCCGATGCCAGCTTTCGGCGCTATTTCCGCGTGGACGCATCTAGCGGACAGCGCTTCATCATCATGGATGCGCCGCCGGCCCAGGAAGACTGCGCGCCTTTCGTCAAGGTGGCCGGCCTGATGGCGGACGCCGGCCTGAGCGCGCCGCGCGTGCTGGCCTGGGATGCGCCGCTGGGCTTCATGCTGCTGAGCGACTTGGGCGCGCAGACCCTGATGGAGGTGATCGCGCCGCCCACCGCCGTCGATGCCCGCATCGAGGCGACGCCGGCGCACTTCGCGCGCTACATGCAGGCGGTGGACGTGCTGGTGCAGTGGCAGCTCGCGTCCAAACCCGGCGTGCTGCCGCCGTACGACGATGCGCTGCTGTCGCGCGAGCTGGCGCTGTTTCCCGAGTGGTATGTCGACAAGCACCGGGGTTTTGCGCTGGATGCCACGCTGATGGGCAAGCTGGAGCCCCTGTTTGCGCAGATCAAGGCCAGCTGCCTGAATTCGCTGGACGGCGCCCGCGTCTATGTGCACCGCGACTTCATGCCGCGCAACCTGATGGTCGACGCCAACGGCGACCTTGGCGTTTTGGACTTCCAGGACGCGGTCTATGGCCCGGTGACCTACGACATCGCCAGCCTGATGCGCGATGCGTTCCTGAGCTGGGAAGAGGAGTTCATTCTCGACATCACCGTGCGCTACTGGCAAAAGGCGCGCAAGGCGGGCTTGCCGGTGGGCGATGATTTCGGCGAGTTCTACCGCGCCGTCGAATGGATGGGGCTGCAGCGCCACCTCAAGGTGCTGGGCGTTTTTGCGCGCTTGAGCCTGCGCGACGGCAAACCCAAATACCTGGCCGACACGCCGCGCTTCATCAAGTACGCCCGCGCCACCTGCGCCCGCTACCGCCAGCTCGGGCCGCTGATGGTGCTGCTCGACGAGATCGAGGGCAACGAAACCCGCGTGGGGTACACGTTTTGATATCAAATAGGCCTTTTGCGCACGCCAGGCTTTTGTTGTCAGCTATTGATTTAATAGTTGAAACGGTTTCTTTGCCAGTGGCGCTTACGCCGTGAGCGCCCGCTTTTACGCCGACATCGCACTGGTTCCGGGCCAGAGTGTCACCTTGCCCGAACAGACCGCGCGCCATGTGCAGGTGCTGCGCCTGCAGCCGGGCGGACACATCACCCTGTTCAACGGCCGGGGGGACGCGGAAGGCGAATTCGACGCCACGGTCGAGCGCATGGGCCGCAGCGAGGTGGACGTCACCCTTGGCGCATTCACCGCCACGGCGCGCGAGGCCAGCCGCGCCATTCATCTGGTCGTCGGCATGCCGGCCAACGACCGCATGGACTGGCTGATCGAAAAAGCCACCGAACTCGGCGCGGCCAGCATCCAGCCGGTGATGAGCGAGCGCAGCGTGCTGCGCCTGAAAGCCGAACGCGCCGACAAGAAGGTCGCCCACTGGCAAGGCATTGCCATTGCGTCCAGCGAGCAGTGCGGCCGCAACCGCCTGCTGCTGATTCATGGCGTTTGCACGCTGGCCGATTGGCTGAAACAGAGCATGGCCGCAACATCCACCAACGCCGGCTCGCGGCTGCTGCTGTCGCTGCAGGACGGCAGCCAGCCCTTGAGCCGGGCCGTGACCGGCAGCGGCGCCCTCACTTTTCTGAACGGCCCGGAGGGCGGGCTGAGCCCGGCCGAAGAAGCCGCCGCCCTTGCCTGCGGCTTCAGCCGGGTCACGCTGGGGCCGCGGGTGCTGCGCGCCGAGACCGCGCCGCTGGCCTGCCTGTCGCTGCTGAATCTCGACTAGACCCCGACTGCACCTGGACGCAAACGCATGAACCGCAACCTCTGGCTGCTGACGATTTGCCAGGGCTTGTTCCTGACCAACAACGTCACCTTCATCGCCATCAACGGCCTGGTCGGCTTGAGCCTGGCGCCGCTGGGCTGGATGGCCACGCTGCCGGTGATGGCGTATGTGGTCGGCGGCGCGCTGTCCACCGGGCTGGTGGCGCACACCCAGCGCCGTTTTGGCCGCAAGGCCTCGTTCCAGCTTGGGCTGCTCGTCGGCCTGGCGTCGGCCCTGCTGTGCGGCTACGCGGCCTACAGCCGGAACTTCTGGCTGCTGGTCGCGGCCACGCTGGTGGCCGGCTATTACAACGCCAATGCGCAGCTCTACCGCTTTGCCGCCGCCGAACTGGCGTTGCCGGCGTTCCGCGAAAAAGCGATTTCACTGGTCATGGCGGGCGGCCTGATCGGCGCGGTCGCCGGGCCCAACCTGGCCGCCGGCACGCGCAGCCTGACCGCCGTGCCGTTTGCCGGCGCCTACCTGGCGCTGGCCGGCGTGGCGCTGCTGGCGATGGGCCTGCTGGCCTTCATCGACTTTCCACCGCCACCACCGAAACACGCCAGCGGCGGCGGCCGGCCGCTGGGCGACATCATGCGCCAGCCGGTCTTCATCGTTGCGGCTGCCGCCGGCGCGCTGGGCTACGGCGTGATGAACCTCCTGATGGCCGCCACGCCGATTGCCATGCAGGTCTGCGGCCTGCCGTTTTCCGACGTGGCCTGGGTGCTGGAATGGCATGTGATCGGCATGTTCGCGCCGGGCTTTTTCACCGGCCACCTGATCAAGCGCTACGGCACGCTGCCCATCATGGCGACGGGGCTGGCGCTGAACATCGCCTGCGTGCTGATCGCGCTGTCGGGTGTGGAGTTCCAGCAGTTTGTGGCGGCGCTGTTCCTGCTCGGCCTGGGCTGGAACTTCCTGTTCACCGGCGCCACCACGCTGGCGCTGACGGCCTACCGGCCGGAAGAAAAGGACAAGGCCCAGGGCGCGCTGAATTTTTGCGTGTTCGCGGTGCTGGCGGTGTCGTCGCTGGCGTCAGGCGTGCTGGTCACGACCCAGGGCTGGGCGCTGCTGAACCTGGGCTCGCTGCTGCCGCTGGGCCTGACCGCACTGGCGCTGGGCTGGCTGGGCCTGCAGCAGCGCAGGCTGCGCAAGGCGTGAAAGCGCAGGCGGACCACTGACGCTTCTTTTTTGATAGCTGCCCGCGCTTGTCTGGTCTGCGGAAAAGGTCTTTTTTACTCAAAATTGGTCGCGGCGCAGATCGCCCATGGCCCTGCGTCTGGGCGCTGGACGGCTGACGCCGTTGTCACCCCGGCACTCGCGCCATCACCTGCGCCACCGCCGCCGTCAGCTTTCGCGCATACGGCACATGCAAAAACTCATTGGGCCCGTGCGCATTGCTCTTGGGGCCGAGCACGCCGCAAACCATCATCTGCGCTTTGGGAAAGCCCTTGCTGAGCATGCCCATCAGCGGAATCGTTCCGCCCTGGCCGATCGTGCCGCAGGGTGCACCGAAGAAATTTTGCGACGCCTCGTTCAAGGCGCTTTCAAACCACGGCACGGTACTTGGGGCATTCCAGCCCGAGGCGCCGCCGCCGCCGTCGAATGTCACCCTGGCCTGGTAGGGCGCATTGTCTTCGAGCAGCTTTTTGAGTTCCTGCACCGCCACGCCGGCATCGATCAGCGGCGGAAAGCGCAGCGACAGCTTGAAGGCGGTGTAGGGCCGCAGCACATTGCCGGCGTCGCGGAATGACGGAAAACCCTCGGCGCCAGTCACGCTCAGCGTCGGGCGCCAGGTGCGGTTGAGCAGCGCCTCGACCGGATCGGTGGTCGTCGGCAGCGCAAAAGTCGAAGCGCCTTCGCAGTCGTAATGCGCCCACGGAAAGCGCTTGTAGATCTCGTCGCCGAGGATTTTCGCTGTGGCCTCGGCCTGCGCCAGCCGGTCGGCCGGCACCTCGCAGTGAAAGCTTTGCGGCAGCAGCCGGCCGGTGGCGCTGTCTTCCAGCCGGTCGAGCACCTGGCGCATGATGCGAAAGCTCGACGGCACCAGGCCACTGGCGTCGCCCGAATGCACGCCTTCGGTCAGGATTTCGACTTTCAGCACGCCGGCCGCGTTGCCGCGCAGGCTGGTCGTCAGCCAGAGCTGGTCGTAGTTGCCGGCGCCCGAGTCCAGGCAGACCACCAGCGCCACCTCGCCCAGCCGGTCTTTGAGCGCATTCACATACGGCAGCAGGTCGTAGGAGCCGCTTTCCTCGCAGGTTTCAATCAGGCCAACGATGCGCGGGTGTTCAATCCCCTGGCTTTTCAGCGCCTGCACGGCGGCAATGCTGGCATAGACCGCATAGCCGTCGTCGGCACCGCCCCGGCCGTAGAGCTTGCCGTCCTCGTAGGTGGCTTTCCACGGGCTCAGGTCGTTGCGCCAGCCAGTGAATTCGGGCTGCTTGTCCAGGTGGCCATACATCAGGACCGTTTGCGTCGAGCCGGCGCGGGTGGCCGGGATTTCAAAGAACAGCACTGGCGTGCGGCCTTCAAGCCGGACGATCTCCAGCGTCAAGCCTTCCACCTTCTGCGCCTCGACCCACGTCGCCGCATTGCGCATCACCGTGTCGATAAAACCATGCTGCGCCCAGTCGGGGTCGAAGGCCGGCGACTTGGCGGGAATGGCGATGTAGTCGGTCAGCTGCTTGACGATGTCATCGTCCCATTGGGTCGTGACCTGGGCAAGCGCCTGGGCGGCGTCGAGGATGCCGGCGGGAATTTCGCGGTGCAGGGGGGCGTTCATGGCGGACTCCGGAGATGAAAAGTGGGGCCTCTGGGCAAGACGGCTACTTTACGCCTGCGGCAATAACCCCGCCCGCGCCTGAACCGGGCCATTCGACCGGCCATCAGGAAGATGGGTTGCCTTCGGCAGGATCAGTTGCCGCATTCTGCGCATACAGCTCATGGAGCTTGGCTTGCAGCAAGGCCTTGTCCGGCAGCTGGGTCTGGTAGGCGGCGATCAGCGCCGGGGACAGGCTGCGGCTGAGCGCGTATTCGACCACTTCCTCATCCTGGCTGGCGCACAGCAGCACGCCGATGGCAGGCTGCTCGTGCGGCTTTTTCACATCGCGGTCCAAGGCTTCGAGGTAGAAGCCGAGTTTTCCAAGGTATTCCGGCTCGAACCGCCCGACTTTCAATTCAATCGCCACCAGGCAGTTAAGCCCCCGGTGGAAAAACAGCAGGTCCAGCGCAAAGTCGCGTCCGCCCACCTGCAGCGGGTATTCGCTACCGACAAAGCAGAAATCGCGGCCCAACTCGATCAGAAAAGTCTTGAGCTGCTGCAGCAAGCCCTGGTGCAAGTCGGCCTCCAAATGGCCTTGCGGCAGGTCCAGGAACTCGACCAGGTAGCTGTCCTTGAACACGCTCAAGGCGTCGGGATGCATTTGTGACAGCACTGCTGACACTTTTGCCGGACTCAGCACCGTGCGCTCGAACAGCGCGGTCTTGAACTGGCGCTCCAGCTCGCGGCTACTCCATTTTTCGCGAATGGCCTGGCGCAGGTAAAACTCGCGCTCCTCGGGCCGCTGGCTCTGGTTCAGGATGATGAGGTTGTGCGTCCACGGCAATTGTTTCAGCAGTGGTGAGACTTTCTCATCGCCCCGGTACGCGTCGTAAAACTGCCGCATGCGAAACAGGTTGCGGGTGGTAAAACCGCGCAGCCCCGGCTGGGTGCGCGCCAGGTGGCTGGCCAGTTGCGCCACCACGCCATCACCCTACTGCGCCTGCTCGATCTTGAGGCTGATGGTTTGGCCGACCTGCCAGTACAAATCAATCAAGGTGGTGTTGACGGCCTGCACCGCCTGCTGCCGGGCCGCCGCCATCAGTTGCGCGATTTGCTCAAAATCGGCTTGGGGGACAGGCACAGGTTCACTGTTCATTAAGTTCTTTCAAAAGCGGTGTCATGAATCGTGCGGCACAAACGGGCCTGTGCGGCCGAACCTGCCGGCTCAGCCCTGCGCGGCCGCCGAGTAGTTCGCCATCACTTCCCCCAGCCGCACCGCCCGGCCCGGCGCCCAGTCGGTATTGAAGCGCAGCGGGCCTTTCGGAAACAGCAGCACGACGGTCGATCCCAGTAAAAACCGGCCCATTTCCTCGCCCTGCTTGAGAACGACTTCGGGCTGGCCAGACGCCGGATAAAGCCACTCGCGCACCACCTTGCCGCGCGGCGGATTCACCACGCCGTGCCAGACGGTCGCCATGCTGCCGACGATCGTCGCGCCGACCAGCACCAGCGCGAACGGCCCGCGCGCCGACTCGAACACGCAGACCACGCGCTCGTTGCGCGCAAACAGCCCCGGCACGCCGCGCGCCGTGACCGGGTTGACCGAGAACAGGTCACCGGGCACGTAAATCATGCGCGTCAAACGCCCGCCCGCCGGCATGTGGATGCGGTGGTAGTCCTTCGGGCTCAGGTAGATCGTGGCGAAATGGCCGTTGTCGTACTGCGCGGCCAGCGCCGCGTCACCGCCAACCAGCGCCGTGGTGGAATAGTCGTGGCCCTTGGCCTGCAACAGCTGGTCGTGCCTGATGACGCCAAACTGGCTGATCGCGCCATCGACCGGGCAGACCAGCGCCGACTCGGCCAGTGGCCGCGCACCGGGCTTGAGCGCGCGGGTGAAAAAGTCGTTGAAGGACAGGTAGGCGCCGATGTCCGGGTTGAGCGCCTCGTCCATGTTCACCTGGTATTTGGCGACAAAGCGGCGGATGATCTCGGTGGTCACCCAGCCGCGTTCGCGCGAGGCGACAAAACCGGCAAAGCGGGTGAGCGCCTGCTTGGGCAACAGGTATTGGGGCAAAACGGCTAAACGGTCGGACACAGGCGCTGACAAAAGTGAAGGGAAGAATCATTCTATCGAGCCCTGCCACAGCAGCGTGCCGGGGTTTGCCCCGACTGCCTGGACAAGCCTCACTCGGTCGGGTAGCCGGCCTCGGTGAGCGCGGCGGCGACGGTTTGCCGCTCCTGCGCGGTCTCGACGGTGACTTGTTTGGCCGGCAGGTCGATGCTGATCATGGCATCGGCATCGAGTTGCTGCAGGGCCTTGGTGATGACGCCGGCGCAGTGGCCGCAGCTCATGTCGGGGACATTGAATTGCATGGGGTTTCCTTGAAAGTGTGAAAGGAGAAAAATGAAAGAACGGGAAAAACAGCGGTGTTCGAAATTTCAGACCAGCGCTTTGCCCGGTTTCAAGCCGGCAGTGTGAACCTTGCCATGCAGGGAAGGTCAAGCAGTGGCATCAGCATCCTGAAGTCCGTCAGGGTTAATGCCAGCCAGTGCTTGACTTTGCCATCATGGCAAGGTTCAGACTCGCTCCATTACCGAATTTTCAGGAAACAACCATGAGCGTCAGCCACACCCTGCCAGTCCCGCTGGCCCCCGCATCCGCCTTGAAGGAATGGCGCTTCCCCGTGGAAGGCATGACCTGCGGCTCCTGCGTGGCCCGGGTTGAAAAAGCCCTGGCCGCCACGCCGGGGGTTGAGGAAGCCAGCGTCAATTTCGCCACCGAGCAGGCCAGTGTCAAGGCGGGCCGCGAAGTCACCCTGGACACGTTGAAAGCGGCTGTGGAAAAAGCCGGCTATGCCGTGGGCAGCACTGCGGGCAGCACCGTGGGCGAGGCGTCGCTGCGGCTGAAGATTGGCGACATGACCTGCGCGTCCTGCGTCGCGCGGGTCGAAAAGGCGCTCAAGCAGGTGCCGGGCGTGCTGTCGGCCGACGTCAACCTGGCGACGGAAACCGCCGAAGTCACCCTGGCGGGCGGCGCGGCCGCCCTGCCCCAGCTCATCGCCGCCGTGGAAAAAGCCGGTTACCGGGCAGAAGCGATCCAGGCGGCAGCGACGGGCGCCAGCCCGGCCGCGCCGTCCGGTGCCCCCTGGTGGCCGATTGCCGTGGCGGCCGCGCTGTCGGCACCGCTGGCGCTGCCCATGGTCGGCATGCTGTTTGGCAAGGAGTGGATGCTGGGCGGCTGGATTCAGTGGCTGCTGGCCACGCCGGTGCAGTTCTGGCTGGGTGCGCGGTTTTACAAGGCCGGCTGGAAAGCCGTGCGCGCTGGCGCTGGCAACATGGACTTGCTGGTGGCGGTCGGCACATCGGCGGCCTACGGGTTGAGCGTGTACCTGTTGCTGCGCCATGGCGCTGACGGCATGCCGCATCTTTATTTTGAAGCGTCGGCGGTGGTCATCACGCTGGTACTGCTGGGCAAATGGATGGAAGCGCGGGCCAAGCGCCAGACCACCGAAGCCATCCGGGCACTCAATGCGCTGCGGCCCGAAACCGCGCGGGTCCGGCGTAGCGGTGTGGACAGGGATGTGCCCATCGGCGACGTGCAGGTTGGCGATCAGGTCGTGGTGCGTCCCGGTGAACGCATCGCGGTCGATGGCGAAATTATGGAAGGCGCGACCGAGGTCGATGAATCGCTGATCACCGGCGAAAGCCTGCCGGTCAACAAACACGCGGGCGACCGGGTGACGGGCGGCGCGGTCAATGCCGAAGGCTTGATCATCGTGCGCACCACGGCCATCGGCGCCGAATCGACGCTGGCGCGCATCGTGCGCATGGTCGAATCGGCGCAGGCTAAAAAAGCGCCAATCCAGCGGCTGGTCGATCAGGTCAGCGCGGTGTTTGTGCCGGTGGTGATCGGCATCGCAGCCGTCACGCTGCTCGGCTGGGGGCTGGCGACGGGCAACTGGGAAACCGCCATCTTGAACGCCGTCGCGGTGCTGGTGATCGCCTGCCCCTGCGCGCTCGGGCTGGCGACGCCGACCGCCATCATGGCCGGCACCGGCGTGGCGGCGAAACACGGTATCTTGATCAAGGACGCCGAAGCGCTGGAAGTGGCGCACCAGGTGAAGGTCGTCGCCTTCGACAAGACCGGCACGCTGACCGAAGGCAAGCCCGAACTGGTGGCACTGGAGTCCGTGGATATTTCGCGCGATGCGGCCCTCGGCTGGGCCGCCGCCATCCAGGCCGGCAGCGAGCATCCGCTGGCCAAGGCGGTCACGCAACTGGCCGCACAGGAAGAACGCAGCGTGCCAGCGGCGTCTGAAGTCCGTGCGGTGGCCGGGCGCGGCATGTCGGCGGTGGTCGAGGGCCATGAACTGCGCCTGGGCAGTCCGCGCTTCATGCAGGAACTGGGCGTGGACCTTGGCGCCTTTGCGGTGCGCGCCGAGGCACTGGAGGCCGAAGGCCGCACCGTGTCCTGGCTGGCCGACGTGACTGGCGCACCGCAACTGCTGGCGCTGCTGGCCTTTGGCGACACGGTCAAGGCCAGCGCCGCGCCGGCCATTGCCAGCCTGCATGCACTCGGCATCCAGACCGCGCTGGTCACCGGCGACAACCGGGGCAGCGCCGAGGCGGTGGCCAGGCAGCTTGGCATCGACATCGTGCATTTCCAGGTCTTGCCCGAGAACAAGGCAGCCATCGTCGGCCAGCTGAAAGACCAGCTGAAGCAGGACGGCGGCCGGGTGGCGATGGTCGGCGACGGCATCAACGACGCGCCTGCGCTGGCGGCGGCCGATGTCGGCATTGCCATGTCCACCGGCACCGACGTGGCGATGCAGGCCGCCGGCATCACGCTGATGCGCGGCGACCCGGCGCTGGTGGCCGACGCCATCGACATCTCGCGCCGCACCTACGCCAAGATCCGGCAAAACCTTTTCTGGGCATTTTTCTACAACGCGGTCGGCATTCCACTGGCGGCGTTCGGGATGCTCAGCCCGGTGATTGCCGGCGCGGCCATGGCGTTCAGCAGTGTCAGCGTGGTGATGAACGCGCTGCTGCTGCGCCGCTGGAAAGGAAGCTCGAAATGACCGCAGCTGTAATTGGCAATGGCCCCTTCAACATCGGCCAGGCCGCCAGCCAGTCGGGCGTGTCGGCCAAGATGGTGCGGCACTACGAATCGCTCGGCCTGCTGCCCGCCGTGCACCGCACCGACGCGGGCTACCGGCAGTATGGCGACACCCAAATCCACACCCTGCGCTTCATCCGCCGCGCCCGGACGCTGGGCTTCAGCATGGCCGAGATCGGCGAGCTGCTCAAGCTGTGGCAAAACCAGCAGCGCGCCAGTGCCGATGTGAAACGCATCGCCCAGGCGCATGTGGCCGACCTGGAGCGGCGCATTGCCGAGATGCAGGCCATGCGGCAAACGCTGGCGCAACTGGCGCATTGCTGCGCCGGGGACGACCGGCCCGATTGCCCGATCTTGACCGGGCTGGCAGAATAATTTGCTATTTATTTTATAGCTACTTGAGCCCGTGCATGTTGCGCAAACAGTCTTTTCGACGAATGCCCGGCGCCTTATGCCGCGCCCGAGCCCATCGCGCCGGGCGCCGCATTGCTCCGCGGTTTTGCCTTGGACCAGGCCGAAGCGCTGCTTCAGGCTGCGCGGCAGGTCATCGCGGCCGCGCCCTTGCGCCACCTCAAGACGCCGGGCGGGCGTGTCATGTCGGTCGGGATGAGCAACTGCGGCGCGCTGGGCTGGGTCTCCGACCGCACCGGCTACCGGTACAGCAGCACCGACCCGCTCTCGGGCCAGCCCTGGCCATCCATGCCTGCCTGCTTTGCCGAACTGGCGATGCAGGCGGCGGCAGAGGCGGGTTATGAAGGCTTTGCGCCCGACGCCTGCCTGATCAACCGCTACGAACCGGGCGCGCGCCTGTCGCTGCACCAGGACCGCGACGAAAGCGACCTGGGCGCGCCCATTGTCTCGGTGTCGCTGGGGCTGCCGGCGGTTTTTTTGTTCGGCGGTTTGCAGCGCAGCGACCGCCCTGCCCGCTGGCGGCTGGCGCACGCAGACGTGGCGGTGTGGGGCGGCGTGTCGCGGCTGGCGTTTCACGGCGTGGCGCCGCTGGCCGACGGCGAGCACCCGCGCCTGGGGCGCCAGCGCATCAACCTGACGTTTCGCCGCGCGGGTTGATGTTTATAAAGAGGTGCTTGGCGAGACAGGCTTCACACCCGTCAGCACGCCCGCCATGACGTGGAGGCGCGGACAGTCCAGTGCTTGCGCGTAACCCAGCGCCAGGGACATTCCGGCATGAAACTGTGCTTCATGACCGGGCAGGCCGTTTGCTTTGAGCAGTGCCTTCAGCTTGTCGGCTGATTCGCCGGATCGTCAGCGCCCGCAGCCGTCTTGCACTCCTCGAAAATCCGGGCACTGCAATGCCGGCAGATGTCCGGGTCCAGCTTGCCAAAGATGGTGGCAATGGCAGTGAACTTGTCGGAAAACTGGTGGGAAGGCCCCAGCACGTCGGTGAAGCCGGTCTTGCGCCACATGCGGATCACCTCCGGGCGCGGGCGGTGAAAGTACAGGTTGCCGCCCATGGCCCGGCGCGCAGCGAGTTCGGCTTCCCACAGTTCGGCACCCGCCAGGTCGATGAAGTTCATGCTCTTGGCCATCACCAGCAGGTGCTTTTGCGGATGCGGCTGGGTGCGCAGCGCGTGCAGGATGTCGGCGACATGCTGGGTGGCGCCGAAATACACCTCTCCTTCCATGCGCAGCAGCTTGAGTTGCGGGCATTCCGGCAGGAATGTTGCCCCCACGCTTGTCACTTCGTGTACTGCGCTGCCCCCCGAGGGGGCTGGCCTTGCTTGGGGCGGCCCGGCGCTGGCGGCCGTTGCCCCCACGCTTGTCACAACGCGATCTGCGCTGCCCCCCGAGGGGGCTGGCCTTGCTTGGGGCGGCCCGGCGCTGGCGGCCGTTGCCCCCACGCTTGTCGCAACGCGATCTGCGCTGCCCC
>NZ_JADOVE010000037.1:0-15512 GCF_015752225.1 Polaromonas sp. CG_9.11
CAGTTCGCGCCCATCAGCGGCGAAGCCATACGCATTTACGGCGCCCCCGGCGGCAGCAACGCATTCATCTCGGTGGCCGAGCTGCAGGTGTATGGCCCTTAAAGAGTTTTATGAACTCGCTCCTGAAGGCAAGAGCGTGGCCGCCTTAAGCAGCATGAGGAGGGCAAAGACCACGAAAGCAGTCCAGCCAGCACTTCAGGCATTCGTTCGAAATCGCGGCTTAGTCGCTTGAACTGAGCCCGGCAGAAATTAGGAGACTAAATGTTCAGACGCTTTATCTTTGTTATTGGCTTTTTGGCCGGCTGCAGCGCTGCCCAGTCGCAGGCCATAAGTACAGAAGCATGGTATGCCGTAACTGATGCACAAGGTGTGCAGGTAATCAACGTCGAATGCGGCGCAGGATTTGTCGACCCACAGGAGATCGTGGTCAAGAGCAGGCGGCCGGTTGAGCTTCGGGTGCGAACGTCGGAGCCCTCCCAGGAATTCATCTCTGACCTCAGCCCCGGTGTGGGCAAGGCCATTGGCAAGAAGCCTGTGCCCCATCGGTTCACCCCAATTGCGCATGGCCGCTTTGCCATAGGTTGTCAAAAGCAAGGCGAAAGCTTGGAGCCCAATAATTCCAAGGGTAAAAAGAAAGGGCTTCTGACGGTAGTGCCAGACAACGGGATCAAGTAAAGATTAACAAAAAATGTCGTTTCTCCAGATTTCGGGCGATTAAAAACCAGGTGTCTGCTGACGCATGAGCGTCGCCACAACAAAAACGCAGCGAAGGTCAGCATGTCCATGAAATGGCTGGCCTTTTTCCGATAGCGGGTGGCAATTCGACGAAAGTACTTGAGTTTGCCGAACATGCATTCGATGACATGGCGTTCCTTGTCCATGTCCCAGTCACAGCCTCTTTGCATTTTGCGGTTCGGTTTGGGCCAGATCACTGCCGAGATGTCACGCTGCCCCAGCCCAGTCAAGCAAGACGTTGCCGTAATACCCTTTGTCGGCCAGCAGTGCGCCCGTGCTGATGTCTTGCATGCGTGGCGTGGCTTGGGTGATGTCTGCTGCCTGCCTCCCGTCAAGATGAAGCGCACGGGCAAGCCCCGGCGCAGCGGTCAGTACCTGTGTCTTGCAACCAAAGCCGCCCGAGAGCGGCACAGGCGTGCGCCCGTACCACGGTGCTGTCGATGCAGACATTGTGCATAGCCACCTTCACCGGGACATTGGCCGGCATCTTCTCCCATACGTCAAACCGGCGTCAACTGGCAAAGCACTTGAACACGCTGTTCCAATGCCCGAGCCTATCGGGCAGGAGCCGCCACTGGGCGCCTGCACCCAAGATCCACAGCACCGCCTGGGCACCCCCCCGGCAAGTGGCCTCGCATGTCACCCGGATACCGGGCGTTTTCTTCAGCCTGCCAATCAGGTGGACCCATCCGCCATCGCTCAGCTTGGCTTTTTTCCAGGAAGGCTCAAAATCTGAAAATTCTACTTTCCGCTCCGTCAACAGGGCCCAGTGCCGCGTCATGCGCAAAGTGTCGGGAGATCGCGTCGCCATCGGCCTGCGGCGCAAGGCGCAGCACGCCATCAAGGCTGAGGCCTTGACAAGGGATGCAAAGCCGCGATGCGCGTTGAGGACCAGCGAGAACCGGCAGTCTGTGCATGACGCGACACGAGCAAGCCAAGACCAAATTTTGTCAGGGATACTCCGAAGTGGGCAAAGAAGATGCCTCTGTCGCACCGATGCCGCGTGGCCGCCTCGCCCGTCGCCAGTTGATTGGACACGTTAGGTCGGGCAGCTTGTTGACCACAGCGCGTTCGACGGCCTGGCAGAAATAAGTTAACGTCCTACAGTCCTGAATACGCCGCCGGACAACAATCGTGTTTCGTCAAGTTTGGCCTGTTTCAGGCCTCCCGTTGCCGCCAGATTGCTACCCCTTCTTTGTTCAATACCGCGCAGCCCGGAATCCTTGACGCAGCGTCCGAGAACCTCATGCTCCACAAAATCAAAACACTTCACACCCAGCCCCGCGCGAGGCGTCTTGCGGCAGGCGCCGAAACCACGGCAAACGTCGAACCCACGGCAGGCGCCGACCTCAGGGCAGACGCCGATCCAGCGTCTTCCTTCAAGGTGCTCACCGTCAACATCCACAAGGGCTTTACTTTCTTCAACCGCAAGTTCGTCCTGTCCGAATTGCGCGACGCGGTGCGCACCGTGGGCGCGGACGTGGTGTTTTTGCAGGAGGTGACGGGCAGCCACCTCAAGCATGCGGAAAAGTTCGACAACTACACCGATCAGCCCCATTACGAATACCTGGCCGACAGCATCTGGAACCAGTTTGCCTATGGCCGCAATGCGGTCTACACCAACGGCCACCACGGCAACGCGCTGCTGTCAAAGTTCCCGATCGTGCGCTTTGAAAACCGAGACATCTCCATCAGCGGCCCGGAGCGGCGCGGCATGCTGCATTGCGAGTTGCAGGTGCCCGGCCAGAGCCACACCGTGCATGCGATCTGCGTGCACCTGGGGCTGGTCGAAACCCACCGCACGCAGCAGATGAAGCTGCTGTGCGACATGGTGCGCAAGGAAATTCCGGCGCGCTCGCCAGTGGTCGTGGCCGGCGACTTCAACGACTGGCGCCGGCGCGCCCACGCGCAGATGGCCAAGGGCGCCAACATGCACGAGGTGTTCGTGCAGGCCAACGGCCATGCGGCCCGCACCTTTCCGGCCCGGCTTCCGCTGTTGCAGCTGGACCGCATCTATGTGCGCAACGCAGTCGGCCATTCGCCCATCGTGCTGCCCAGCCATCCGTGGTCGCACCTGTCCGACCATGCGCCGCTGGCGGCCGAAATCAGGCTTTAAAAGGCTACCGCCATGCACCCGCGCCACGCCGTTTCACCATCACTCCACGGCCAGGCGGCCGGCTGGGGAAAGGCATGACCCGCTGGGTTGGCGGCAACCGCTTTCACCTGCTGGAAAACGGCGAGGCGTTTTTTCCGCGCGTTTTTGAATCGATTGCCGGCGCCCGCCACGAGGTGGTGCTGGAAACCTTCATTTTGTTCGAGGACAAGGTCGGGCTGGCGCTGCATGCGGCGCTGCTGGGGGCGGCCTCACGCGGTGTGCAGATTGACCTGACGATCGACGGTTTCGGCTCGCCCGACCTGTCGCCCGGCTTCATCTCTGGGCTGACGCAGGCTGGCGTTCGGGTGCATGTGTTCGACCCGGCGCCGCGCCTGTGGGGCTGGCGCACCAACGTGTTCCGGCGCATGCACCGCAAGATCGTGGTGGTGGACGGCCAACGCGCGTTCGTTGGCGGCATCAACTATTCGGCCGACCACCTGGCCGACTTCGGGCCCGAGGCCAAGCAGGACTATTCGGTCGAGATCGAAGGCCCCATCGTCTCGGTGATCTATGAGTTCGTGCACAAGGCGCTGGCGGCCGGGCAGCGCAACACCACCAGGAGCTTTGCCGGCCAACTGCGCGAGCGCATCGCCGACCGGGCGCATTTGCTGACGCAAGGCTGGCGCGCAGACCCGGTGCCGGCGGGCGAGGCAGCAGCGATCTTTGTCACCCGCGACAACAGCAAGCACACCACCGACATCGAACGCCACTACCGCATCGCCATTCGCGCCGCCCGGCACCGCGTGGTGATTGCCAACGCCTACTTTTTCCCTGGCTACCGGCTGCTCAAGGAAATGCGCCGGGCGGCCCGGCGCGGCGTCGAGGTGCGGCTGATCCTGCAGGGCGAACCCGACATGGCGATTGTCAAGACCGCCGCCAACATGCTGTATGGCCACCTGCTGTCGGCCGGCATACAGATCTTTGAATACTGCGAGCGGCCGCTGCACGGCAAGGTGGCGGTGTCGGACGACACCTGGTCCACGGTCGGTTCGAGCAACCTGGACCCGCTCAGCCTGTCGCTGAACCTGGAGGCCAACGTGATCATCAAGGACCGCGCCTTCAACCAGCACCTGAGCGCGCGACTAGACGACCTGGTGCAGCACAATTGCAAGCAGATCCATGCGGCTGATCTGGCCGAATGGAGCTGGTGGCGCACGCTGCGCAGCTTTTTCGTCTTCCACCTGCTCAGCCGCTACCCGGCCTGGGCGGGCTGGCTGCCGGCGCACAAGCCGCGCATTTTGCTGGCGGAAGTGTCCGATGCGGCGCTCGAAAGCGCCGGCGTCAACCCGGTCAGCCAGGCCGACGCGGCGTGAGTCGCCCATGAGCGACAGCCTGCGGTCTTCGGCACGCCCCGGCGGTCCGCCAGGCGTGCGGCGCAAGCTCACCGAGCGGGCCTGGTGGCCGTGGCTGCGGCGCGCGGCCACGACCGTTTTTTTTGGCCTGGTCGCCTGGCTGCTGGTGTCGCAGGCACGGACCATCGAATGGGGCATGGTGCTGTCGTCGCTCCAGGACTATTCGCTGTCCGCGTCCTGGAGCGCACTGGCGCTGGGGGCCGCCAGCTACGCGCTTTACAGCTGCTTCGACCTGCTGGGGCGCCACTACACCGGCCACCGGCTGCGCGCCTCCACCGTGATGCAGCTGACGTTTGTCAGCTATGCCTTCAACCTCAACCTCGGCTCGGTGGTCGGCGGCATTGCCTTTCGCTACCGGCTGTATTCCCGACTCGGGCTGGCCATGGGCACCATCACCCGCGTGATCAGCGTCAGCATGCTGGCCAACTGGATGGGCTACCTGCTGCTGGCCGGGCTGGTGTTCAGCCTGCAGCCGCCGGCCTTGCCGCCCAGCTGGAAAATCGATGCGTTCCAGCTGCGCCTGATTGGCTTCGCGCTGCTGGCGCTGGCACTGGCCTACCTGGGCGCCTGCGCCTTTTCCAGCCAGCGCAGCTTCAGCCTGCGCGGCCACGACATCGAGTTGCCTTCGCTCAGGCTGGCCGGCCTGCAGCTGGCCATGGGCGCGGGCAACTGGCTGCTGATGTCGGGCATTGTCTTCATCCTGCTGCAGCAGCGCATCGATTTTTTCAGCGTCGCCAGCGTGCTGCTGCTGGCGGCGATTGCCGGCGTCATCACCCACATCCCCGGCAACCTGGGCGTGCTGGAGGCGGTGTTTGTCGCGCTGCTGTCGCACCGCATGCCGCAGCATGAACTGCTGGCCGGCCTGATCGCCTACCGGGTGGTGTATTTCCTGGGGCCGCTGCTGGTGGCGGCGGTCGTCTATCTGGTGATGGAAACCCGGGCCCGGAAAACAGCGCCGCCCAAGGACTGAAGGCCCGACCGCCATTGCGGTCATGGCGCCAGCCCCGACGCCCGGCCAGCCCGGACACTGTATATTATTACAGTTTTTTATCCCACCCTTCAACACAAGCTGGCCATCCTGGCCGACGCCGCCAAGTACGATGCGTCGTGCGCTTGCAGCGGCACTGGCAAGGGCGACTCCGTCGGCGGCCGGGGCATCGGCTCGACCGAAGGCAGCGGCATCTGCCACAGCTATGCGCCCGACGGACGTTGCATCTCGCTGCTGAAAATCCTGCTGCCCAATTTCTGCACCTACGACTGCCTGTACTGCGTCAACCGGGTCAGCAGCAATGTCGCCCGGGCGCGCTTCACGGTCGATGAAGTCGTTGGCCTGACGCTGGACTTTTACCGCCGCAACTGCATCGAGGGCCTGTTTTTGTCCAGCGGCATCATCCAGAGTCCCGACTACACGATGGAGCAGGTGGTCGAGGTGGCGCGCCGGCTGCGCGAAGACCATGACTTTCGCGGCTACATCCACCTGAAGACGATTCCCGACGCCTCGCCCGAGCTGCTGGCCCGCGCCGGCCTGTACGCCGACCGCCTGAGCATCAACATCGAGCTTGCCACGCCAGGCAGCCTGAAGGCGCTGGCGCCTGAAAAGAACGGCACGGCGATACGCCGGTCAATGGCGCGGTTGCGCGGGCACATCGACGACGCCAGGGGCGCCGCGCAGGACCAGTCGCGCACCTCGATCATCTCGCTGCCGCAGTCGCGCCGCACCGGGCGCAGTGCCGCGCCGCTTTTTGCGCCGGCCGGCCGGAGCACGCAGATGATCGTCGGCGCCGATGCGACCGATGACCGCACCATCCTGGGCGCCAGCGCATCGCTGTATGGCGACTTCAGGATGCGGCGGGTGTATTACTCGGCCTTCAGTCCGATTCCGGATGCGTCGGCGCGCCTGCCCCTGAAAGCGCCGCCGCTGATGCGCGAGCACCGGCTGTACCAGGCCGACTGGCTGATGAGGTTCTACGGCTTCAGCCATGACGAGATCGTCCCCGCAAACCCTGCCGGTAGTGCGGCCGACTCGGCACCGACCAGCGGCATGCTGGCGCTCGACATTGACCCCAAGCTCGCCTGGGCGCTGGCGCACCGTGCGCAGTTTCCGGTCGACCTGAACCGGGCGCCGCGCGAAATGCTGCTGCGCGTGCCGGGCCTGGGCGTCAAGGCCGTCGTGCGCATCCTCCAGGCACGGCGGGTGCGCGATGTGCGCGCCAGCGACCTGTTGCGGCTGCATCTGCCTTTGGCAAAAGTCTGGCCTTTCGTGCTGCTGCCCGACCACCACCCCGGCGCCACGCTGGACGCGGCCCACCTGGCGGCGCGCCTGCGGCCCGCGCCAGCGCAGGCCGGCCTGTTTGACGAACCGGAGGCCGCTGAGCCGCTGGCGGCGGCACTGCCCGCCCCGACCCCTGTCGAAAGGACACCCGCATGGGCCTGAACAACGACCGGCTGACCAGCGAATTGTTCCCGTCAACGCTGTCGCCGGTGATGCTTCGCGGCCCCACCGACCTGCACGGCTTTCGCCGGGCAGCCCGCAGTCTGCTGGCCCGGCAGGTGCCGCCCGAACAGGTGTTCTGGCACACCAGCGGCGCGCCGGTCCGGGACCTGTTCTCAGCGCCGGGTTCGACGGCTGCGGCGGCCAATGCCGAGGCCTTCCGCGATGCACCATCCGTGAAAGTGCCGGCCGGATTCATGGCGTTGTGCGAACGCGTCATCCTGCACCGCGACCGGAACCGCTTCGGCCTGCTCTACCGTATTTTCTGGCGCCTGGCGCATGAACCCGGCCTGCGGCACGACCCGCTCGATCCGGACCGGCTCCAGGCCGGACACATGGCCCAGGCGGTGCGGCGCGACCTGCACAAGATGAAGGCTTTTGTGCGGTTTCGCTCGGTGCAGGACGAGCAGTTCAGGGCGCATCCAGAGGACGGTCCGTTGCATATGGCCTGGTTCGAGCCCGAGCACCACATCGTCGAAGCCGTGGCGCCGTTCTTTGCCCGCCGTTTTACGCAAATGCGCTGGGCCATCCTCACGCCCGCCTGCAGCGTCGAATGGGATTGCGTCAGCAGCCGCAGCCCGGTGGCCACGGCAGGACAGCCGCGCCCAGTGGCGCAGCCGGTTCAGCCGAAGCCTGCCGCCATGGCAGGCCAGCTGCGTTTCGGCCCTGGCGCGAAACACAGCGATGCGCCGTCTGCCGATGCCGGCGAGCAGCTCTGGCTTACTTACTACCAACACACCTTCAGTCCAGCACGTCTGAAGATGAAGGCGATGCAAAAGGAAATGCCGCGTAAATACTGGCGCAACCTGCCCGGGGCGCAATTGATTGGTCCGCTGGCGGCCATGGCGAACGAGCGCACCCTGCGCATAATCGCGCAGCCGGCCACTGTCACGCACCGCCGCCTGCCGGCACGCAGGAAAGCGCTTGCCTCAAGCGCTGAAAAACTATGATTTTGATAGCTAAATGCGCTTACCAGTCCTGCGCTAGTGAACGATTTGGCGTGTTTTTTTCGCGGTTGGGCTGGCCGGGGTTAGCCCCGCAAAAAAAAGGCGACCCGGCTGTCTGGGTCCCTTCGCTTCGCTGTGGGCAACCTGCGCTACCCCAAAAAAACGGGGATCGGCGCAAACTCGCTGCGCTCAAACAGCGCGCCGCCCTGATCCCGTTTTTTCGGGGCATCACAGGCCCAGCCAGAACGGGCAAGCAAGAGAGAAGAATTCAAACAACCATAGCCCTGGTTTCCCAACAACAAACGCTATTAATTCAATAGCTTCTTACGCACACACAGCATGCGGAAACAGCACTTTTAGTTCAAAAATCTCCGCATCCGAGCCAGAATCCGAATCCGAATCCGAATCCGCTCCTGTCAGTCCCGTTCTGACTGGGCCTTTGAGCGCCAGGAAAAACGGGATCAGGGCCGCGCGCTGTCGGAGCCGCAGGCGAGTTTGCGCGGACCCCCGTTTTTCCTGGCGCTCGAAGGTTGCCCGTAGCGAAGCGCAGGGACCCGGACAGCCGGGTCGCCTTTTCTTTGCTTACTTTCTTTTGGCGAAGCAAAAGAAAGTGAGTCGCCGCCGGGCGATTCCCGGCCAGCAGGTCATAGCCGCGAAAACCCAACCCAAACCAAACCAAAGAGCCAAAGCGCAATTCAAGCCGCCACCAGCCGCACGCAGGTGATCTCCGAAGGCGAGCCGAACCGGTTCGGCGGACCCCAGTAGCCGGTCCCCCGGCTGGTGTACACCCACAGCGTTCCCCAACGGTGCAGGCCCGCCGTGAACGGCTGCTGCAGGCGCACGAACAGATTCCACGGATAGAACTGCCCGCCATGGGTGTGCCCAGAAAGCTGAAGGTCGAACCCGGCTTCGGCCGCAGCGGCGGCGCTGCGCGGCTGGTGCGCCAGCAGCACCCGCACCGCGTCAGCCGGTGCGCCCGCCAGCGCGCGCACCGGATCGCTGCGGTGCGACGGGTCGAAATACCCCGCATTGAAATCGGTCACGCCGGCCAGCACCAGCGGCCTGTCGGCCCCACCCGAAGCATCTGCGGCATCCACGGCCGGAATCACCACATGTTCATTGAGCAGCACCGTCATGCCCAGGCGCCGCAACTCGTCAATCCAGGCAGGAGCGCCCGAATAGTATTCATGGTTGCCGGTCACGAAAAACGTGCCGTGGCGCGAACGCAAATCCGCCAGTGGCGCTACCTGCGCAGCCAGCTCGACCACCCGGCCATCGACCAGGTCGCCGGTGATTGCCACCAGGTCGGCCTGCAGCGTGTTGACCCGCTCGACGATGCGGCGCACATAGCGCTGCCGGATGGTTGGCCCGACATGGATATCGCTGATTTGCGCCACGGTAAACCCCTGCCACGCCAACGGCAGGCCGGGAATCGGCACATCCACCCGCACCACCGCCGCCGTGCGCCGCGCATTCAGTAACCCCAGCAGCGCCGAAAGCCCGCCCAGCAGGGGAACGGCCTGTGCCGAAAACGTTCTCCAGGGCGCCAGTTCCAGCCCGCCGGGCGTCAGGAAACCCACGGCCCACAACAAGCCAAGCGTCGCATCGCGCACGAGCGTCAGCACCATCAGCGTCGAAAACAGGCCCATGCACAGCAGGCCGGCCCAGCCCAGCCGGTCGGCCAGCGGCACACGGGCGATGCGGCGGGCCATCAACCCCAGGGGGATCAGCAGCATGGATGCCAGCAGCACGGCGGCCAGCCAAAGCCGGGCCGACGCAAATGCCGCCAGGTCCGGAATCAGGCGAAGGGCGACGTAACCGTGGAGCACGGCGCTCAGTCCGGCCAGCGTTAGAAAGTTCATCAAGTTCCGGGATAATGGCGGTTTTTTATTTTCAACGTTTCCAGATGGGCGCATTCTGCATGCATTCAATGCCTGAGGCAGTTCAGACGACGGGTCATTTCCCCGCAGCGTTTCACACGCTAACAAATGCCGCTTCCCGCCGCCGGGATGGCCGCGCTTCCTGCGCTACCCTCGGGTCTCCAGACAGCATGGGCATCGCCACCCCGTCGGGGTCTGCCTCCCTTCGTTCACCAAGCCCTGCCCGCCCATGACTGTCGCCACGCCCACCACCTTTGAAATCAAGAGCGCCAATTTTCCACTGGTCGCGCTGCTGCTCAAGTCCACCGACCTGACGGCGCTGGCGCGCGAGATGACGCTGCGCTTCGGCGACATTCCCGATTTTTTCGACCAGGACGCGCTGGTCATCGACCTGTCGCCGCTGCAGGGCCAGGGGGCGGCCGACATTGACTTTCCCGCGCTGCTGGACCTGCTGGGCAGCTACCGGCTGGTGCCCATCGCCGTCAAGGGCGGCCATCCGGCGCAAATGGCTGCTGCCCGCAAAGCCGGACTGGTTCCCGGCAACGATGCACATTTGCTGACGCCCCGGCCCGCGCCGGCATCGTCCGAACAACCGCAGGAGCCGCAGGTGCATGCGGCGCCGCTGGGCGCGCTGGTCATCGACAAGCCACTGCGCTCCGGCCAGCAGGTGTATGCGCGCGGACGCGACCTGGTCGTGCTGGCCATGGTCAATGCCGGCGCGGAAGTGATCGCCGATGGCCACATCCATGTGTATGCGCCACTGCGCGGCCGGGCGATTGCCGGTGCGCGAGGCAACACCGAGGCGCGCATCTTTGCGCTGGCGCTGGAGGCCGAACTGCTGTCGATCGCCGGCATCTACCGCACCAGTGAAAACCCGCTGCCGCCCGAGGTCACCGGCCATCCCACGCAGGTGCGGCTGGTCGAAGGTCCGGATGGCGAAAAGCTGGTCATGACGCCAATGCTGTGACCATGCCCACGCTTTCACGCTGCACCATCATTTCTGGCGCAACTGCTTACATTTCAGGCGCACTTTGATGCATGATCTGGCAGAGGTGCCTTGCCAACCTGGCTGACTGACTGACTGAATCACCTACCGTTTTCAAAAGGACTTTTTCGAATGGCAAAAATCATTGTGGTCACCTCTGGCAAGGGCGGCGTCGGCAAGACCACCACCAGCGCCAGCTTTTCAACCGGCCTGGCCCTGCGCGGGCACAAAACCGCCGTGATCGACTTTGACGTGGGCCTGCGCAACCTGGACCTGATCATGGGCTGCGAGCGCCGCGTGGTGTACGACCTGATCAACGTCATCCAGGGCGAGGCGACGCTCAACCAGGCGCTGATCAAGGACAAGCAGTGCCCTGAACTCTTCGTGCTGGCCGCCTCGCAAACCCGTGACAAGGACGCGCTGACGATTGAAGGCGTGAAAAAAATCCTCGATGACCTGGCGGCCATGGACTTTGAATACATCATCTGCGACTCGCCCGCCGGCATCGAGACCGGCGCGCTGATGGCGATGCATTTCGCCGACGAGGCGCTGGTGGTGACCAACCCCGAAGTCTCTTCAGTGCGCGATTCGGACCGCATCCTGGGCATGCTGTCGAGCAAGACGCAACGCGCCATCGACGGCGGCGAGCCGATCAAGGAACACCTGCTCATCACCCGCTACAACCCCAGCCGGGTCGACCAGGGCCAGATGCTGTCGCTTGAAGACATCCAGGACATCCTGCGCATCAAGCTGATCGGCGTGATTCCCGAATCCGAGACCGTGTTGCAGGCGTCCAACCAGGGCGTGCCGGCGGTCCACATGCAGGGCAGCGACGTGTCCGAAGCCTACAAGGATGTGATCGACCGCTTTCTCGGCGACAACAAGCCGATGCGCTTCATTGATGCCCAAAAACCCGGATTCTTCAAACGCCTGTTTGGGGGAAAGTAAAAAGCCATGGCCTCATTTTTCTCCTTCCTTCTCGGCGAAAAGAAGAAAACGGCTAATGTTGCCAAAGAGCGGCTGCAGATTATCCTGTCGCATGAACGCTCGGGACGCACGAGCTACGAACCCGATTATTTGCCGGCTCTGCAGCGCGACCTGATTGCCGTGATCGCCAAATACATCAAGATCAACCCGGACGACATCAAACTCAACCTGGAGCGGCAAGACAACCTTGACGTGCTCGAAGTCAAGATCGAGTTGCCCGACAAGTAATCCCTGCTTTTCGCACTGCCTGTTAGAGACATATGCGGCAACGCGTCCTTTTTGGGGCATCCGATTACTTTTGGCAATCGGATGCCCCATCCAAGGCAACACGCTCAGTCCTCTCAAACTGTTCAGGTGTGCCCGGATACGGTTGCACAAGGCATAGAGACCGGCGGGCTGCAACCCGGCTCAAAAAAGCATCATGCCTGGCGGCTAATGCCCGCCCGAAGTGCCGCCGCTTTTCCCCTGCCGCGACTGCGAATGGTTGCCGCTGCCAATATGCGCCACCCGGTCGCTACGGCTTTCCGGGGTTCGCCGGCCTTCGTTTTTTTGCGTGGGTTCCTGGTCGCCCATCTTGTTGGTGTCGTTTTCAACCTTGCCGCCATGGCCCTGGCCAGTTTCCTCGTCTTCTGCGGGTTGGTTGTCAGTCTGAGTCGGTTTCTTGGACATACGCATCCTTCTGGAGTGTGAAGAAAATCGGGATTTTTCAATCCCTTCGCGGTTCGACCGGCTTGCCATACCTTCCAGAAATTTCTTCCCGCGCCCTCAAAGCGCAGGAAAAATATCTTTGAAACGTTGACCCCGGCCGATGGTGTCATTCTGCGCGCCCAGCACCAGCGTGCGGTGTCAGACAACGACGCCATCCACGGCGAAAGGGCGGGCAACGCAAACATGACTTTGTTCCGCGTTTTCTAAAAGCTATGTTTTTAGTAGCATCAAACGCTTGACTGATATGCGGAAATGACACTTTCTTCATCACTAAAATTTTTGCCCGCAGCCATTGGCCTGAAGCGCAAAACCGGCGGGCCACGGCCGGCATACCAATTCCGCAGTTTTTCCGAGTTACTGCCCTTTTGCTAAGCTGGCCTGAATGAATGATTTTCTTGACTGGTTTCAAACCACCGATATTTTTTCCCTGTCCCTCGCCAGCCTGTCACTGGCCATTGCCGCCACCTTGATTTCCTACCTGCTGATGCGCATGGCCTTGCGTTTTGCCGTGGGGCGCATGCGCGAGATTGCAGCGCACACCACCAACCGTGTCGATGACACGGTGGTCGAAGTGCTGAGCAGCACCAACCGCTGGCTGATGCTGCTGGCTGCACTGCTCATCGGACTGGGCATGCTGGACATGAACGACCGCTGGAATTCACGTGTCGGACAGTCGTGGTTCGTCGCCGTTGCCCTGCAGCTCGGGCTGTGGCTCACGCGGGCCATCACCATCGGCCTGCGCCGCTACCAGGACCGCCACACACCCTCCGGCATGACGCAGGCGGGTGCCTCGGCCACGCTGATGTCGTGGGCACTGCGCACCGTGCTGTGGGCAGTGGTGCTGCTGGCCGTGCTGTCCAATGTCGGGGTGAACATCACTGCTTTTGTCGCCAGTCTCGGCGTGGGCGGCATTGCGGTGGCGCTGGCGGTGCAGAACATTCTGGGCGATTTGTTCGCCTCGCTGTCGATTGCAGTGGACAAGCCTTTCGAGGTCGGCGACTTCATCGGCATTGACAGCTTTGTCGGCACGGTGCAGTTCATCGGCCTGAAAACCACGCGCATCCGCAGCCTGAACGGCGAGCAGAT
Organism: Polaromonas sp. CG_9.11; assembly: GCF_015752225.1. Classification (NCBI taxonomy): domain Bacteria; kingdom Pseudomonadati; phylum Pseudomonadota; class Betaproteobacteria; order Burkholderiales; family Comamonadaceae; genus Polaromonas; species Polaromonas sp. CG_9.11. The sequence goes on from NZ_JADOVE010000037.1 coordinate 13,327, forward strand.
CATCATCAGCAACACTGACCTGCTCAAGCAGGTGGTGAAAAACTACAAGCGCATGGAAGAGCGGCGCATCGTCTTCAAGTTTGGCGTGACCTACAGCACCACGCCGGAGCAGGCCGAGGCGATTCCCGGCATTGCCAAGCGGCTGGTCGAATCGAATGACACGCTGCGTTTTGACCGCGCGCATCTTCAGGGTTTCGGCGACAGCTCGCTGGACTACGAAGTGGTCTACATCGTCAAGGAACCGGGCTACAACGCCTACATGGACGCCCAGCAGACGCTGAACCTGCAACTGATGCGCGAACTGGCCGCGCTGGGCGTGGATTTCGCCTTTCCGACGCGTACGGTGTATCTGGTGCCGGGGAGCGAAGCACCGTCTTCGATGGGAACTGCCAGCAGCGATGATGACGACGACAGCGCCGCCAGCGCGCGGGTTCGGCCGGCGCTGAATTCATAATCAGCGGCTTGGCTGCCGGCAGTCCTGCCAGCGGGTTGGCAAGACAGACACCACTTTTTTAAAAGCACAAGGAACGACGGCATGGGACTGATAGACCGGGATTACATGCATGACAAATCCCGGCGTCGGAGGCCGTTCAGTCCGCCGCCTGAGCGGTTTAGCTGGGCTACCTTGGGCATGGTGATGGTCGTTGTAGCACTGCTGTTTTTTCTTTACAAGGCAGTGGATTGGAAATTGAACCAGCCATCAGCGCCTCAGCCTGTTGCCGAGCAGGCATCCCAGCCAGCCCGGCAGCCAATCCCGGCGCAACCCGCCTTCCAAAACGACTCAAATGCGGCAGCCGGCATTTCCCAAGTGACCAAGTGCCAGTTGAACGGCCGCACCAGCTACAGCGACGCCGCGTGCCCGCAAGGATCGGTTAGCAGCCAGCTCTCCACACGGGCCAATCACAACCTGATGGCGGCCGTCCGGCCAACAGCTCTCATCCCGGCCGAAACGGAACCAACGGCACCCCGCATTGTTGAAGTGAAAGCCCACTCCTTCAGTGATGCGACGGCCAGAAAAACAGAATGTGATGGACTTGATTCGCAAATTCGACACTGGGATTCCATGGCACGCCAACCGCAAGGCGTACAGACACAGGACTGGATCAGCGCACAGCGCAAGCAGGCACGCGACCGACAATTTCGGATGGGCTGCCAGTAAGGCTTTAGGGACTGTTGTCAGATTCTCCGATTCAAACTGACTAACCAAAACTGGCTCGGTAAGTCACAGGGTCCAAAAGACAGTGCTGATCCAGTGCGCCTGGGAGATCAAACAGTCGAGGGGATTGTCTGAACTCAAACAAGCGGTAAAGGTGGAACTGGTCCTTTGCGCCTTGAGACAACGCCAGTTCGCCTCGTGAAACGAAAAATGGCGTGTCTCGCCCAAAGGTCGTTGTTTTGACTTCGATCAGGCGCTCCTTGCCATCGGAGTCAAAAGAAAGAACGTCGTAGCCGAGACCATCGCCTTTCGATACCGAAACGTGTTCGACCCTGTCGGCAAGTCGGTGTTGCCCTATCCCTGCAAGGCGCCAGTGTTCGAATTGAACGACAAACGCTTCGCCAGCCAAGCCCAGGGATCGGTTCTGTGCTTCACGTTCGAGGTAATCGCGCTTGACGGCCCTGAAAAGCAAGGGGTTTGCCGCTTCCTTGGCGTGGTGTTGTTTTCTCGGTGCTTCTGATTTAACTTTCGTGAAATCAGTCTGGGTGGGTGCGACGGCAGGCTGCTGCACAGCCGCCAGTGCGACTTGGTCCAAGGTTGGCTTGCCGCGCACCTGTTCCTCAGCGACGATGGCCAGGAGCGCTTGATAGTTCGAGCGACGTTGATAACCTCGAATGGACGGAAATCCGAGATCCATCATGGCTGCACTGATATTGCAGTGCTTGAACTCGATGGACGCGTCAGATCGCCCATTGAGCTTGCCTTGCAGCCAGCGCCGATGCTGCGTCTTGTTGAAATGCTGTCCCGCAAGTTCCATTGTCAGCATGTGCAGGTAGTCCGCAACGATGGCTTCCACTTCTTCCCGCGACCAATCCATTGACGCTCCCTGAGCCTGTTATTGATTTGTAACTGACCTTACGCAGCCGCCTGAAATATCTGAAGCTGGTCAAAAGCGCTGCGGGTGGCATTGATGAGAAGTTTGAACCTTAAAGCGAAGGAGTTGATCTTGCTTTTAACGCTCAAGCATTCG
>NZ_JADOVE010000038.1:0-15374 GCF_015752225.1 Polaromonas sp. CG_9.11
CGATCAAAAGCATGACCAAAAGGAGAGCAGCAAGGAGTTCAACAAAGCCGCTTAAATTCAAGACTCACAGGCGACAACTAGCTTGACATTCACCGTGTGCGTGGCGCGAACTACTACCAATGAACCCCAGCACGAAAGGCCCCAAAATGATGATGAACACGACCTTGAACCAACTGCGCAGTCTGCGCCTGGAGACCATGGCCCAGGCGCTGGAGCAGCAACTCACGCAAAGCGGCATCAGCGCCATGAGCTTCGAGGAGCGACTGGCCTTGCTGGTCGACCGGGAGGTGCACGGCAGACAAGACCGGCGCTGCGCGCGATTGCTCAAAACCGCCAAACTCAAATACCCGCAAGCGGCCATTGAAGACCTGGACAGCCGCAGCACCCGGGGCATTGAGCGCAGCGCGGTGATGAGTCTGGCCCTGGGGGAGTGGGTCAATGCCGGGCACGCCGTGCTGATCACCGGAGCCACCGGCGCGGGCAAGTCCTGGCTGGCGTGCGCGCTGGCCCAGCATGCCTGCCGGCGTGGCCACAGTGCGCTGTATCTGCGGGTTCCTCGCTTGGGTGAGGACCTGCGCATTCGCCACGCCAACGGCACCTTTACGCGCTGGCTGGACACGCTCAAAAACACAGACGTGCTGCTGCTGGACGACTGGGGCATGGCCGCCATGGATGGTCAAACCCGGGCCGACCTGCTGGAGATCATTGATGACCGGGCCAGCCACCGCGCCACGATCATTACCAGCCAATTGCCCATCGAGCATTGGCACGAGTGGATCGGCGACCAGACCATGGCCGACGCCATGCTGGATCGCCTGATGCAAAGTCATCACCGCTTCACCCTCACCGGCGAGTCTTTGCGCAAAAAAAGCCCGCCAGCACAAGGGAGCACCGACCACTAATCCACCACGCTCAGGGGACCTCCGGCGGCCTGGCAAGGGCCTATTCGTTCAAAACAATTCAATTTCAGATAGGGAAAAACAGCCGGAAAAGCAGGCCGGCATAAAATCAAAACGCGCAACACCGACCCTCGGTCACGTTCGCCGGAATGCCGGTCACGTTGCCGGAATCAGCGGTCACGTTCACCGGAATACGCAGAATGACATCGGTGATGGCAATACGTGCTTCCGCGTATTTGTCAGGGCTGCTCAGCCGCAAGCGCATTGGCCTTGATCTTGGTGCCATCCACCGCAATGGTGCCCAATTTGACCAATCCCATCTTGCGCGCCAGGCGCACCACTTGCGTAAACAGTTCGGTGAACTCAGTCAGATGCAGCGCACGAAATTCCCGGATCGTGCGGTGGGCTGGAAAGTTCTCGGCCGCCAGCACCCGAAAGGCAACGTACTCATGCAACTTCCTGGCAATCTTGCGTGAGCTGAAGGTACCCGTGGCGTAGGCGTAGACCAGCACCTTGACCATCATGGCCGGATGAAAGAGCTGGTTGCGTGAGCCGCCACCTGTATACCGGGCATGAAATGCCTTGAGGTCCAAACTCTCAACGGTGTCGTTGATAAAGTAGCAAGGTGACCTTGCGGCAACCACTCCTGCAAGGCGCAGGGCATGAGGTATTGCTGATCGGGCTGGTAGGCTATATAGCTTGTGCTCATGCCCCATTGAACGCAAAAGTCACTCCACACGCTTTACGTGTAAACCCGCGTATCTGCCACCCAGACTCCTAGACTTGCCGGCATGGGTATCCCAGTGCCCTCATGGTTGAGGCAATGCAACGATCGTGGTCAATCTAGTGTTTAATCCCGTAAGTTCTTCGCCGTATTTCGGAGTTGAGAGCCCTTCACCTCGCGCTTGCGCCACTTGAAAGGCTTGGGGTCCTGGTTGTAGTCCTTGATGAACGCTGCGAGGGACTCGTTGACCTCTTCGATGCTGTTGAAGCTGGCCCCGTCCAACGCCTTGCGCGTCAGGATGTTGAAGAAGATTTCGACTTGGTTTAGCCAGCTTGCAGAGGTGGGCGTGAAGTGAAACTTCACGTTCGGGTGCGCGGCGAGCCACTCGTCACAGCGCTTGTGCGTTGACAAGTTATCGAGCACCACGTGAATCGAGATATCGCAAGCGTGCCCGGCCACGACATCATCCATGAACGCGAGGAAATCCTCGCGTTTCTTGGTCCCGGTCGTCTTGGCGGTGATGCTTCCCGTCTGGACGTTGAGCGCGGCAAACAGGTTCGTCACGCCGTGGCGCGTGTAGGTGCTGGCCTCGCCTCGAACCACCGTGCGCCCGGCGCGGGCAAAACCCCGCCGGCGCTCCAGCGCTTGAATCGAAGGCTTTTCGTCCACACTGAACACGACAGCGTTCACGGGCGGGTTCAGGTACAGGCCAATGACATCGGCCGCTTTCTCGGCGAATGCGGGGTCTTTACTGATGCACCATGAGCGCTTGCGGGCCAGGCTGATTCCCTCTTTTTTGAGAACCTTCCAAACCGCCTTGCGATGCACCCCCAATGCGCGCTCGAGCAAAGCGCCGTCCCAGCGCGCATAGCCCGCCGGGGGTGCCAACTCCAACTGCGCGAGCACGCGCCCCTGCAGCTCTACGCCATACTTCGCAGGCGCGCCTGCACGAGGGCTGTCTTGCAGGCCCGGCACGCCCACAAGCGCGAAGCGCCCAAACCACTTCTGCACCGTTCCTCGTGTCGTTGCGAAGTGCTCCGCTGTACTGACAGCGGACAAGCCCTGCAGCCGAGCCATGACGAGCCATGACGAGCCGTGCACGGCTTACCAGGCGTTGCTCAGCGGCGGTGCTGCGGGCCAGCTTCTGGAGTTCTTTTTCTTGAGGGGTCGAAGGAGCGAAGGGCAAGTGCAGGGCATTCACGGTTTCTGAGGCTCCAAAAACAAGTACAGCGATTTTGCTTAAGAATTTCAGGGATTAGACACTAGTGCTGGACTGCCGTCTGGATCTGTTGGACGGAATACTTCTGCCAGGCGCGGGCATAGCCCGCTCGTAAATCACGAGCCTGTTCGTGATCCTGACACCAGCTCTTGAGCGCGTTCTTAGTTGGGTAGCCCAGTTGCCGGATCGTCGGTGCTGTCCGGTTCCCGAACTTGATGTAGAGCTTGACGGCTCGAATGCGGTCTTCGTATGAATACATGAACTACCTCCAAGTAGTCCAAGTTATTGTCCGCACCCCCGAACCGCACGGCATTGCTAACCAGCCGTGGCAGAAGCCGGAAGTGGCACAGGAGCGCCTTGCGCAAGCAGTAGGCGAATCGCTACGCAATGAGGAAAACTCGGACCCGCTGCAAAAGTTCCGCGCCATCGGAATCGACTTTCTCCGCTGGGCGTTTGCCAACCCGACCCACTTTCAAGTGATTTCCGCGCGCGCCATGATTGAGTTTGATCGTCCCACGCTGCGCGACAGCAATGACGGACTTCGCGCGACAATGAATCAACTCCTGACCGAAGCGGCGGCAAAAGGTCACCTACGTCCGGGAGATTTGAGTCGACACGTGCTTGGCGGCCGCGCGCTGGTCTGCGGGCTCGCGCGCATGCATATCGACGGTCAGTTCCCGAGCTGGGGTATCGATAGCGCCAACTCGTTCAATGAAAGTATTGCGATGTTCGACCAGTTCATTGCATCGATATCTGCCTAGCTGATCCGAGACTCGTATTTGTCAGCGGACCGCCCTCGGTCTCGGGGGGGGCCGACGTTAGCAATCTCTCTTTTTAAATATATATGGCAACCAACCTGACTATCCTGTGACCTTTGCTTGCCGTTGTCCCCACCAGACCCCTGCCAGTGCGAGTAGCCCGCCAACCGCATGGTAGGTATGCAGTTGTTCGCCCAGCAGGGTGGAGGCTGCCACTGCCACGAAGATGGGCAGCAGGTTCATGAACAGACTGGCACGCACAGGGCCCAGTTGCTTGATGCCACTCATCCAGAAAAACGGCGCGCCGATGGAAGCAGGAATGCCAGCATACAGAATCAGCGGGATGTTCTGCGCGGTGACTGGCGAGCTTGGCGCAAACCACCAGAACGGCAAAATCACCAAAATGCCAAAGCCGATTTGCACGTAAAGCTGCTGCCATGTGGTCAATGGCAAGGCCCAACGCTTGAGCAGTACGCCGTAAAGCGCATTAGAGGCAACCGCGATCAGCATAAGTGCATCACCCCAATGCGCTGCGCCGTGCAGTAATTCAGTGGGATGCCCCTGTGTGCTGAGAAACAATAAACCAAGCAGTGACAGGACCGCCCCGCCCATGCGTGACGCTGTCAATCTTTCACCCGCAAAAAAGCTGGCAAGCAGAGCAGACATCAGAGGCATCAATGCCACAACAACACCCATATTGATCGCAGAGGTGGATTTCGCAGCCTGATAGGCCAGCCCCTGGTACATGCCCATGCCCAGCAATCCCAGAAAAGCCAGTTTGGGCCAGTGCGTAGCAACGATGGCACGTTGTCGCCAAACACTGCGCAACAAGAACGAGCTTAAGACCATCCCGGCCAATAGCCAGCGATAGAAGGTAATGGCTGCGGGGTCAATCACCACAGCGGCAGCTTTAGTGACCAGGGTGTTGCCCGTCCAGATCAGGACGGCCATTAACGGATAGATGGAAAAATTAGCCGTAGATGGCAGCTGTATCGTTTGCGTTCGCGATTGCGTTTGTGCTTTTGCTTGCATGGCCTACTCCAGATGAATCGTTGTTTCGAGGTGGCTCTATCGTCCGATCCATCAACCATTGTGTAAAGTGACATATTTGCAATCAACCAGTGCACCGAACGCACTGATGGGAGACGTGTTGATGAAAACCCCTGTTTTGAGTCATCTGGATTTCAATCTATTGCTGGATCTGGATGCCCTGCTACGTGAAGGTAGCGTTGTAGGTGCCGCCCGTATCCGTTATCTGAGTGCGCCAGCAATGAGCCGTCGGCTGGCACGATTACGCGAAGCCATTGGCGACCCATTGTTCGTCCCCGCAGGACGCGGTCTGGTGCCCACGCAGCGCGCATTGGACTTGAGTGGCCGTGTGCAAGCGGCGATTGAAGAGGTGCGTGGCGTTTTTACCCCTCAGGACGTGGATTTCTCCCGACTCGAACGCACGCTCACTTTGCGTACCAACGATGGCTTCGCAGGCACGTGGGCGACCAGGCTGGCGGCTGCCTTGACCGCCGAAGCGCCGGATATATCGCTTCAATTCGTCCCCCATACAGACAAGAATATTGACGCCTTACGCAGCGGTGTCGTCGATCTCGATATTGGCGTGCTGAGGACCGCAGAGCCAGAGATATACAACGAGCTTCTTTTCGAGGCATCTTTTGTTGGTGTGGTTCGAGAAAACCACCCCCTTCTAAGCAGGAAAAAGACAAAGTCGGGCGGAGCCGTCAGTGCGCAAGACTTTGTAGCATGGCCGCACATCGCGACTTCACCGAACGGCAGGGCAACGGGGCGCTTGGACGAGGCTTTGAAAGAACTAGGTTTGCGCCGCCGCGTGGTCATCGCTGCGCCAGGCTTTCAGTCAGCTTTGGTGATGGCTGCAACGTCTGACTTTCTGGCTGTCATGCCAGAGCCCTTTGTACGCTGGGCCATGGCCCACCATCGCTTGCATATTTTCAAACTGCCGGTAGTCATACGTGGTGTTGAGGTGTCACAGAGTTGGCATGTACGCCAGCATGCTGACCCCGTACATCGTTGGCTGCGGGGACACGTACGAGCAAAGTGCAATACGGACGAATAAAAATCGTGCCTAAAGAGGTTATGGTTATGTTGAAAAGGGGTACGGGCCGAATGGCTCGAATTGGCCATTTGTAATTGTTAGTCAAAGGCTGATTGACCTATTTCTGCCAGTCGCAAAAATTGTGTGGATCGTTAGAAAATTTGCTTCGCTGCGTTTGCCGCTGTTCGATGCGAAGAGGTCCCCACACAATCGACTAGTTGTGGACTTGACCCGTTTCAATAGAAATCTGACAAGGTCTAAATTCAAGTGTAGAAAAATCCATAAGAAGGTCAGCAACACACCTTCGTTATGGGTACCACCGCAGCAACACGGGCGGATGAGATATTCAGCGGCATTTCGGACGCCGATACCAGCCTAAGTACCTCGACATTAAACACCGGGATGTCCACAACACCCGCGCGTAGCCTGTGCTATTTCTGACACCTGCGGGTAAACGCACACATTGCGACCTAAAGTTGATTGGCGTGAATTGAATATTTTTTGTCATTGACGCCAAATTGGCCCACTTTTAACATTCTTCCCACGCAAGGCCAAGGGTCACGCAGCATCCAGAGCTGGCTACTGCATCCCGAGCTGCTCAACTCAAATCTGAATTACAGGAGTTTTTATGTCTACCTTTGCAATTCGCATCAAACCCGCTGTTTCTGCGGAACTTGAGGCCGCAAGCACAGCGGAAGCACGCGGAAATTTTTACACCGCTTTCCAACATTTAGAGCGTGCCCACGTTATAGGGCAGGCCGTCACCACCGAGCATGTGCGCGTGCACTGGCGCATGTTCATTTTTACTGTTCGAAACCGGCGTAAAGGTAAGGCGATCGGTCAGCTGTGGCGAATCATCGCTGCTGCCATGTTCACAGCGCCTGGATTGATTCCAGAGGGCAATACAGGGGGCACGGGAATCAGTGGATTCCGCCAGTTACCTATTCCCGACGACCTGACGCACATCATGGAAGCCGCTCGCAGCTGATGCGCATTCACCCTTTAGGTCCTAAATCGGAATTATTCGAATTGGCCATAAAGACATCACCCCAACTGGAAAACTCATGCTTTCAAAATTTTCGGTAACGATCGCTTCTGTAACCTGGGCTGCCTTCGTGCTCGTCGGCTGTAGCACACCCGCGAACCTTGACCTGTCGCTGGACAAACAGTCGACCGCGGGCTTGTTTCACGTCACGCTCTTACCACCGACACAGACACCCGCCATCAACCAACTGCACAGCTGGAAAGTGAAGTTAACCACGCCCGAAGGAATTGCGATTACCAATGCCACGTTCACCGTGGGCGGCGGTATGCCACAGCACGGTCATGGATTTCCTACACAGCCGCGAATTACGCGTGAGCTTGAAGAGGGAACATATTTGCTAGAGGGTATGAAGTTCAGCATGACCGGGTGGTGGGAAATCAAGCTCGACATCCAAGGCCCCAAGATTTCTGACAAGGTTGTTTTCAACACGGTGATAGCCAACCTACCAGCACGTCAGTGAGGCCGGCCATGGGTGCCCAACGCTTAGTCACTGCTGCATTGTTCGTCCTCGCCGCCACGGTATGCACAGCCCAGAAGCAGCGCCAAGCTTCGGTGCGAGACGCTTGGTCAGCACAGGAAATCAGCATCCTCGCTTCGATGCGCTTAAAGGTGGCCGGTGAGCAGCTAGTCGACGCGTCCAACGCATACGAGCGACGAGCAGATGCCGCAACCTTGGGTCGCGCACTGTTCAATGACACGCGTCTGAGCAAGAACGGACAGGTGGCCTGTGCGAGTTGCCATGCCGGTGACAAGCAATTCCAGGATGGCCGCCCACTCGGACAGGGGGTAGGTACGGGCGCACGGCGTACCATGCCGGTCATGGGCGCTGCCCATTCACCGTTTCTCTTTTGGGATGGGCGCAAAGACAGTTTGTGGTCGCAAGCGCTCGGGCCTCTTGAGGATGCCGCAGAACATGGCGGCAACCGCGTCCGATTCGTCAAGCTTTTGCAAGCGCAGTACAAAGAGCAGTACCAAAAGGTGTTTGGCACCTTGGCGTTGCCAGACTCAATGCCAGATGACGCTTCTCCCATCGGTAATACTGCGGAGCGTGCGACCTGGAGCAGCATTCATGAGCGTAGCCGCGACGATGTGAATCGTGTATTCGCAAACATGGGCAAAGCGATGGCAGCCTACCAGCGCCAGATTAGGTACGGGGAATCACGGTTTGACCAGTACGCTCAGGCGACAATAATTGGCGATGGACGAGCCCAGGAAGTCTTCTCGTCTCAAGAAGTCCGTGGGCTGCGATTGTTCATGACCAAAGGCCAGTGTGTGACATGCCACAACGGTCCTCTACTGACTGACCACGCTTTCCACAATACCGGCGTCCCACCGATCGACCCAGCCAGGCCCGATCGCGGAAGAGCCGACGGACTCAAAAAGCTGATGCAGGACGAGTTCAATTGCCTGGGACGCTACAGCGACGCCAAGCCTGAGCAGTGCGGCGAGTTACAGTTCCTGTCCGCGACCGATCCTGGCCAACTCGGTGCGTTTCGAACCCCGAGCTTGCGCAACGTGGCAGCAAGGCCACCCTATATGCATGCAGGGCAATTCTCTACGCTGGAAGAAGTCGCGCAACACTACGCGAACTCCCCTGTATCTGCCATCGGGCATAGCGAATTGGCATACCTCGGAGACAAGCATGCGGATAGGTTGCCGATCCGGCTATCTGCGGCTGACGTCCAAGATCTGGTTAGGTTCCTCGCCACGCTGACAGGGCCTATCCACCAACCTCAATAGAGTTGGGGCACCGACGGGCACGCATTAAAAACCGGCTCATGCGCGCCGAATCGTTATCCAGGCAAGCCTGGCTCATGCGAAATTAGTGGGCATTGGACTGCCCACAACTTACATCGAGATTTTTATGAAAAACGAACAAATTACCGTCGGCATCTTCGTATTCAATGATGTGGAGGTGCTTGACTTCGCGGGACCATTTGAAGTCTTTAGTGTCGCTGATCGCCTTCGGGAAAAACCACCGTTCTTACCAATTCTGATTAGCGAAAAGCCTGGGTTGATCAGGGGAAGGGGGAACTTTTTAGTTCAACCGAACTTCCACTTTTCGAACTGCCCGCAACTGGACATGGTTGTGATTCCTGGTGGTGGCGGATATGCTGCCGACGGTACCGGCTACGGAACCAGGCTTGAGCAAAGCAATCCGATGTTGCGTACGTGGTTGATCAGTCAGGAAAAAGTGGTCCAGCGGATCATGTCGGTGTGTTCGGGTGCTTTGATCCTGGCGCATGCAGGGTTGTTGGATGGACAACGCGCAACGACTCACCATGGCGCATATGCAGAACTTCGGGCCGTGGGGCGAGGGATTACGGTGGTGGAAGGCGTCAAGCATGTTGACGCTGGAAAAGTGGTCAGTTCCGGTGGTATCAGCGCGGGCATTGACATGTCGCTGACGGTGGTGAGCCAAACCATCGGTTCTAAAGCTGCGCAAGAAACTGCTGATTACATGGAATACGACTGGAGTGCCCCGGTACTTTCTTAACGTCGGCTCATTGAGTTGGAGTCGCGCCGAATTTTTTCTAAACACTTCGACATCAGGTGTGCGCAAATACTCGTAAAGGCTGTTTTGTGCGTGTATCCACCCGACAGTACCCGCTGGACAGCGCAATTTTTGGCGCCCGTAGGTAGCCAAAGGCAACAAGTCATGGGCTTGGTTTGGCGTAAATTGAATAATTTTTGTCATTGACGCCAACCTCCCTTACTTCTAACATCATTCCAAGTCATGCCACTGGACTCGCAATGCCAAGTGCTGGCTTTTGCATCTCTGAGAGCTCACCACAAATGAATATCACTGGAGTCTTCCATGTCAGGGTTTCCAAAGTTTCTACTGTTTGCACTGGCATCCGTTGCAATCCACCAGTCATGCTTAGCTGAGCCTTTGGCCGATGCAACAGCGTCAACGATTGCCGCGCCAGCAACTGAAAAAATTGCGGCTTATCAGGCGCGCTTTGGGCGAAGCCGTCCAGTCATTGCCGTGGTTGGCGAAAACAGCGGAACGGTTGTTTCCGACTATGTGATTCCCTATGGCGTGCTGACGCAGTCAGGCCTTGCTGACGTCGTCAGCGTTGCCACGCAGCCAGGTTTGCTCAAACTGTCGCCCCTGCAAATCAAGCCCGACAGCACCGTGGCGGAGTTTGACCAACGCTATCCCGATGGGGCCGACTATGTTTTCGTGCCTGCCGTGAAGAAGCGTGACGATCCGACCCTCATCGCCTGGGTCACAGCGCAAGCCACAAAAGGTGCGACGATGATCAGCATCTGTAATGGCTCACTGGTCTTGGCGAATGCCGGCCTGACACGCGGCCACCGGGCCACGGGCCACTGGAGCACCTACGACGAACGACTGAAGAGATATCCGAACACGCAGTGGGTGAAAAACATCCGCTACGTGGTGGATGGAAAGATCATTTCCAGCGCAGGCATAACTGCTGCCATACCCACTTCCTTGGCCCTTGTGGAGGCAATTGCTGATACAGAGCGCGCTGCACAGCTCGCCAAGAAACTCGGGGTCGCCGATTGGAGAGCGCAGCACAACAGCGACGAGTTCAAATTCGAGTCGGGTGACTACCTCACCGGTTTCGCCAACTTGTTCTTGCGCCCAACTGATGAGGTCGGTGTACCAGTGGCCGACGGCGTGGATGAGATTGCACTTGCGCTGACGGCCGAAGCTTATTCAGCCACCTTGCGCAGCCACGTCTTTGTGATCGCCCGATCTGAAGCGCCCATCAAAACGCGTGGCGGCTTGTTGATGCTTCCGGACAGGGTCATCGGAAGAGGTCGCCCCTTGGACCGGGTATTACCCGCATGGGGTGCGGCACCCTCCACGCGGGCACTGGACCAAGCGATGCTTGATATCACCGAGCGTTACGGCGCGCGCGCCGCGCGCTTCGTCGCATTGGAAGGCGAGTTCCCATGGCACGGGCTGTAGTAAACGGCAAGACCATGGTTAACCATCAAGGCAAGCCCCGCCGGGTGGTGTTTCTCGTATACGACGACATGAACCTGCTCGACTTGGCGGGGCCGCTCCAGGCGTTTGTCACGGCGAATCGCATCAGTGAAAACCAGGGAGGTGCGTCGCTCTACGAGACGGTTGTCGCCTCCGCCTACGGTGGAGCGGTGCTGTCGAGTGCTGGCTTGCCGTTCGACTCGAAGCCACTGGCCACTTTGAAGGGTGTGGCGATTGATACCTTGATAGCGGTGGGTGGTTGCAAAGGCGAGGAGTTCTGGGCCTGTCCCGTTTTGGTGGCTTGGATCGCTCAGCGCGCGGCCAGTGTGCGGCGTCTTTGTTCGGTTTGTACCGGCGCGTTTTTACTGGCAGCGACTGGGCAACTTAAAGGTCGACGTGCTGCAACGCACTGGGATTGGGTGGATAGGCTGCAACGACTCCATCCCGAAGTAACAGTCGATGCCAATGCATTGTTTATTCAGGACGGGGCAGTATGGACCTCAGGCGGCGTCACAGCGGCGATCGACATGACCCTGGCGCTGATCGAAGCAGACCACGGGCACCCCATTGCGATCCAAACCGCGCGGCAGCTGGTCATGTTCATCAAGCGTGCTGGTGGACAATCCCAGTTCAGTGTGCCCTTGGCGGCGCAAGCGCGCGATGACGGCAACTTTGCGAGCCTGCACTCGTGGATTTCTGCCCATCTCGATGAAAACTTGGGCGTCGCGCAGTTGGCGTCGCAAGCAGGCATGTCACTGCGCACCTTCGTGCGTGTATACGCAGCTAAGGTTGGTCGAACGCCCGCCAAAATGGTCGAGGCGATGCGCATGGAAGCAGCATGCCGGGCACTGGAGTCAACCGATCTTCCTTTAAAGGCGATCGCGTTGAAGATCGGATACGCCGAAGAACAAAATCTGCGCCGGGTATTTCTGCGTACATTCGATATCAGTCCCATGCAATACCGCGCTCGGTTCTCAGAGCGCGTGGTATTCAGCGTGATTCCAACAATGCCAGGTTAAAACGTGGCGAGATAACTTTGGCAACTTGACAGGCGTTGGCATAAAAGAAAAAAACTTTGAAGCGCCACCATGCTCATGCAGTTTGAACACTGAAAGCACTCGCGCAAGTCACAGATTGCCAGATCACAAAGGCATGTTTAAGAAGCTGTCGCCAAACGCCGGATGTATCAATTGCTTTTTGCCATCTGCATGACGCTGTGCGTCTAAATACAGGAGAGAGTCTTGATTGAAGCGTTAATCGGTGTAGCGGTGGGTGTTCTCACTATAGTCTCGGCACGGATCATTCGTGGGCAGCGTTGGTTGTATTCATTGGGTCTGCTTACCCTGCCTAGCTTGTACGCATCCTTTGCGCTACATGCCGGTGAGCCGGCTGTGGGCGTCCAAGAAATGATCTACGGTGTACCGTTTGTCGTAGTCGGGCTGGTCTTCGCATTTGCGAGTGTCCGTCAGTCAGCGGTAGTGGTCGGTACATTTTGGATACTTCACGGACTGTACGACCTGACGCATAGTCAGTTCATCACAAATGCCGGTGTTCCTGGCTGGTATCCCGTTTGGTGTTTCTCGGTTGATATGGTCATCGGTGGATATGTACTATGGCTGTCGAATCGCATCCCGAATGCGAATCTTCGCCAGGCGTAAGTCGTGGCTTTGCCATTTTTGGAAGTCGGTTGAAGCCGAGGGGGAGGGATTCTAAGTCTTCATTAGGGCGCAGTAAGCTAATTTGCCATGGTCAAGGAAAATTGGCAGCGGTGGTCCAATAGGCATCGATGACAAAACGGCGACAACACGGCGAACACTCGGAGCAAATGCTGCGCGAGGGCTGGCCGGCTCCAATCACTCAGTCAAATGGCGTAAGTTGTCGCCTTAACTTCGGAATACTTCCTTGTAGAAACGGAGCATCCTGGAAGCCACAGCATCGGAAAGCTCTGCCGGTAGCCAATGACCGCTGTCCGTAAAGCGTTCGACTTTTTGCGCGCCGAAGCGATCAGCGTAGTGGCCTTGAATGTAGGGGTCATGTTCGCCCCAGAGCACGATGGAGTGCTTGGTGCGCAAGATCTTTTGCAGGCTTTCCTCCCAGCCAGCAAAGTTCCGGGGGTTTGCAAATCGGTACCAGCGTAGCATCATCTTTTTTACCGATGGCGTGATCAGTTCGTACGTGCGATTTATTTGTTCGCGTGATAGCTTGCGCGATGCCCGTCTCAGCTCGCGTGTGAAGCCGCTGCGGCTGGTAAGAGCCTGGACAATTTCACCAATTACTGGCGTCCTCCAGAGTCTGCCGAACAAGTGCCAGCGGTAATCTGCGTGGAAGACAGTGTTCATCACAACGACGCTGCGCACCTTCTCGGGGTGCCTCACGACCCATGCGAGTCCGAAAGGGCCACCGATATCGTGGACCACCAGATTTAGTGGTTCGGTGATGCCAAGTTCGGAGATGAACCGATCCACAAATGCAGCCATCCCGTCTAGCGAATAATCAAAATCTACGGGCGCGGTGGACAAACCGAAGCCAGGTAAATCTGGCGCAATACAGCGCATATGAGCGGAGAGTGCTGGAATCATACCGCTCCATACCTCTGAGGAGTCGGGGTTCCCGTGGAGAAGCAAGGTGGGCGCGCCGTGTCCTTGATCAATGTAGTGGATGACCGAACGGTCGACGTTGATTTTCATGGTGTTGAGTTCTTTGATGGTTAACTTTTCGTACTACCGCCTTGGTCAGTTGCCTTGCGACCTCGGAGTTAGCGGTGTGGGTGAGGACGTTCCATGTCATTCCTTGAGAGCGCAAGAATGGATGGGATTAAAGGGTGATAGTCTCCCCATCCTCAGGAACTAGCAGGCAATGGGTCATGCCATGCTCAGCGGCAAATGCGCGCAATTCTGTGCGTTTCAGTAGCGCATGGTTGACTGCTTCCATGTGAGTGGCAACAAGAGTTGCATTTGGAGCGGCCTGGTGCACCGAAAGCACATCGTCCTTGTTCATGATGATGGGACCGAAACCGAGAATCTGGGCGTCGCCGCTGTTGATGATCACCACGTCGGGCAGATACTTGGCTAGATTCGATTGCACGTATTTGTTCCAGACGGTGTCCCCGGCCAGGTAAACCGTTTTCTCGTCGGGATGCTCGAAGATGACGCCAGACACTTCGCCAAGCAGGCCGCCGATCGCTGCGAGCGCTGCGTCCGAGCCATGCTGACCTTCTGTTTTGGTCAGCGCGATGCCTTCGAAGTCCGAATCTTCACTGAGTATGCGGACGTCATGGAAGCCGACGGATTGGACAATCTGCGCATCCCCTTCGTCCTGTACAAAGATGGGCAACGTCTTGGGAATCAAGGTTTGTGCGGCCTGATCCCAGTGATCTGGATGGGTGTGCGTCACGATGACAGCATCCACCGCAAGAATATCCTCCATCGGCGTCACAAGCTCGACCGTCGGGTTCCTCAGATGGTTGTTGGGTGTGCCCGGAAATCCTGGGTAGGTGTCTTTGGGTGCCAACATCGGGTCCACGAGAAATCTCTTTCCTGCGTACTCAACAATAAGTGTGGCGCTTCGAATTTGAGTGATCTTCATCTGTTTTTGCTCCGGTTGTGTATGGTGCTAAATTAATGGACTAATCGGTCCAAAATGGGTAAAAATAAGCTTTGTCAAAAAGGCCGTCAGTCGAGGACTGCAAGCAGTGCTGTTAATCGAGCTTCAATATCGACCCGTTCGCACCCAGCGCGAACCATGACTTGCAGCCCTGGAAACGCGACGACGAAAAGCCTTGCTAGATTGAGCGCCGACATCGATGAGGCGATGGAGCCTTCTTTCTGTCCGCGCTCAATGGTCTTTGCCAACGCCCTCTCCATCCCCGTAAAGTCTCCGCAAACACGGCTCGCAACTTCAGCGTCGATCGGCGCCAACTCAACCGCCTGATTGATGCTCATGCATCCCTCGCCATTGCACGTCCCGGCGTCCGAGATGGCCATGCGAAAGAACTTCTCGATTGCCGCCCGAGCAGGATCTTCGCCCAGCATCTTGAACATGTCCTTGGCTCGATTGCGCCGATAGTCGTCGAACGCCGCCAAGAACAGATCTCTCTTGCTGCTAAAAGTGGCATACAGGCTGCTCTTGCTCAAGCCCGTGGCATGAAGCAGATCCGCCATCGATGTCGCTTCATAACCCTTCCGCCAAAAAACTTGCATGGCTTGGCTCAGAGCGACCTGAGTATCAAATTCTTGTGGGCGTGACATGTTGCAGATTATGGACCAATTGGTCCGGAATTGCAATACGGACTTAAACAAATCAAATTCCTAATGCACACACGGGATATGGTCATGCTGCGACCCGATTCCAAAGAGCTGAAATTTGCCACTTCCGCTGGTCAGCGATGACCGCCAGCATTATTAGACTCATGCCAATCCATTGCCATTCGTTCAGCGAAACCTTGAAATACAAGAGATCGACCAGCACGGCAACAACCGGGTAGATGAACGACATTGCTGCGATGGACTGCGCCGAGAGACGTTGAAATGCTGCGTACATGACGGTGTACATAAACGCGGTGTGTACGAGGCCAAGTGTTCCAAGGGCAACCATGGACTTCCAACTCATCGGTGAATGTCAAGCTAGTTGTCGCCTGTGAGTCTTGAATTTAAGCGGCTTTGTTGAACTCCTTGCTGCTCTCCTTTTGGTCATGCTTTTGATCG
>NZ_JADOVE010000039.1:0-13678 GCF_015752225.1 Polaromonas sp. CG_9.11
CTCGCTACGACAAGAATGATGAGATGTTTGCTGCCTTTATTACCGTTGCACTCATTGCCGAGGTGCTTCGGTAGCGTTAACACGCCCTAGGGCGTAAGTGTCATAAACGTAATGCACAGTGCTGGGCGTACAGGCTTCATTGGTCAGGCGCACCGAGCCTGGTCCGCTGAAGACCACGACACGGTTTTTTTCACGTGCAACCTCGGCAACTGCAACTGCAAGTGCGGGGGCCGACGCAGCGACGTCGAGTATGGCATCGACCTTTTCGCGGTCAAACCACTCGCGCGCCTTGCTCGCTGCAATGTCCGGTTTGTTTTGATGGTCGGCGTAGACCAACTCAATCGGTTTACCCACTACCTTGCCACCAAAATCCTCGATGGCCATCTTTGCTGCATTGACGCTGCCCATACCAGTAATATCCGCATAAAGGCTGGACATGTCCAGAATCAAGCCGATCTTTACAACATTGTCCGAAACGCCGGAGTGCTGAGCAGCAATAGAGCCGGACAGGGTAATCAGACCAATGGCGGCCAGTGGCTTAAGCTTCATAGGTTATTTTCTTCGATGGTTGCAAGTGGCACGTTAGACGGTAGCGATCGGAGTGGTCGGGGAACCGACGGCACCCGGCAAGCGCAGCGGTGGCGCCGTGAGCAAAAAGCGGTGTCGGCCGTTTGCGTGCAGCCAGTCGGCAAGCTCCCCAAGGTACCAAAGTTCGGCCAGTGGCAGGCCGAGCTTGAAGAGGCAGTGATGGTGCAAAGGCAGCAACGATGCAGGCGCAGGGGCCGGTCGCGCCGGGTAGGCCTCGACCGCATAGTTGTCAGCACACAGCGCAGCGATGCCACTGTCGGTGATCCATTGCAGCAAACCGTCGTCACGCCCATCGAGCACTGCACAACTCTCGGCCAGGAGTTTTGCGTCGGGCTGGCCCGCCATCTCCACAATGAGCTCGGCAAAACCGGTCCGAATCACCAGCATGTCGCCGGATTCGACCACCACGCCATCGGCCTGCATGACCGCGAGTAGTTCGGTTCGACCAATCATCTGGCGGGACCGACCGAAATGACGAGCGAGGTCAACCAGCACGGCTCGCCCCTGCATGCTGTGATGGGCCATGTTCTCAATACCAAGGGCGTATGCACGCGATCCGCCGCCTGCTTTTTCGCAAGCGCATTCACTGCCGTCGTCACCATAAACAACCGGACCGATCACATCCAGTTCGGCACGATAACCGTTGTAGTAAACCATCTCTGCCTCGCCGTCGCCATTGGCATCAAAGCGGGCGCCAACGTGTGCCAGTGAGTCCCACTGAGTTGAATACTGAAGCGAGATCAGCGCCTGGTCATCGCTCAGCACGTCGATGGAGTCAGCATCCAGACGTGACAAAGGAAAATTAACGAACGGCTTATGGTCGCGATAAGTAGGCGACAACTGCGGAGGAAAACGACGTGAATTAAGCGCATTGCCACCGGGCAAATCCAGTGGAAGCGACAGGCAAAAGCTGCGGCCAGCACGCACCTCGGCAACGCCTTTGAGAACTTGCTCGGGGGTTATTAAGTTGACGCGGCCCAGTTGATCGTCGACTCCGAAATCACCCCACGTGGAGCCGGTTGGTCTATGTTTCCAGCGCATACTTTGTCTCGTTATAGTTAAGAACTGACCTTGTGCAAAAAACGTGTTGTTTTCCAATAAAGAACAAATTTAGTAAAAAAATTTACTTCATTGAAGAGTGCATTAGGTCAGTTATGAATTGGAAATGGAAAAATATCTCCAAAATGTTTAAAATACACACCTCCAAATTTGCGATCAGCTGTCGTTCTTTCCTTAAAGTTCAATAGACCGCTGCACACCGCGTATCTTCTGAGGCGATGGATTGGTCGCCCCGCTGTGGCATCCTTTTTATCGCTTTCATTAGCCGGCTCGCTGTCCGCCAAGCGACAAAACTTCGCTGGCATGAACGATCATTGCAGCGATTTCTTCCACTGTGGTGCGCTTGCTCATGGCTTGCTCACGAATCAAATCGTAGGCTTGTATTTCGGATATACCGTGGGTTTTCATCATTACCGCTTTGGCATCGGCCAGATGTCGCGCTCCAAGCAGTTTGGCTTCAACCTTGCGCAACCGACGTGTCAGGGACCGGTTTTCCTTGTGAGTTTCGCGCGCGAGCACCAGTGCTGTCAACAGCCCGAATGAACGCACGGGCGAAGGTAAAACTGCCTGGGCGCCCAAGGCAAGAACAGCATCGACTATTGTGGGATTTTCATAAGTCACTACAGCGATCACGGTCGGAGCATCTTCACGCTGGGTCCACTCAAAACGCAAACCAATAATATCGGGCCGCACGGCCATGAAGGCAATGTCGATGCCTGCTGGTAACACCTGCACGGGAGGCCAAAAAGCCTGAACTTGGCAACCGATGCGCTGCAATTGTTGGGTCAATTGCATGCCGTCCGCATCATCAGGATGGATCACTGCAATTTTGAGTGCGCGAAGTTCTTTCAGTTGCGGAGGCGTTACCCGCAATGTGTGGCGCGCAGCACTGCTGTCGTTCATCAGACGGCCAGCGTATCAAGCTTAGCGGCCCAGTCGCCAAGTGAATGCGTGACCAGATAGGGGTCCGGGTAAACTGATCGGGTGGCTTGCCGTACGATGGTGAACTGCCCCTCGGCATTCACACGGCCAATGCGAGGGTAAAGGCAGGTGTGGTGGTTTGCGGGGTCAATCTTGATCCGGCCCTGGGGCGCATCAAATTCGCTGCCCAGAATGTGCGGCATCAGTTGCGCGATGCCTTCATCACCGGACAGGCGCAATGCATTGGCAAAAATGTGCATCTGGAAATAGGACGCCTCCCAGCAAAGATTAGGTACGCTGCAATCGTTAAAGCGCTGGCGTAGTCGCGAGAGACAACGGAGATTGACATCGGACTGGATGGACTGGAAGTACGGCGCCGATGTGTAGTGACCAGTTGCGATGTCGCGCTCCATCTGGGAAATCTCTGCCTCGGAGGTCGTCAGGCTGGCAATAGGCATGGTCTTGGGATCAAACCCTGCATCGGCATAGGCGCGGTACAAAGCGACAGTGGACTCGCCGACCACGGTTGAGAAAATGAAGTCCGGCTGTTTGTTGCGAATGTCAGCCATAACTTCAACATAGTCCTTGTCCGTCGCATTGAGCGCCATGTAGCGCTCGGCAAGCTTTTCGCTGCCTTGGCGTTGCTGCACCAATTCGCCCATGATGCGGTTCGATTCATAAGGATAGATGTAGTCCGAGCCGATCAGGTACACGCGGGCCCCAAAGTTGGACGTCATGAATTCGGCAAGCTGAACACTGTTCTGGTTGGGTGCCGCCCCAGTGTAGATCACATTGCCCGAATACTCGAAACCCTCATACAGCGTGGGATAGAACAGCAGTTTGTTCCATTTTTCAATCACGGGAATCACAGCTTTCCGGCTGCTGGACATGTAGCACCCGAAAATCACATTGACCCCCTCTTGCACAATCAGCCGCTCGGCCAGTTCGGCGTACCGCGACGGCGTGGATTGTGGGTCGTACCGAACGGCCACCAACTCGCGCCCATCGATTCCCCCAGCCTCATTGATTTCCTGGATGCCCAGGAGGGCGCCCTGCAACTGTGACAGTCCGATGGTCGAAGTGACGCCCGTTTCCGAGTACAGGATGCCGACGCGAATGGGATCCTTGTCAGCCACGATGCGGCCTTCTTCCGATGTATCTGTTCATGATTGATCGTTCTGTCATTGCCTAGGCCCTATCTCAATTTGATGCGAGCCGCGCGCAGGCCCGCTGCATTTGGGCGGGCAAGCCGCGTGGATTGGTCGCGACAAAGTAGTTGCGTCAGCCGACGATGCGCTGCGCATACGCGTCCGCGCCTGCGTCTACCGCCATGCATCAGCTGCGCTGTGGCGTGCCGCATTGCAGCGCCGATGCGTGCCGAATAGCGCGCCTGCACCGAGCCGAGCTGGGCGCGTGACACTGATATTGACATCGCGCCGAACTCGATCAGCCGCCTGCAATAGACCTCGGCCTTAATGTGCAGTTGCGGCATCTTGTAGTTGACGACCGCGACGCCAACTTTTGCTGTTTGAGATATCACCATATCTTCATGACCTTGCTCCTTTGGCAGGTTGAGATTTAAACGGTTAGGAAAGACCTGACCGTTTCCGCGCACAGACGGGCGGCGTTTTAAAGACGGCCGGCCGGATCTGCTTCGACCCCGTCAGCCAGCATGAGGCTCCGTTAATTACAAGAAACTCATTAGGCCTTTTTGAGTTCGGGCGGCTTGCGGTGCCTCGTTCCCTGTTCGTAGGCGTATGCGATAGCGAGCATGTCGGCTTCACTCCACTGCCGTGCAACGATAACAAGGTTGAACGGAGCGCCGGAGGCGTAGAAGCCTGCCGGTATGGTCACCGCCGGCAGGCCTGCGATATTTACCTCGCTGACCACCATTCCGTCGATGGTTTCGTCTCCATGCAGCGGACCTAAAGGACCACGCATTTGCGGGTAGATGACCGCATCGAGCCCATGCTTGTCAAAAACTGCATTGAATGTATCGAGATAGGTTTCCCTCAGAGCGATGAACGACGTCATATCCGTGGGGGTGGATGGGGACCTGGCCGATTCGACGAACGCGGGCACATGACTCATATAGCTCAACGTGCCCTCTGGCCCGAACGCGTCTTCTTTTTGTGTTGCCTTGGCGAATTCGGCGAACGTCTTCAGAGCGACATTCGAACCCATGCGCTCGAGATACTTCTGAATGTCATAGGCAATTGATTCCATGCCACGTGCGTCGAACTCGGCCCCTGGCAAGACCGCCTTGCGCAGTTCCATGAACCCGGAACCGGCGAAGGGATCCTCAACAAGGTCAGCTCCAAGTTTTCTCAATTCTCCTTGGGCGCGCGCATAAAGGCCTGTCGTCTCTTCCGCAAACGTCGAGGCACGCCAGCCCGGCCCATAAAGACCAATGCGCTTGCCCTTCAGCGCATCCTTGTCTAGTTTCGAGGTATAACCACCTTTTGGAATCTTGCCCACGCTTGCGGCCGTCTTAGGGTCCTCCATCGAGAACCCAGCCAGTGCGTCCAGAGTCAGTGCTGCGTCTCGCACGCACCGTGCGATAGGACCAACAACGTCACGAAGGCTGGAGAGCGGCATGACACCGGCGTTGGGAACGAGCGCGAAGGTTGGCTTTATGCCCACAAGGCCTTGCGCCGAGGCAGGGTTTTGGATCGAGCCGGCGGTTTCTTCCGCCAAACCAAGCACGCAGAAATTGGCACCAACAGCAGTTGCAGTCCCGGCGCTGCTGCCACCGGGAAGAAACTCTCTTCCAGCCGAATTGTAAGTTGAGCCAGCCCAGCTTCCATTGGCATGCGAACCAGTGTGGCTGAGCACCGGAATGTTGGTCTTGCCCAGGATCACAGCGTCGGCTTTGCGCATGCGGGCCACTACAGGAGAATCGGTCTCGGGTAGCAGATCGACGCCGCCGGTCTTGCTGTAGAGAAGCGACCAGCCACCCGTGGTCGGAAAACCCTTCATGTCCATGGCTTCCTTGACCACGACCGGAACGCCTGCGAGCGGCCCAAGTTTTTCGCCGGCGGCGCGGCGCGTGTCGATTGCGCGCGCTTCTTCAACCGCCTTCTCGTTGAAAAAGACGATCGCGTTGTAGGTGGGGTTGAATTCTGCGATCCGCTTCAAATAAGCCTTGGTCAGCTTTTCCGATGTGAAGGTGCCGCTGGCGAAACCCGCCTGAACCCGCTCGACAGTCAGTTCAGTCAGGTCGATGTCATCTGAATTTACCTTACTCATTTTGGCTCCACTTAAGTTTGTATGGTTGATGGGTGGTGACGATCTCAAACGGTCAGGAAAGACCTGACCTTTTCCTGATCGAGGCCGGCGCGCAACTCGTCATGCACGATGCGCCCACGGTCGATGACCAGAAACCGGTCCGCCAGGTCGAGCGCGAAGCTCAGCACCTGCTCGGAAATGACGATGGCGAAACCGCGCTCCTTGCGCAGCACGTTGAGCGTTTGCGCCAGCTCCTTGATGATCGACGGTTGGATACCTTCGGTCGGCTCGTCCAGGATCAGAACCTTGGGGTCTGAGATCAGCGCGCGTGCTATGGCCAGCATCTGCTGCTGGCCGCCCGACAGATTGCCGCCCTTGCGGTGTTTCATCTCCTGGAGCACCGGGAAAAAACGGTAGAGGTAGTCTGGGACCGTGCGGTGGCCCGAGTGCTCGGCGCCTGTCAAAATGTTTTGTTCTACCGTCAGAAAAGGGAACACCATGCGCCCCTGAGGCACGAAGGCCAGCCCTTGCTTCACACGCTTGTAACTGGGCAGGCCCGTTAGTTCCTGACCGTTCAACCGAATGTGGCCAGAACGCGTTGGCAGCAATCCAATCAACGACTTCAGCAAAGTCGTCTTGCCCATCCCATTTCGCCCCATCACGGCGACGGATTCATTCGCGCCGACCGCCAGCGAAATGTCGTGGATCACATGGGATTCGCCGTAGGCGACGTTGAGTTGCGAGACTTCAAACATGGCAGGGCTTTCTTTCAATGACCAAGGTACACATCAATCACGCGTTGGTCCGACTGGACCTCGGCGGCGCTGCCTTCGCTGAGCAGCTTGCCTTGATGCAACACTGTTACCTTGTGGGCGATGCGCTTGACAAAATCCATGTCGTGTTCGATCACCACCACCGATTTGCCCTGGGCAATGCGGCTTAGCAGATCGCCGGTTTGTTCACGTTCGCGCGGGCTCATGCCCGCTACCGGTTCGTCCAACAGCAACAGTTCGGGTTCCTGCATCAGCAACATGCCAATTTCCAGCCATTGCTTTTGCCCATGACTGAGCTGCCCAGCGCGTCTGCCCAGCTGATCGCGCAAATACACTTCCCCTGCCATCGTTTCAATGCGCTCGCGCACCTCGGGTGTACGGCGAAAAGTAAGGGACTGAAACAGACCGTGCATTTTGGGCAATGAGATTTCGAAGTTCTCAAACACTGTGAGGTCTTCATAGACAGACGGCGTCTGAAATTTGCGTCCAACACCAGCACGCACGATCTGGTGCTCACTCATGCGGGTTAAATCAAGGCCGTTGAACAACACACGGCCAGTCGTTGGCTTGGTCTTGCCGCAAATCATGTCGAGCAGCGTGGTCTTGCCCGCGCCATTCGGACCGATGATCACGCGCAATTCGTTGCGTTCGACCGACAGGCTCAATGCATCGACGGCCTTGAAACCATCGAATGACACAGTGAGTTCTTCCACCAGCAAAACCTGTTCGCGAACTGGCGAAGCGGCGGCATTGCCCAGATGCAGCAGCGCTGCATCTGTCTTTTTCGGTTGGCTAGCAGACAAGGAGGTCATCAAGGCGCTCATGACTGTGCCGCCCGTGCTTTACGCTGCCATGGGAAGTGATCAGTCAACCCAGCAAGTCCGTTGGGCATGGCCCAGACCACAAGGATAAAAACCGCCCCGAGAAAGTAAAGCCAGCCTTCAGGAAAAATCTCCGACAGGTACGACTTCAGGAAACCGATCAGCAGGGCGCCAACGACGGCTCCCGGAATCGACAGTCGTCCGCCGACCGCTGCATAGATGACCATTTCTACGGAGGCGACCACACCGATAACGCCAGGGGCGATCAGTCCAACCTGCAGGCTGTAGAACGCACCGCCGATGGAGGACAGGACAGCTGCGACCGCAAACACAAAGGCTTTCATGTGGGCCGTGTCATACCCGCTGAAACGTACACGGTCCTCACGGTCCCTGATAGCGATCAGGATCTTGCCGAATCGGCTGCGCACGATGGCCAGTGAAATCATCATCACCAGCACCATCGCCGCCACTTCGATGAAGTACATAGTTCGTTTAGCCGTGTCGCTCAAAATATCCCAACCCAGCAGCGTGCGAAAGTCCGTGATGCCGTTGGCCCCCCCGGTGTCGCCTTGCTGGCCGATCACCACCACGGTGAGCGTGAGTGCGAGGGACAGCGTGACGATGGCAAAGTAAACACCGCTCACGCGCTTGCGAAAGATGGCGTAGGAGAACACATAGGCCAGCACCGCCGGGATCAGCAGGAGGGCAAACAATGTCCAGCCCAGTGAGTGAAACGGCTGCCACCAAACGGGGAGTTGCTCGACACTGCTCCACACCATGAAGTCGGGCAGTTCCGGCGCTGATGCTTCCAGTTTCAGAAACATGGCCATCATGTAGCCGCCTAAACCGAAGAACATGCCCTGACCCAGACTAAGCACACCACCATAGCCCCAGGTCAGCACGATGCCGACCGCCACGAAACCGAAGGAAAGGTATTTGCCGATCAGGTTTAAGCGAAACGGATCGAGCAAGGCAGGCAGCACGACAGCCAGCAGCAATGTGACCAGGAGTACCGCGAGAGCATCGGAGCGACGTTGCATGTTTGGCATGGTGTCAGTTCCTTGAACGCACAGCGAAAAGACCATTGGGCCGGAAATAAAGCACCACGATCACCAGCAGCAGGATGGTGGCTTTGGCCATGGAGCCACTCAAGAGGAATTCCATCCAGGTCTGCGACTGGGCTATGGCAAAGGCCGACAGGGCAGTCCCTAAAAGACTTTGCACACCACCAAAAACTACCACGATGAATGAGTCAACGATGTACAACTGACCAGTTCCTGGGTTGGTTGAGCCGATCATGGTGAACACGCAGCCGGCAATACCAGCCAAGCCTGAACCCAATGCAAACGTCATTGCGTCCACACGGTTGGTATCGATCCCAACAGCGCCGGCGATGGCCCGGTTTTGTGTCACGGCCCGTACTTTCAAACCCCAGCGTGTCCGGTACAGCAGCAGGTAGACCGCGATAGCGACCACCGCAGTCAGCGCCACGATGAAAAGACGCGTCAGCGGCAGCTGGATGCCAACGACCGGCTCCCACGCACCGGCCAACCATGTCGGCAGTGGAACGCTGACTTCTTGAGCGCCGAAGATGTTGCGGTAAGCCTGTTGCAGCATTAAGCTCAGTCCCCAGGTGGCAAGCAGCGTGTCCAGGGGCCGGTTGTAGAAAAACCGTATAAAACCTCGCTCGAGCACATAGCCCAAGGCAAAAGTCACGGCGAATGCAAAAGGGATTGCTGCAAAGAGATAGACGTCCATCCAGCCCGGTGCGAAGCGTTCAAAGAATTTGGCGGCGACGTAGGTCATGTAGGCGCCCAACGCCATCAATTCGCCATGCGCCATGTTGATGACGCCCATCAGGCCAAACACAATTGCCAAGCCGAGCGCCATGAGCAACAAGATGGTGAACAGGCTGATTCCGTTGAACACCTGCATCACTGCAATATCAAAACTCATGGCACTGCTGCTTTCGTAGAGAAATTTGGAACGCTGGAATCACTTGAAGCTCGGCAAAAAAGGTGCCGACACTGGTTACCGGTACCCTTTTTTCTATACCTTGGGGAATGGATTTGGTTCGATCAATGGGGATTCCCACACGATGTCAAACTGACCATCAGGTCGCGCACGTCCAATGCGCACTTTCTTCGCGACGTGTTGATTGCCCGCAACGCGGATGAGACCTTCAGGTGCCTGAAGCTCGATGCCTGGAGCGCTGGCAACGACTTTCTCGATATCAAAAGACTTGGCCTTTTCGACCATCATCTTCCACAGGTAAACGCTGTTGTAGGCACATTCCATCGGATCTCCGATGACGCGCTCTTGCCCGTACTTGGCCTTGAACGCCTTGACAAACTTCTCGTTGGCCGGTGACTTGATACTCTGGAAATATCCCATGCAGGCGTAGTACCCAGCAGCGTTGTCCTTGCCAATGCCCTCGATTTCGTTTTCCGAGACCACGGTCGACAGCAAGACCTGTTTCGTACCGTCTAAGCCTGCGGCTCGCAGTTGCTTGTAGAACGCTACATTCGAGCCACCCACCACCGTGCTGTAGATGACGTCAGGCTTGGCCGCCTTGATTTTATTAATGATCGAAGAAAATTCGGTGTGGCCCAGCGGGGCATATTCCTCACCGACTACTTTGCCGCCCCCTTTAACAATAGTAGGTTTGGCGATCTTGTTGCAGGTGCGTGGATAAATGTAGTCAGAGCCGACCAAGAAGAAGGACTTGCCCTTTTCTTTGACCAGCCAATCAATGGCTGAAATCACTGATTGCGTGGCTTCCTGCGAGGTGTAGAACACATGTTTGTCTTGTTCCTGGCCTTCGTAATAGGTCGGGTAGAACAGCAATCCTTTGGTCTGATTCAACACCGGCAACACCGCTTTGCGTGAGGCTGAGGTGTAGCAGCCAATGATGGCAGCGACCTTGTCACGCTCGATCAGCTTACGTGCCTTCTCGGCGAAAACTGAATTTTCACTCGCTCCGTCTTCAACGACAACCTCAATTTTTTTACCCATCACACCGCCAGCGGCGTTGATCTCTTCGATTGCCATTTTTTCTGCGTCAACAAGCGAGGCCTCGGCAATGGCGATCGTGCCCGAGAGCGAATGCAGCAAGCCAAGTTTTACCGTGTCTTGCGCGAAGGCACGGGTGACGGGTCCGGCCGTGACGCCAATGGCGAAGAGCGAACTGGCTGTCTTGACGATCTGGCGGCGATTGAACTGGTTCATTGTTGTCTCGATACAGTGGCGGTTGAAAGTTTTTCCGCAGGATTGCTTTGTGCTTTGTACAGACAACAAGTCAACCTTTGGACCTCCGACAAATCAGCGTCATCAGGGACAACTTTTCTTTAGGTAAAGCTCCGCCACCGAACAGGTGTTCTTTCGAAAGTGCTTATGTCAAAGAAAAAACAAAAAAGCCCGAACCGGGAGTGATCCGGTTCGGGCTTTTTTGCCCAACATCCGACTGGCAGCATTGGCAGTCGATGTCGATTGATAAATGACGTTTGGTGTCTGTAAGCATTTTTAAGTGACTCGCTATTTTTAACATTAGAATTTTCACTAATGTTATTAGTGGTGCTTTGTGGTAGGAACAAAAAAATTTACTGCTCTTTCAATAACAGATGACATTACCAAAGCGTTGCTTGTTACCAGCAGGTAAGCGATGATGCAGGGCTGTTGCCGCCACCCAAGAATTGACCAGGTGGACTTTCGTTGAGCCGTACATGGGTTAGACAAACCGTTGCCTGCATTGGTATTGCGATGCGATGTCCTGGGTCAAGGAAAAGTCGGCATCTGGATCAAAAGAGCTTTGGCGCCAATACTTGGATTTTCACCATCTGTGATGGATTACGTTTTTCGAGGACAAGATCAAGCTTGACGTACCCCGGCATTTTTGCCCATTTCAAGCTATTCTGCAGGCATGGCGTCACCAATAGAACCTTCGCTCTACTCTGTCACGACTGACGGTCGGTACTTCGTGGTCCGCGGCTGACTCTGGCGCATGGCCAATCCCGAGCTTCCCGAGCAAGCGCGTGCCAGGCTCGTCACAGAGCTGATGCGAGCACGCCGAGACGTAGGAAAAGCATTGCGCATCAAAGTTGCTGAGGCCGAAACGCTGGCCCGGCAGGCTGTTCAGGTAGCCAAACTCGGTCTGGGTGAGCGCGGACCGACATGGTGGTCGGATGGCGCACCTGACTACAACCGCCACATGATGCGCAATACGCCTTACGCACAGTGTTATGCGGCGCTGGGCAGGTAATAATCCTGCACAAATCTCGCTTCCGTAGCCTCTTCCCAATCCGTCAACAGCTTATCCAGAGGAGGTTCGCGTACATTTCCTGTGACGGCCCCTCTTTGGTTCATGTCAGGAATAGATGGATGAAAAACCTGGGTACCGTTTTATGTGATTCCGGAGTAGTTCAAAGCATCCTCACCCGCGCATTGAGAAAAGACTGACGATAAGAGGGCGTAAAATTTACAAAACCAGCGACTGCTCAAGCGACAGCGTCAGGGGGATGGGGTCGCTCAAGTGACCGGCGTGCCCAATTCTGGCAATTTCCACTCTCTTCACGGTAAGGGTACGGAAAATGAACAGCAGGTCTTCACGGCGGTGTCGTGCAGATACGCATCTTTACCACGCCCAGTAAACGTCTTGATTCCACGGCATCCGCGAAGGGCGGTGTTGCTCCTATCGTCATAGGTGCTGCAAGCGAGGCTTACAGCGGTGGTCTGATAATTTCCTAACCCTTTAGAGGATTCCATACATGAAAGCCGTCGGTTATCGCCAACCCCTGCCCATTGATCATCCCGACGCGCTTGAAGACCTGGAGCTGCCTGCGCCGCTACCGGGGGCACGCGACCTTTTGGTACGCGTCCGGGCAATCTCGGTTAATCCAGTCGACACCAAGGTGCGCAATAGCGGCGTGCCCGTGCCCGGCCAAGCCCGGGTACTGGGCTGGGACGCGGTCGGCACGGTCGAGGCGATAGGCGCAGATGTCACCGGCTTTAGGCCCGGCGAGCGCGTCTGGTATGCCGGCTCCATTACCCGCCCAGGCGCTAACAGCGAGCTGCACGCAGTGGACGAGCGCATTGTCTCGCACGCACCGGCTTCGCTCAGCGATGCGCAAGCCGCTGCCCTACCGCTGACCTCAATCACTGCATATGAGTTGCTGTTCGACCGGCTCGGGGTACCTGCAGGCGGCGGCGCGGGGCAGACGCTGCTAGTAGTCGGCGGTGCCGGCGGCGTAGGCTCCATCTTGATCCAGCTGGCGCGCCAGCTCACGCAGCTGCGTGTGGTGGCCACAGCCTCGCGGCCTCAGACACGCCAGTGGTGCATGGATCTAGGCGCGCACGGCGTGATCGACCACAGCCAGCCACTGGCCGCCGAGCTGCAAGCCGGCGGCTTCGGCCAAGTGGACTGGGTAGCCGCGCTTACGCAGACGCAGCACCACTACGCGCAGATCATTGAGAGCCTCAAGCCACAAGGCGCGCTGGCGGTGATCGACGACGCGCCTTCTCTCGACGCCGTACCGCTCAAGCAAAAGTCGCTGTCCCTGCACTGGGAGCTGATGTTCACGCGCTCGATGTTCGAAACGCCCGACATGGCCGCGCAAGGCCGGCTGCTGGCCGAGGTGGCCGGGCTGGTCGATGCCGGCCGGCTGCGCACCACGCTCAATGCCAACTTCGGCCGCATCGACGCGGCCAACCTACGCCGGGCGCATGCGCTCATCGAAAGCGGCAAGGCGCAGGGAAAAGTGGTACTCGAAGGCTTCTAAAGCAGCGCGGCGCAGTTGAGAACTGTTCGTGCGGCTCCAGGTAGTGTCAGTGATCGGTTGTCAAGTGGGGGTAGAACGAGCAGTCGTATCTCCAACGGCCATTTATGGCGGGAAACCTTGGAAAGGACAATTTCAGCCATCAAACCTATCAAACTCGATTTTCGTACAGCTTTTGTGTAGTCATGAATGGGATTGATGGTCAACCCAATTAATCAGCGTCTGGCCAACCACGCTTAACGTGCGTACCATCGCCGCGGTGCTTTAGCCGTTCTCCACCAGGCGACCACTGCCTCTTGCTTGAAACCGTTGAATCTGCCAAATTGTCAGATGTGGTGGTGCCTTTGCTGAAAAACAGGTGTAGTAGTATCAATTTAATGGAATTGCTTGCTTATAGGCGAACCGAAATGGTCAAAAGTTATTAACTGACCTTACGCAGCCGCCTGTCCTGTTAGCCTACGCGCATGAAAAATTCTGAACTGGAGTTGTACACGGATTACCTGCTGAGCAGCTTTGG
>NZ_JADOVE010000040.1:0-13071 GCF_015752225.1 Polaromonas sp. CG_9.11
GCCCTGCAACTCGGCTCTTTCCTGCTCTGACAAGGTGACTTTGTAATGTTCCATTCCCCATTGTCCACGTCAAATTTCTCATGACGCGACACTAGTGTCGCGTCACGAACTATGTGACGTTAACAATGGGGGATAAAGTGACCCCTGAGTCAAGACAAATTTGAACTCAATTTAAGTTGCACCCGATTGAACAAACAGCTGGACGGCGCTGCCTCGGTTTTTTGTCTTCGGTATTTCTGTCTTCTCTAATCGGACTTCATCGAACGCAGTCCCTGTGGAGCGCAGCGCAAATGGCAGGCCTTGTGCGGCGTCATAGTTATCCACGATCATGGCGCCACCGCCCTGAGCACGCAGGTGCACCACATCGGGTGTCAGATTGCGCAGCGCTTGATGTGGACGTTCGCCGTTGTAAAAAGCAAAGTATTTCGTCAAGCCGATCAGCAGCTCGCCCATCGAGCTGTGGCAATTGAGGTACACGTCCTCGTGCTTGACGCTGCGCCACAGCCGCTCGACAAAAATATTGTCAAACGCTCTGCCTCGCCCGTCCATGCTTATAGTCACGCCCGCGCGTTTGAGCACACCCGTGAAGGCGTCGCTGGTGAACTGCGAGCCCTGGTCGGTGTTGAATACTTCAGGCTTGCCGTAAAATCGCAAGGCATCCTCCAGGCAGTCCACGCAAAATACCGCCTCCATGGAGTTACTGATACGCCAGCTGAGCACTCGCCGGGAGTACCAGTCGATCACAGCCACTAGGTAGGCAAAGCCGCGTTCCAGGCGAATGTAAGTGATGTCGGTGCTCAAAACTTGGTTGGGTTTGACGACGGCCACGCCGCGCAGCAGGTACGGGTACACCTTATGCTTCGGGTGCGCCCGGCTGGTATTGGGGCCCGGCGCCATCCCCGCCAGGCCCAGCGAGCGCATCAGGCGCTGGGCGCGTTTGCGGTTGACGCAGTGGCCACAGCGCCCCAGGTACACCACCATTTTGCGGCTCCCGTAAAACGGGTGGCGCGTGTATTCCTCGTCGATCAGGCGTTTAAGCACCTCGTCGTCAAGGGCGATCGGCTTTGGTTTTTGCCGCGCATAGACCGCGCTGCGCGATACGCCAGCCAGGGCGCATTGCCACGTCAAAGCCACCGTGTCCCCCTTGTCAATCCAGGTGCGGCGCATCATGGCAGGCTGATCCCGAACTTTTTTTTGAGCCAGTCGAGCTCCATTCTCAGGCGCCCGATCTCGCCATACAGCCTATCCGGTGCGCTGTGAGCGGCCACCGGCTGAGGTCCCCGCTTGCCCTCAAACAGTGACTTGGCCTGCTCCTGGATTTCTTTTTTCCACTGGCTGACTTGCACCGGGTGAACTTCATAATCCTGCGCAATCTCATTGATCGTTTTGACTCCGCGCAACGCCTCCAGTCCAACTTTCGCATTGAACTCCGGCAGGTGGACTTTGCGTTTCTTCGTTTCACTCATGATTTACCCATTTCTCGCGACAGTGTCCTGCTTAAACTGCTGTCTCGAATCTGGGGTCCACTTTAGTTTTTATTTGTAAAACCTACGCATAAAAATTACGCAATTGCAGTTTTACGTTTCATGAAACGTAGGATTCATATCCTTCAAATAGTTCGTGGGCCATTCGGACTATTGCAGATTGAAGGCTGGGCAAACAAACTTCAGCCTGTTCAAGTAATGGGAAATTCATGTGCAGAGCACCGTTTTCGATCGTATTTTTGTCCGCCCTAATCGGTGCGTCATCTTCAGTGCCAGCGCACGAGATAGGTGCTGCCAGCATGGCACCATCAAGGGTTCCCCGTCTCAACGGTCCATCCATCCTTGAGCACTTGGATGCCGATAAGACAGCCAGATCAACCACGGTATTGACTGCCAGAAAAAATTCTGATCCAAGTCCAGTTATCTCTTCAGCATATCGGGACATAGATCGGATCACGCCCAGTCCTGCTCATAATCCCGCTGCAAGCCAGGCAACAACTTGGGTCAATTCCGAATGGCGCTTCACAGCTGCGCTGATTGGCACCATCGCCATCATCGGCACCATTGCAGTTCGGCGCCGCAAACCAGGAAAGCCCTGGGCATGAGCGGTCTCGGCCAATCTGGCGTCACTGCGGTCAAATGGAGCGCTGTTTCAACGCTGGCACGTTTTGTATTGCAACTGGTCGCTCAGATCATTTTGGCCAGGACACTGGGTCCGGAAATCTTCGGTATCTTTGCTATCGGAATGGTCGTGCTGACCTTTGCCACTTTCTTTTCAGGCTTCGGCTTTAGCTGGAGCCTGCTCCAGCGCCCCACGCTATGCGACGAGGATGTGCGTTTTGCTTGGACATGGCAACTGGTCGTTGGCCTGATCACCATGCTGGGCGTCTATCTTCTCGCACCAGCACTTTCAGCTTACTTTAGGGAACCCAGGGCCCAATCTGTCATCGAGTGGCTTTCGATTGCTTGCCTGCTTTCTGCAGCTGCCGCGCCTTCTACTTACCTGCTGCAGCGCGACCTTAACTTTCGGGCTGGTGGTCTGATTCAGGTTGGCAGCTACATGGCGGGCTATGTCACCGTCGGCGTACCCATGGCGATATTGGGCTGGGGCGCCACCTCATTGGTGGCTGCTTGGCTGGTTCAGGCAGCGGTCGCTCTTGTAGCGAGTTATGTTGTTAAACCGCATGCGGTCCGCCCACTTTTCTGGTATGCCGATGCGGCCTCTGCGGTCGGTACGGGCCGGGCGGTTTTCCTGACCAACATTGTCAACTGGATGCTGAACAATCTGGACCGGGTGATGATTGGCCGCCTATTGAATGCCCAGGCTTTGGGTCTGTACAACGTAGCCTATAACTTGGCAGCGATGCCAAACAACTTGCTGCTGGGCGCGTTACAACCTGCATTTCTTGCAGCGGGCGCACGCTTGCAAGGAGAACTCGATCGACTTGGCCGCGCCTATTTTCAGATGCTGGCGACGATTTTCGTATTGGTGTTTCCGGTCTTCGTGTTTCTGGCGCTCGAGTCAAACGACTTGGTACACCTGCTGTACGGATCGAAATGGAGCGATGCCGGGTCGGTACTTTGTATTCTGTTTCTGATCATGCCTGCCTATGTAATCTGGGGTCTTTCCACGCCAGTTCTCTGGAATACAGGTCGCAAGTATTACGAGTCAGTATTGCAGCTGCCAATTCTTGCCATCGGCGCGCTGGGTTTTTATTTTTTTGCACATCAGGGACTCCAAGCTGCAGCGACAGTCGCGGCCCTGGTGCTGGTATTGCGTGCAGTGGTGGTGGGCACCACTGCATTTCGAGCGCTCAAATTGAGCTGGATTGAATTGTTGCCTGATGTGGGGCGCGGAATGATCCTCAGTGCTTTGTGCGCCATCAGCGTCAAGGCAGGTCAGGCGGCTGTATCGGATTACGAAATGCCGTTGCTGTCATTGGCTGCCAGCACACTTACTGCCTTGGGCGTACTGACATTGCTCCTGGTTATTCGGCCGCAAATTCTGGGGGTTCAAAGCGCGACCATGGTAATCAGATTTTTCCCGGGAATGGCTCAGTTATTAAGCCGGGCCAATCCGAGCACGCAAAGGGGTCCAATTACTAACCCTGTAAGCGAACAGCGACTTTGAGGCCGGCTGCAATGCAAGAAACAATATCGCTTTTCATTTTAATAGCGGGCGCCATTCTCGCAGCATTGGCGGCTACCACAGTCATGGTCGGTACCGTTCAGCTAACCTCCCGTCGATCACATGGCTATCTGCACCTGATTTTTTATGCAATGGTCGTGATGGTGGCACTCAGTACAATTTTGTCAGGACGCGATCTGTCTTTTGTCAACCTGAATATGGAAGAAGCCGCCGTAACGCCACGTCATCCGATCATGCGATGGACCCAGCCGCTGCTTTCTCTGCTAATGCTGACGGTCGCAGGCGAGCGCATTCTCAGTTATTGGTTCAGTCGAGAAAAAACTGCACGTCTCCCTTTAACTTTGCTATTGAGCTACATTATTTTTTGGCTTGGCACCGTGGTTGCACCTGCGTTATTGGGAGCACATCCTAATATCAGTCATGATTATGCCTATCCGCTTGTCATTGGAACTGCAGCGGTGCTGGTTACGTGCGATGAACGTGAAGTGGCATTTAAGGCCGCGCGCAATGTTCTATTTCTATTCATGGTGGCAAGCTTGATGTTGATTCCAATCAAGTCAGGCATGGTGTTGGAAACCACTTATTCGCAGGGACTGCTGCCAGGTATTCCACGCCTGGCCGGCCTGGCTGCGCATGCGGTATCTTTGGCAATTTTGGCCCAACTCGGACTGATATGCTTGTTGACGCTTCCTTATCAACAGAAGTGGCTGAATCGGCTAGCTTGGGGAGTCGGGCTGACAGTACTTTTTCTTGCCCAATCCAAAACAACATGGATTGCTTTTATCCTCTGCTGGACCTGCTTTATTGCTGTCCGGCAAGGTCCTGCCTTCTTGCGTCGTGTGGGCGACCCTGTTCGTCCTGAATTCGGAATCGTTTCGATTTTGATGATGATGCTGGCTGTCCTGGCTGTGGGCTTGGTGTTGATGCTCGGCGACTTGGGAACCCGTATCAACGTCTTCTTCAACAGTGCTGAAGGTGCGCAGCTTGCGTCATTGACAGGACGGGACAAGATTTGGGCTGTTGCATATGACGAATGGCAACGCAACCCAATATTTGGTTATGGTCCCTTGATCTGGGAAACCGATTTTCGGATCAGTATTGGTATGCCTAATGCCACCCATGCACACAACCAGTTCATGGACACATTGTCGCGCTCGGGAATTGTGGGTGTAACAGCGCTGTTAATTTACGCATTGGTATTAATGGTGTTGTCAGTGCGTTATGCGCGCGAAAGCAAAGGGCTAACGCTCGCATTGTTTATTTTGCTGGCGATGCGTTCTGTCAGCGAGGTCCCGCTTTCCCTCTTTGGTTATGGCCCAGAATTTATTGCCCACCTGCTCTTGCTGATGGCGCTCGCAGCGAGTGCCAGTGATGTTCGCATTCGAACATCACTGGCACTCCACATATCAAAATATCCCGGTGCATTTTTAAAACAACGTCCAGTACGAAACCCTCTGAGTGGTGCAAGGACGCGTGCATGAAGTTTTCCGTTGTTATTCCGCTTTACAACAAAGCGTCTTACATTTGCTGCACAGTGCAGTCGGTACTGGCCCAATCGTTTTCGGATTTTGAGGTGATTGTGATTGACGACGGCTCCAGTGATGGCGGCGCTGAATTGGTCAAGACCATTACCGATCCTCGCATTCGGGTGGTACATCAGGTTAACGCTGGAGTTTCGGCGGCCCGCAACCGGGGCATTGCCTTGGCAAGAGGCGAATGGGTTGCGTTTCTAGATGCCGATGATTGGCATCATCCGCACCATCTGGAATGTCTGCTGGATGCCC
Source organism: Polaromonas sp. CG_9.11 (assembly GCF_015752225.1). Taxonomy (NCBI): domain Bacteria; kingdom Pseudomonadati; phylum Pseudomonadota; class Betaproteobacteria; order Burkholderiales; family Comamonadaceae; genus Polaromonas; species Polaromonas sp. CG_9.11. The sequence goes on from NZ_JADOVE010000040.1 coordinate 5,418, forward strand.
ATAAAGCCTGGCCAGAAGCAGATGCGGTGGCATCTGATTTCATCTTGATTGCCGATGCACAGGGGCCTTGGCCGCCACCTTGGCCGACTTGCAACAAAGTACCAAAAGTGGAACTCATCACCGATTTGCCCCGCAGGTGGATGATCGGGCCCTCGCTTTGCAGCAGTTCGGTGGCGGTTCGAAGACAGCGTCTGCAACAGATGCAGCCGTGCTTTCCGCTTGGTGAGTCGCAGGCAGAGGATCTCGATTTCTGGTTCCGTCTAGGCGAGAAAACTCCAATTGCCTTGGTACATTCGCCACTTGTGGCGTATCGCATCGATGTGGATGGAAGCCTCTCAGCCCGGCACACGGTGATCCAGATTCCGCGCTCGCTTGAACGTATGGAAGCGCGTGCTGAGTCGGGATCAATGACGGCGGCACAACGCCGATCGGCTTTGTGGTTTGTTGCGCAACACAAGTTAACGCTGGCCCGTCTTGCACTGTCTTCCGGAGAGCGCGTTCAGGGTCTTAAATGGTTGATCAGGGGACGCGGTGCCTTCAGCAGCACTCGCTGGTGGATGACCGCCGCGATGGTTTGTTTCTGCCCGCAAGCGCTGGTGGCAAATTGGGAAAAGTGGCGCACAACCCGCAGGTACCTTCACCCCAACATCATGGATATCGGACACTAATATGAAACCTGAAAATTTCTCCAGCAACTTTTCGGCATCGGACTGCAGGGTTTCAATCATCATCAAGTCGCTGAATGAAGAAAAGCGCATTTTAGCCGCCATAGAGAGCGCATTGCGTGCAATTCGCACGGTGGGTGGCGAAGTAATTCTGGCTGACTCGTGCTCGACTGACAAAACCGTTGAGTTGGCTTTGGCGTATCCAATACGCATTGTGAAGCTCGCCAATGCCGATGATCGCTGCTGCGGAGTTGGCCCGCAATTGGGTTACCAGCATTCGCGCGGAGAGTTCGTCTATCTTCTCGATGGTGACATGCAGATGCTCGAAGGTTTTCTCGAGGTTGCGCTGGATTTCATGGAGGCGCATCCAGGTATCGCTGGCGTCGGAGGCCAATTGGTCGAGCTCAATACAGATAGCCTTGAATATATTGCCCGGAGTGCACAGTTGCGTGCTCACGTGAAGCCTGGCGCTGTAGACCGACTTGACGGCGGCGGTCTGTACCGGCGTAGTGCCATTGAGGCGGCAGGATACTTTTCTGACCGCAACCTGCACAGCTACGAAGAGTTTGAATTGGCCGTTCGGCTGCGTAGCTTGGGCTGGAAACTCTGGCGACTACCGATGGACGTTGTCCATCATAGGGGACACGATGCGCCGGCCTATCGCTTGCTTATGCGTCGCTGGCAGAGCCATTACGTTTGGGGTCTGGGTGAACTGCTCAGGGCTTCAACGGGTCAGCTTCGCCTGAAAATGGTGCTTCAAGGTCTTCGCGAACTTTGGATTTACCTGGGCATCCTTGGGTGGTGGGCGGTTTTGCTCAGCATTCCGTTCTGGCCGCTTTCTGGAATTACACGGTTGATCTGGTTTGGCATGTCGTTGGCAGCGCCGCTTGCGTTGATGATTTTGCGCAAGCGTTCCTTCTCAAAGGCACTTTATAGCGTGGTTTCCTGGAGCTTTAACGCGGCGGGGCTTGTGCGTGGTGCTCTGCGGCCGAGACGCCCTGCCAACGCATTTATACCAAGCCTGATTCTCAGAGAACCCTATGGACTGTCATCTTTTTTAAAGCCTGGAGTTCCACATTAAATCGGCACAATTAATCACACGGAACACGCATGCCTGCAAAGCAATTCATCGGCGTTCAAATTCTCAGGTTTATCGCAGCCATGCTGGTCGTGGTGATGCACACCACCGAGGCTATCTCGGTTCGAATCACCGGTGAAGGACCAGATCACTACTGGACTGGTGGTGCTATTGGAGTAGATATCTTTTTTGTCATTAGCGGTTTTGTCATGGCCATGTCAACGGCAAGGTTGCCTTCAGGTAATCAAACACAATTCCAGGCGGCATGGATTTTTTTAAAGCGACGCCTTTTGCGAGTAGCGCCCCTCTACTGGTTCTACACACTGCTAAAGGCAGCTCTAGTGCTGATATTGCCAAGCTTGGCATTGAGGTCTTCCATTGATACCGGGCATCTTTTCGCTTCTCTGTTCTTTATTCCGGCAATCAGTCCATGGGGGCTTGTTCAGCCGACACTGCCTGTGGGGTGGACACTAAATTTTGAAATGCTCTTTTATCTGGTCTTTGCCATCGGCATAGCATGGGGAGTTGCACGCATCAAGTTTTGCTTTTTTGTCTTCTTGCTGGTCTTTGTAGCAGCGCAATTATTTCCCGAGTCCGTCGCCTTGAATTTTTACGGGAAGTCATTGCTTTTTGAGTTTATCCTTGGCATGGGTATTGCGCATGTTTACTTGAATTATCCACCTGTATCCCCAAAAATGGGACTGCTCGCTGCAATTGTCGGAACCACGCTGATATTAGGAATCAACTGGGGCGATCGCATACTCGGATTTTCAACCTGGGAAGCCGGAGCCGGTTTCACTGTGCTTGTTGCTGTATGGCTGGAACCGTGGATCGCGCGCCTTCGACTGGCATCACGGTTATCTTTTCTGGGAGACTCGTCATATTCGATTTATCTTTCGCACACCTTTGCAGTTCCTTTTGGCGTACTGATGCTTAAGAAGCTCGGTTTCCAGGAAAGCTTGCTCATTATTCCGATCATCTGCCTGTTGGTGATTGCGTGTGGTTGCATATCTTATTTATTGATTGAATCGCCAATGACCAACTTCCTTAAACGAGCTTTCTTTAAAAGACCAAGTTTTTCTTTATAAGACTCCAAAGCAAAGATGCAAACCGAATCAATGCGCCCCGCAGCTTTTAGCGACCAGATGGGAAATTATATTTATATTGCCTGTCCTTGGACGCCCAAGGGTGGAGGTATGTTCAAGGTCGCGGATTATCTTATCCAGGCACAAGACCCTTGCGCTATCGGTGCGACTGCCTTGCGGCCGCTTGATACACGCGGTGGGGGAAATGCAATTTATTCATTCTGGATTTTGACTACAGCTCTGATCAAACTGGTTCGCGGTCGATTTAGCGGACAGTTGGCAGGCGTTCATGTCAACATGGCCGAACGCCTGAGCCTGTTTCGAAAAAGCGCGGTGGTGGTGTTCTGCCGAGCTCTTCGCATCCCGGTGGTGCTGCACCTTCATGCTGCGCAACTGCCCGACTTCTACCGCAAGTTGCCAATCCCACTCCGGAGTCTGACACGGTGGGTTTTTTCGCTTCCCGCGATCTGCTTGGTACTTGGCAGCGAAGCACATCGCTTTGTTACCGAAGAATTGCTGGTTCCCGAAAGTCGCGTGGAGGTCATGATCAATGGGGTTCCAGAGCCAACCCACGATAGACGCATATCAGGCGATACCACGGTGCAGCGGGTGCTATTTCTTGGTAACTTATCAGAGCGTAAAGGTGTTTCAGACCTTTTGCAGGCGCTCGCCAAACCAGGATTCGACATTTCCCGACTCGAGGTCACATTTGCTGGCGGAGGAGATATAGCAGCTTACCAGGCAACAGCATGTCAACTTGGCATTGGTAGTTTTGTACGTTTTGCTGGCTGGTCAAATCAACATCAGGTCTCGCAGTTGATGGCACAAGCTGATGTGCTTGTTTTGCCGTCCTACGACGAAGGCTTGCCTCTGGTGATCCTTGAAGCACTGGCCAACGGCGTAGCTGTCGTCTGTACACCAGTTGGTGAAATTCCGGCCGTGCTCAGTCATGATGTTAATGCCTGCTTTGTGCAGCCTGGCGATGCCGCCGGAATCGCGTTTGGGTTGCAGCGCGTACTGGATGACGCGAAATTCAGGCAGACACTTGAAAAAAATGGACGAAAACTGTATGAAGAAAAATTTTCAATCCATCGTTTTTTTCTCAGCGTGGCAAGAATTCATCAACGCCACTTTGGCACCGCAGGTCAAGTGCAGACTGGCATTACATCGACCAAAAAGGAAGTTTTGTGATCTCCAATGCCGACAGCGTTCCCAACGGGACATGCCTTGAAGCTGACGTATGCGTTATTGGTGCCGGTCCTGCAGGCATAGCGCTCACGCTTGACCTTTCAGAGCGTGGATTTTCAGTCCTTTTGCTAGAGTCAGGCTTCATGAAAGAAGACAGTACAACGCAAAGACTTTATGAGGGTGAGGTTGCCGACGAAAAACTCCACAGCCCACCCGACAAATACCGTCAACGTCGTTTTGGTGGCTCTAGTGCCATATGGGGGGGACGGTGCATGCCATTCGACCCATTGGATTTTGAAACCCGCAGCCATGTGCCACACAGCGGATGGCCCATCTGTTACGAAGACTTGCTGCCTTATTACCCTCGTGCCAATGAATTGTCGGAAGCCGGCCGCTTCAGCTACAGCGCAGAAGATGCACTTGGAGCCGATGCGCTGCCCCTCATCCGTGGATTTGATAGCCATCGCATTCTTACCAATGGATTAGAGCGTTTTTCGTGTCCAACCCATTTCGGCAGCCGTTATGCGAAGCAGCTTCGGTTGGCACCTCATGTCAAAGTTTTGCTGGGTGCAAATTGCACAGGGATTCGCCTGCAGCCACAGGGTCATGCAGTTCGCACTGTAGAGGTGGCCACAATCGCGGGCAATCGCTTTTCAGCAACTTGCCAGTTCACTGTTATGGCCGTTGGCGGCCTTGAAACGGCCCGCTTGCTGCTGGCTTCGCGTGACGTGGCACTTGAAGGTATTGGAAATTTTCATGATGTAGTGGGTCGTTACTACATGTGCCACATAGCCGGCAATGTCGGGCAGCTCACAATTCAAGGACCCACGAAAAATGTGCGGCATGGCTACGAGTTGGCGCCCGAAGGCATCTATTGCCGTCGCAGGTTGGCGGTATCGCCTGCAGAACAGCGACGTCTGGGACTGGCGAATGCGGTAGCTCGACTTCATTTTCCACGCATTACCGACCCTGTCCATCGAAACGGGGTACTTTCAGGACTCTTTCTTGCGCGCAGGCTTATTAGTTATGAATATGGCAAACGACTGAATGATGGCAACAATGCAACAACCACGACAGATTACGCTCGACATTTGCTCAATGTGGCCACGGACCCGATAGACACCACGGCTTTCCTGATGCACTGGCTTAGTCACCGTTCGCTGGCTGATCGAAAATTTCCCTCGGTAATCTTACGAAATCGTACCAACCGTTTCAGTCTGGAAATGCATGGTGAGCAAACTCCGCAGGCGCGGAGCCGGGTCATGCTCAGCAATAAAGTCGATGCTCTTGGCATGCCACAACTCCATGTCGACTGGCAGTACAGCCCAGCAGACATTGACTCGATACGTGGCACCCTGGAGGTACTGTCACAGGAGTTTGCAGCCAGTGGTGTCGCCCAGTTGGAATACGATGCAGAAACTCTTGAAGAAGACCTTACACGCTTTGGCGCTTACGGCGGGCACCATATTGGCACTGCGCGAATGGGCACAGATGAGCGCACCAGCGTCGTTAATGCCCAATGCCAAGTTCATTCGGTCCATAACCTCTTCATCGCCGGTAGTGCCGTTTTCCCCACTTCAAGTCAAGCCAATCCGACACTCACACTTATTGCCCTTTCGCTTCGACTAGCCCACACTCTGGCGCAGAAGCTCAGTAGACCTCACTTGGCAACGGCCAATAAAGAGGAATTCGCATGAAGGTACTTGTATTAGGAGGCTCTGGGTATATTGGGAAGCGACTGCTGGAAACACTGGCGAATGCTTCGCTTGACAGGCTAACCGGAGCGTCACGAGGATTAGCTGTATCTCCGCCATCAGGAGTGGACTGGATAAAACTCGACACTTGCAACGTTTCTGAATTAAAGACTGTGTTACAAAACTTTGACGCCATTGTTAATTGTGTTGCAGGCGATGCGCGATCAATTGCGCAAGGAACAAAGACGTTAACAGACGCAGCACGGCAGGCAGGAAATCCGCGTATCGTCCACTTGAGCACCATGTCGGTATATGGGCCGATTGAAGGCAATATTCAGGAGGAAACGCCGCTGAATCCGGGACTTGGCTGGTATGGTCGTGCCAAGATCGAGGCCGAACACCACATCGGCGACTATGTACGCAAAGGAGGCAAAGCAGTATTGCTACGGCCTGGCTGCGTATTTGGACCGAACAGTGAACTTTGGGTCGGGCGAATAGCCAGATGGTTACGGGCCGGAAGACTAGGCGATTTGGGCCCTAGTGGGGACGGTTGGTCCAATCTGGTTCATGTGGACGATGTCTGTCAAGCAATACTTTCGGCTCTAAGGTTGCCTATTAATCCAGGTAAAGTTCCGGTATTTAACCTGGCAGCTCCTGACAGTCCACGTTGGAATAGGTATTTTATAGATTTGGCACTCGCACTGGAGTTCACTCCTGTCAGACGAATCAATCAGCGACAACTCCAGTTGGATGGCTTACTGGCAGGACCTCCACTCAAACTTATGCAAATGGTGTCTAAGCGCTTTCGATGGCCTGCCTCAACATTGCCCGATTACATGACATCCGGATTAATGGGCCTGTGGGCACAACATATTCATCTTGATTCAACACAAGCAAGCCAGCATCTTGAATTGGTCTGGACAACATATACTGCGGGGTTACGAAGCTCGGTAGCCTGGGAAGGTAAACAGGCTATTAATGTAGGGAAAAAAGATCGTGCAGCATGTACGCGTTGAAAGCAGATACTTTTCGTTTGTTTGGGCGCTTTAACTGGTTACTGGTGGCTAAGGCAATGATGTCGAACCAGGCATTCTTTGTCGTCGCCACAGTACGTTTTTGTCAATCGGCGCAATGCCAGTCATTTGTTTGGCGCAAAATCTTGCTACTTCCGGCAAGGTTTCTCCACCTATTTGCAGGTTTTTTTTCAGGCATTGAACTTCCCTGGCAAACAAACATAAGGCCAGGATTGGCCTTGACCCATGGGCGAGGCATTGTGGTCAATGTGAACACATCCATTGGTAATAATGTCACTCTGTTCCACGGTGTCACATTAGGACAGCGTGACTTTATTGCTAAGGATGGAACCAGGAAAACAAACTATCCAGTCATTGAAGACGACGTGTGGATCGGGCCTCATGCCATCATCGTAGGTGTAAGGGTTGGCAAAGGAAGCCGCATTGCAGGTGGAGCGTATGTTTTTGAAGATGTACCGCCTCACTGTGTTGTAGTTGGCAATCCCGGCAGAATTGTCAAAACCGATTGCACCCCTGATGTAGTGAATCGCTGGGAGGGTGTAAGAAATTCTTTGTAAACGGTTTTGGCAGGAAACTGCCGCTTTGCTTGGAGCAATGATGACCGTAGAAATGAAACCCTTACCCAACGACCAGATAGATGCACTTTTGGCAAACTACACGAAGCCCGACACGGGGTTAGACAGTTCAGACCCAAAAACTCGCACCGACTTCAATTAAATCAATCACTTAGCGGCGAATTTTGGAAATTTTTGTAATGGCACGATATGTCCGGATAAATGTTATTTTGTATTCTTATTTATCTGATTTAAAGTAATTGGGTATTCCGGGCGAACGTGAACAGCCATTCCAGTGAACGTGAACGCTGGAATGAGTAGCTCGCGGGGACCGATTCCGGGCGCGTGAACGCTGA
>NZ_JADOVE010000041.1:0-11791 GCF_015752225.1 Polaromonas sp. CG_9.11
GTGATGTGAATGCGGTGTTCTGGTCATGAAATGAAGCTGTCGGGCAGTTAGCCATCAAAGAATTGGATGCGACAACAATTCTGACACCCGGGGGTAGTACGGAATGTGGTCAACGAAGCGGCTCACGGTCGTGTGCGCCACCAGACCGGCCGTGGGCATGCCCTTGTCAATGATTTGCGGGTCCACCGGTTCTTGTACCAGGGTCTGGCAGCACTTGCAGGCCCACTTTCCCCGTATGTGGCGGTGCACGAAGAACTGAGCCGGAATGATGTCCAGGCGCTCGCTCACGTCTTCGCCGATACGTACCATCGCCTCGCCGCAGTCACAGATCGTGTTCTCTGGCTCATGGTGGTGGTCAACCCGTTTGAGGTGCTCGGGCAAGGCTTGGCGTTTTGGCTTGCGAGGGGTGTCGGTGTCTGGAGCATTGCCCGGCACTTTGAATGCTGCCTTCAGAGCTGCGAGTTGGGCTTCCAGGTCTGCCTGGTCGGCTGCCATCGTTTCTTCAAACAGCTGGCGTTGTTCGGCAGACATGCATTCGGTCTTGGCACCGAAGCGCCAGGCCTTGAGGCGGCGCAGCTCAAAGGTGATGCTGGCGATCTTGGCATCCCTGAACTCGATGGCCTGGGCCTGTGATTCGATTTGCCGGCTCTGCTCGCCAACGTGTGCCAACACGCGGGCGGCCAATTGGGCAGCGGCCCCAAGGCTCAGACCGACAAAGTCTTGGGCGCTGAGTTGGTCGACGCGGAGCATGTTTGTATTGTGCAAAATCCACACAAAAAAAAGAATCAGGGCATCCTCTGATTGCCCTTTTTGCAGCGTTAAAGAACAGTTCCTACAGCCGCGTAATGGACTGCATTTGTTCCAGTCGGCTCCACGGAAGTCCCAGCACCAGGGCGTCGAATTGCTGCTTTGTCAGCGTCATCGAGGTGGCCATACTGGCGCCACCGCGTGGCCATTCAAACCCGCCCTGATTGAGCCGACGGGCCGCACACCACATGCCAAAACCATCGTGCAGCAGCAGCTTCATGCGGTTGCCACGGGCGTTGGCAAACAGGTAGCCGTGATGGACCTGGGCGGCACCGAACACCTGCACCACCCGTGCCAACAAACGTTCCGTTCCCATGCGCATGTCTATCGGGGTGGTTGCCAGCCACAGCGCGTCGATGCGGATCATCGTAGCCACTCGCGCAGCCAGGCGCCACAATCACCGGCCAGGTCGCTCGGCCACATCACCGTCATCGAGGAGGTGCCGCGCCGCAATTCCATACGGATTTCTGCCGTGGCCGCCACCGCCACAGGTTGGCTGGCAACGGGTTCGGGCTGTGTGCTCAAGGTGACCGGCACAAACGCCTGTGGCTGGGTGACCAGCGTTCCCTGACTATGCTCACGTATCCATCGATGCACGATGTTGGCATTGATGCCGTGTTGCAGGGCTACTGCAGCAATGGACGCGCCAGGACACGCGCATATCTGGACAACCTGCAGCTTGAGCTCAAGGCTGTAGAACCGGCGCTTGGGAACCTGGGTGGTGCGAGTCTCGCTCGCCATGGTGTGCATGATGTTCATCGCGCACACTATCTCAACCTATTCGCAGTCCTTCAAGATGGTGTGCCCAGCCGCTTACGCGGAAGCGGACTTGTGGAGGGTGAAAGAAGTTTCGTGTAAACGATTTTTGGCCGGAAGCTGCTGTCTTGCATGAAGCCGAGATGACCGTAGAAGTGAACCCCTTACCGAACGAGCTGATTGATGCCCTGCTGGCAGGACTATAAAAGCCCCGAAGACTTGGTAGGCCAGAACGCCCTTTTGAAGCAACTGACCAAGGCCCTAGTCGAGCGGGCGCGGCAAGCGGTATTCAGAAGCACGCTAATTGAAAATCACCTCTCTTTGGTCGCTAATATCGCGTTTCAAGCCTTTTCAGTCAAAGTGCTCAGAATGGTTGAGCAAGCTGCTTGACCGTCAACGCACAAAACCATTAGATGCGACATGGAGCCGGGTTTGCTCTCCTGCTGCCGTGCGGTGGCGGTGGCGCACAGTTCCCTGATTACGATCGAACCAAGGTTATCCTTTGCACCAGTCTAGGATGATTTGGCGGAACAGTTGCTCCGCTTCGCCTATCCGCGCGACATAGCAAAATTCATCAGTCTGGTGCGCCATATGAGGTTCTCCCGGTCCCAAAATCACGGTCGGTGGCTTCCCCAGCGGTTCGCGCAAGGCTGCCGCATCGGTGAAATAAGAAACAATCTTAGGCTGCAAGGGCGCGTCGAAACAGGTCTGGCAGCGCGCGAATACGCTCTGCATCCAAGGGTCTTCGGGTGCAGTGAAGACGCTGCCTACGTCGAGCAGGGTTTGTAAGCCGATGCCCGGACCCATACGACTGCATAGACAACCCCATATCTGCCTGTGGTCTTGTCCAGCGACTGTGCGAATATCGATCGTCATCTCGGCTGCATCCGGAACCGAGTTGATATTCAAACCACCACGCGCCGTTCCGATGTTTAGCGTGCCCTGTCCCATCAACGCATGGGGTGGGGTAGCGAAATCAAAGTTTTCCAGCGCCAGTGCTGCGCGCGCGATCTTGTAAATGGCGTTGTCGCCGGTCTCCGGCATCGAGCCGTGGGCGGTGACACCGGTCGCACTGGCTTTTAGCCAGAACGCGCCCTTGTGGCCTACCAGCGGTTGGTTGCCGGTCGGCTCAGCCACAACTAGCGCCCCGGCCTTGCCAAGAATTTCGGCCACATCTGTCATGCTCACCAGATGGAACGCTCCTTCGCAGCCGGTCTCTTCGCCGGCGGTGATGACCAATGTCAAACCTGCACTGTCCTTGATCTCGCTGGCCACCGCGATCGCAGCAATGGTGAAGGCGGCGACGCCACTTTTCATGTCGCTGGAACCACGGCCGTACAGCTTGTCGCCCACGATCTCTGCGCCGAACGGGTCATGTTCCCATTTCGCTGAACCGAGCGGGACCACGTCGACATGGCCAGTGAAGCAGATCGGCGGTTTGTCGGATCTGCCGCCTATGCGTGCGACCAGGGTGCTGCGGTGCGGTGCGAAGTCAACCAGCCGGCATTCGTAGCCTGCCGCCGACAGCAGCTCTGCCAGATACCGGGTGCACTGGTCTTCATTGCCGGGCGGATTGATGGTGTTCATCCGCAACAGAGTCTGGGTCAATGCGACGGCATCGTTGACCGGGATACTTGATAAGTTGTCAGCCATTTTGGGTTCCATAGTGCGATTGATGGGCGGGCGATCAGGCCAGCGCCCTTGCTGCCCCGTGTGTGTTTCTGCGTTCGCCCGGCAGTTTTCGCTGTTGGTGCGTGCGAATCGGTCAGCATCATTCAGTGCGGTGCTTTGCCTTGGAATAGTACGACAGTCTGCTTTTGGCACCAAAGTGGCCCACTGCTTCCTGCGTGTTCAATTTGACTCACTCGGGTTTCCCCTCGTGGTGAGTAAGGGCAATGTCTGGCATAAATCGTGCATGTCAATATTCAAGTGACTTGAACTGTATTCAATAAACAGTCAATCTGGATCATGTCACTTAATTTGAATTCTTCAATCCACCCGAAAGGAAGTGACTATGCGCAGGCGAAACACGGTATTGGCAGGAACGGCGTTGTTGACGACATGCATGGGTCTGGCTCTTGTGGCCAGTCCCGTCATGGCGAAAGAAGTGGTGCGAATCGCCTTTATCGGTCCGTTGACCGGCGGGGTCTCCAATGTCGGCCTGGGGGGACGCAATTCCGCCGACCTAGCAGTGCGCCTGCGTAATCAGGACCCCAAGTCCAAATACACCTATGAATTGGTGCCGCAGGACGACGAGTGCAAGCCCAATGTGGGTGTGCAGGTGGCGACCAAGGTAGCAGCAGACAAAAATATCGTGGCTGGCGTCACGCACTATTGCTCGGCCGTCGCCATGGCCACGGCGGGCGTCTACAACCGTTTCGGCATGCCGGCTGTGGTGTGGGGTGCGGTTCTGCCCGAGGTCACCTACGGCAACAACTTTAAGGAAATTCATCGTGTCAACGGCACGATGATCAACCAGAACGAGGTCGCCTACAAGTTCATGGCCGGACTGGGCTACAAAAAATGGGCCATTATTCATGACACCACGGACTACGGCAAAGGACACAACAAGTACTTTGGCGAATTCCTGAAAAAAGGTGGCGGCAATGTCCTGGGCACCTTCGGAGTGACGGCTGACCAGCAGGACTTCACCACCGAACTGACCAAGATTCGCGAGTTGAATCCGGACGTCATTTACTTCGGCGGACTGACGCCGCTCGGCGTGCGGATTCGGACCCAAATGGAGAAGCTGGGCATCAAGGCGCAATTCCAGGGAACCTCCGGGATCAAGTCCGATGCTTATATTCAGGGCGCCGGCAAGGAACTGGCTGAAGGCTCGCTTTCCTTCATCGAAGGGGCGCCATGGGAGAAGCTGCCGGGCGGTCTTTTCTTCACCAGCAAATACGCGCAGCAAAAATACGGCGAATCGGCAGAGGCTTATGGTCCTTTTGCCTTTGCCGCCGCCAATCTGATCATGGATGCCGTGGAGAAGGTGGGTCCGGATCGCAAAAAAGTGCGTGATGTTCTGAACAATACCAAGGATGTCGAAACGATTGTTGGCAAGGTGACCTTTGACGACCACCGCCAGAACATCGTGCCGCTGATTACGAAGTACGTGGTGGAAAACGGCGCATGGGTGGTGTGGGAAGACAGCAGCTACGGCAAGGGCAAGCGCAAGCTGGCTGGTTTGTAATCCCCGGGATGCCCTCCTGCACGCCCTCGGCGGCGCGGGAGGGTCATCCTCAACCGTTTCAGGAAACCTGATGAGCGAAGTTAGTCAATATATCTTCAATGGCCTGATGCTGGGCGTGATTTACGCCATGGTCGCTGTGGGCTTTACCCTGTTTTTCGGGGTTCTGGACGTGATCAAGTTCTCGCACGGCGACACCTTGATGGTGGGTGCCTTCGCCGGGCTCACGGCGTCCATCCTGATGATGAAAATCGGGCTGGAGTCTCCGGTGCTGCAGTTGCTTGCGGTGGTTGTTTTTGCAGTCGCCGTCACGGGGTTGCTGGGGGCGGGAATCGCCAAGTTCCTGATCCTGCCGCTGCGGCACGCGCCGCCGCTCAACACGCTGCTGGCGACGCTGATGCTGGGCACCGTGATGCGCGAGGCGGTTCGTCTGTTCTATCCTGACGGCTCCAACCCGAAACCGTTTCCCGCGTTGCTGCCTACCTCCATGGTGGAGCTTGGCGGGCTTTCGCTGCGAATTGACAACCTGATCTTGCTGGCCAGCGGCTTGCTCGCCATTGCCGGGGTGCACCTTCTGATCACGCGAACCAAGCTCGGCCTGGCGATTCGTGCCGTGGCGCAAGACGGAGAGACCGCGCGTTTGATGGGTATCAACTTCGAGGCGGTTGTGCTGATCACCTTTGCACTGGGCTCTGGCCTGGCTGCGCTCGCCGGTGTGATGAACGGCCTGTACTACAACGAAGTCAACTTCAATGTCGGTTTACTGCTGGGGGTGATCGGATTTGCCGCGGCCATCCTGGGGGGGCTGGGCAATATTTATGGCGCCATCATTGGCGGATTTCTTTTCGCGGCCTTGCAGGTGATTGGCAGCGCCATGTTGCCCGCGCTGATTCCCGGCATTCCCAGCTCTTACAAGGACGTGTTTGCCTTCGCCGTCGTCATTATTTTTATGGCCTGGAAACCGACTGGTCTGATCGCCGAAAAGTCGAGCGAGCGAGTTTAGAACCATGAAACAAAAAGAAACCATCACCCCCGCGAAATCTGCCCTGATGCTCAGCATCGCCGCGCTTGTCCTGACCGTCTATGTGTGGTTTTTCCTCCATGCAGAAAGTCAAATCAGCATTGCCATTTTGCTGGTTGCCGCCATCCTGGTCGTGATCCTGAGTCGTCGATTCGGCGTGACCTTGCAGGTCGAGCAGTCGGCTGCCCGGCGCCCGGGCCTGACCCGATGGTTGGCCGTTGGCTCCGGTCTAGCCTTGATCGCGGCTTTCTACAATTCGCACTTCGTGCTGCTGATGTTATGCGGCGTGTTGTTGTACTCCACGGCCTGTCTCGGTTTGACGGTGCAATTCGGATATTCGGGCGTGGCCAACTTTGCCGGGGCTGCTTTTTTCGGCATTGGCAGCTACGCCACGGCCGTTCTTGCCACCCACACGGCCATTCCCCACGTTCTGGTCATCCTGATTTCTGGCGTGAGTGCCGCTGTCATTGGTTCGCTGCTGATCTTGCCCGTGTTGCGAACGCGTGGCCACTATGCGGCGCTGGTCACCATTGCATTCGGTATTTTGTTCAAGACCTTCATTGAGGTCAACGATGTACTGGGTGGGCCGCAAGGCTTGCAGGTGCCCGGATTGAGCCTGTTCGGCTTTTCGCTGAACGATGGCTTCAGTCTGTTTGGCCTGGAGATCTCGTTTTATGTTCCCTACGCATTGCTCAGTCTTGCCATGTTTGCAGGCGTCTATGCCTTGGTCAATGCACTGGAGCGCTCTTGGGTCGGCCTGAGCATGGACGTGGTGCGAACCGATGAAACGGCGGCATCAACCTTCGGCCTGCACATCGTTCGCTGGAAGGTCATTGCCTTCACCATGGGCAACTTTTTCGCGGGTATCGCCGGCGGTCTCTACGGGATGATCATTGCATTCGTCGCGCCCAATAACTTCACGTTTGGAGACTCGCTGCTGATGCTCTCGATTGTCATTTTGGGCGGCCTGGGCAATATTGCCGGCTTGATTCCGGCTGCCATGATTGTGTTGATTCTTCCTGAAAAACTTCAGTTCATCCAGGAGTACCGTTTCCTGTTGTACGCCGCGCTGGTGATTGTGATTCTGCTGTTTCGGCCGCAGGGGTTGCTGCCGCGCAAGACAAGGATATTTTTCGCCAGAAAGGGTTCATGATGGCCGGCCAATCCTTGATCTCGGTTGACAAGCTGACCATGCGCTTTGGCGGCCTGACGGCGCTTGATGAACTGTCCATGTCTGTGCATGAGGGCGAAATACTCGGCCTGCTGGGCCCGAACGGCTCTGGCAAGACCACTTTTTTCAATGTGTTGACCGGGCTGTACAAAGCCAGCAGTGGCAGCATTACGCTGGATGGTGAAAACATTCTTGGCAGGACGCCGCAGGAGATTTACCGCAGCGGCGTGGCCCGTACGTTCCAGCGCTCCCGTCTTTCGCTGTCGCTTACGGTTTTCGACAATATTGTCATTGGCGATTACCAGCACATGCAGCATGGCCTGATCTTCAATTTGCTGCGGCGAAAGGCGTTTCGGGCCGAGTACGACGCCTACGTCGAAAAAGTGAGGGCCTTGCTGGAGATCTTCAGTCCCCCGCTGGTCGGGCGGCTGTTCGAGCCGGTCGAGAGCTTCACGATGATCGACCGCCGCCGGATCGAGGTTTGTCGCGCGCTGCTGAGTCAGCCGCGCTTGTTGCTCCTGGACGAGCCGTCCGCAGGGATGACCCATGATGAAACCGACGAGTTGATGCAGGATATTCTGCAGGTCCGCAGAAAGTTGGACAAGCTGTCTGTCGTCCTGATCGAGCATGAAATGAACGTGATCGAAAGAATCACCGATCGCTGCGTCGTCCTGAACTACGGCAAGAAGATCGCCGAGGGAAGCTATGTCCAGATCACAGCCGACCCGTACGTACAGACTGCTTATCTCGGAGAAGCAGCATGAGCAAACTCAGTGTCAAGAATCTCACTACCGGCTATGACAAGGTCAATGTCTTGCATGATGTTTCGATCGAGGTGGAGCCGGGCAAGATTACCTGCATCCTGGGGTCAAACGGGGCGGGCAAGAGCACGCTGATCCGTTCGATTCTTGGGCTGACGCCGCCGCGCCAGGGCAAAATTTGGTGGGATGAGCGTAACCTTGCCGGTGAAAAAACGCACAAAATTATCGCCAGCGGCATTGCCTGCATTCCCGAAGGCCGCAAAGTCTTTCCGCGCATGACCGTCGGGGAAAATCTGGCGCTCGGCGCTTTTCTGGAGACCTCTCCTGCCCGGATTCGGGACCGGCTGGCGCGGGTCTACGAGATATTTCCCCGCCTGAAGGAGCGGTCGGTGCAGCTTGCCGGCACGATGTCGGGAGGCGAGCAGGCCATGGTCTCGATTGGGAGGGGTCTGATGGCCGAACCCAAGTTGCTGCTGATTGATGAGCCATCGCTTGGTTTGTCGCCTTTGTATGTGAAAGAAAACTTCAAGGTGATCCAGCAGATCAATGACCTCGGGGTGACGGTTCTGCTGGTGGAGCAGAACGCCCGTCAAACGCTGGCGATTGCGCACTACGGATATGTTCTTTCGCAGGGCAAGGTCGTCGCTTCTGGCACGGCACAAGCGCTGTCCGAGAATGACAACGTGCGTTCGGCGTATTTCGGCTGAGTCGGTAACATGCATAACATTCTCACACTGTCTGCACGAGAGCTGGCCGCCAGGGTTTCGCGCAGGGAATTGACGGCTGAAGCCGTGACGCGGGCCTACATCGAACAGATTCAGGCTTGCGAACCATCGGTCAAGGCATGGCAGTTCTTTGATGCAGAGATTGCACTGCAAAGCGCGCGTGCACTGGACTGCAACACCCACAGCAGCGACGCACTGCTTCTAGGTGTCCCGGTCGGGGTGAAGGACCTGATGGATACTGCCGACATGCCAACCGCCTATGGTTCGCCTATTTACGCGGGGCAGCGTCCAGCGTTCGATGCCGCATGCGTGGCCGCTTGCCGCGATGCCGGGATGGTGGTACTTGGCAAGACCGTCACCACTGAATTTGCAACCTTTCAGCCTGGCGTGACACGCAATCCGCGCGCGCCCGCAGACGCGCCCCGCACGCCGGGCGGGTCTTCCAGCGGCTCTGCCGCGGCGGTGGCTGCGAGCATGGTGCCACTGGCGCTCGGAACCCAGACCGCCGGCTCCATCGTGAGGCCGGCGTCCTACTGTGGCGTGGTCGGCTACAAGCCCTCCCACGGGACCTTGCCGCTGGCCGGCATCAAGCCGCTCTCGCCCAGTCTTGACACGGTAGGCGCGTTCGCCCGCTCGGTGGATGATGTGGCCTTTTTTGTTGGCGCATTGACCCGGGTCAACCTGGACCCGCAGCGGCAATCTGCCCTTCGCGTGGGCATTTGCCGCACTCCCCATTGGGACCTCGCCTCAGACGATGCACGCCGCGTGCTTGAACATTCGGCACGCCAGTTTGAAAAAGTTGGCGCACACGTTCATGACTTTGTTTTGCCGGCTTCGTTCGACGGGTTGTCGGAGGCGCAAATTCAGATCATGGCTTATGAAGCGGCGGCTGCGTTTGCGCCGGAGCGTCAGCGGCAAGCGGAAAAGTTCAGCCCAGCCTTTGCGCAGCTCCTGGCACTGGGGCAGTCGCTGCACGGGACCGACTTCGCAGCGGCGCAGTTACTGGCGATTGCTGCGCGAAGGGCGCTGGACGCCGTCTTCGCGTCAGTGGATGTGCTGATTGCCCCTAGCGCCGAAGGCGAGGCTCCTGCTGGGCTCGACGCCACCGGCAACCCCATCTTCAGCCGTCTCTGGACGCTGCTGGGGAACCCCTGTGTGCATGTGCCGGCAGGGACGGGAGTGCACGGCATGCCGGTAGGCGTTACGGTCATCGGTCCGCGATGGGCTGACGCGCTGACATTGAGCGCAGCGCATACGCTAGAGCTCAGTCTGAGCTGAACATGAAGAAAGAGTTGAATGTGACCAACCTAGAACAGCAAGACCAGACGGTGGCCTGCGAACGTGCACAGGACCATGTGCAACATGATCGCCTGCAGTCGGTCATTGCCGAGCTTGCGGCCTTTGGCGGACGGTCGGATGGAGGTGTATCTCGCGAGACCTTGACCGACAAGGATCTCCAGGCTCGCCGCTATTTGATCGATCTAGCCCGTTCGCGTGGGTGCTCGGTAAAGATCGATGACTGTGCCAATCTTTTTTTTCGGCGTCCGGGAACATCCGATTTGCCACCTGTACTTACCGGCAGCCATGCCGATACCCAGCCGGTAGGTGGCAAGCTGGACGGGGCCTACGGCGTGCTTGCCGGCCTAGAGGTGATTGCTGCGTTGAATGATGCGGGTATCGAGACCCTGCGACCTGTCGAGGTCGTTGCGTGGACCAACGAAGAGGGCTGCCGCTTTGGTCCGGGTGCCATGGGTTCCAGCGCCTTTGTCGACCCGAGTTATCTGCCCATTTATCGAAAGTCTGTCGATACTAAGGGTGTGAGTTTTGGGGACGCGTTGGACCTGGCCCTGGAGGCTGTACCTGATGTTCCCCGTCGGCTAATGGCAGAACCGATGTCAGCTTGCGTGGAGCTGCATATCGAACAGGGTCCTGTGCTTGAGCGAGCTCTTGTGTCGCTGGGCGTCGTCACAGGCATCCAAAGCGTACGCTGGTATCGAATCCAGGTGACTGGCACTGCCGGCCATGCGGGCACCATGCCCATGGGCGAGCGCGTCGATGCCATGGCCGCCGCCGTCGGGTTGGCGCAGCAGCTGTATGCCTATCAGGCGGTGGAGGCTGGGGAAAAGTTGCGGCTGACGCTGGGCCGATGGCTGGTGAGCCCGAACTCCATCAATACGATTCCCGGTGCCGTGGAGTTCACCGTCGATGTTCGCTGTGCCGATGAGCAGGTTTTGGTTCAGTTCGAGGCGGCGTTGAACAAGATCACCCAAGCCTATTCCTGGGCAGGGCAGATCGAAATCGAATCCATTTTTTCCCGTCCCCCGACGCATTTCCCTGCCGCGATGCTGGATCTGATTGAAATGGCCTGCACACGCGCTTGCAGCAAGGCTTCGCTGGATGCGCCTTTGCGGATGACGTCTGGCGCTTTTCATGACGCCATGTATCTCGCGGAGCATTGCCCGACAGCTATGATTTTTGTTCCGAGCAAGGGGGGGGTCAGTCACAATGCTGCGGAGGAAACCGCACCTCATGAGTTGTTTTTGGGTGTTCAGGCGCTCGCTTATGCTGTGACATCGCTGGCCAATGCCTGACCCTTCGGGCAAACAAATGGTGGTGCTCATGAAATCAAATCTCGTTGCTGCGCCAAAGCCGGAGGACGCTGTCGTCAAACCACCCTCCATGCTCGGCGTCCGGCTGAGGCATGCTCGCCTGGTTGCTGGTCTGACCATGACGCAGGTGGCGCAGAAGTCGCAATGTTCCGAGAGTCTGATCTCAAAAATAGAAGCCGGACAGGCATCTCCTTCATTGGCCATGCTGCATCGAATTGCGGTCACACTGGACACAAACATTGCCACGTTGACGACCGAAGAAGCGCCTAGGGAGGGACCCGTCCTGCTCAATGGTGAGCGTCCTGTTATTAAGGCCGGCGGAATTTCTCTGGAGCGCATAACGCTTCCCAAGCGGGGTGGCCTTCTACAGGCCAACATTCACATCGTTCCGCCAGGCGAGGCGAGCGACGGCTTGATAGAGCATGTCGGGGAAGAGGTTGGCTTTGTCTTGGAGGGAAGCCTTGAGCTGATGCTGGGGAGTGAGTGTCACCTGGTCCAGGCCGGAGATGCATTTTATTTTTCCAGCCAGACGCCTCATGGCTATCGCAATGTCGGCAAGGTTGCTGCAAGAATTTTTTGGGTGAATACTCCAGCGACTTTTTAGGAGTCTGGGTGGCAGACGGATTTAAGCGGGCGCGAATTGGTTCTTAGCCGTTCACCCCCTGTGTCAGACTAGTTGTCGCCTCTAAAAAATACTCTTTTAGACGCACCGACAACAATGAAGCAAAAATATTCCGAAGCATTTATCGAA
>NZ_JADOVE010000042.1:0-11297 GCF_015752225.1 Polaromonas sp. CG_9.11
TTGCACCAAAACGCATCTTCAAATCACTGAAATCCAAGCCTGGCGGGGTTTGCGGGCGATCTTACTCATTTACGAACGAATCCTTACGCCTACCCTTGCGTGACCCAACAGACCCGAGTCAGGCATGAAAAATGGCAGGCCGATCACAGCCAAAAATTCATTTGTCCACTTAAATTGACCGCTTAACCCGGTTTTCCGTTCCACTGCACCTCAGACCCCCACTTGACGGGCCCCTTGAGTTTGGTGATGTCCCAGGACCAGACCTGGTTGGCACCAGTGGCGAGCAATTCAGGCTTGGCATAGGCCGTGTGCCGACGCTGGTTACGCCGCTCGCAGCAAGCCTTATTGGCCGCAAGCAGTGTGCGTGGCAGAAAGATTTTGGTGCATGCCGGTGCGGGCCTTATCCAGTGGCAAGCCAGCGCGGGAAAGTACGCTTGACACTTTGATTTGTTGTTGCATAGACTAGCACTACCTATCCAAGTGTCCGCCAACGAAGTCGGTACTTGGGTTCGGCAACAGAGCCCACGCAAAGCAAGTAATTGTTTTGCGTGGGCTTTTTTATTTGTTTTCTTAACCTTTGTGGAGTGAGCATATGTTGAACCTAAAGCGCTGTGTTTTAACCTTAGCCGTCGCGGCTGTTTGCTCATCAGCTGCGATCGCTGCCGACGGTCCCGTCAAACTGGGCCTGCTTGAGGACGCTTCGGGAAATTTCGCCATAGCAGTGATTCCTAAGATTCAGGGGACTGAACTGGCGGTTGCAGAAATTAATGCAAAGGGTGGGATTTTGGGTCGGCAAATCAAGCTAATTAAGTACGACACCCAATCCGACAACACCCGCTTCCAGTTGATGGCACGCCGCCTGATCCAGACCGACAAGGCGGACGTGATCTTCGGCGCCTTCTCCAGCGCATCGCGCGAGGCCATTCGCCCGATTATGGACAAGGCCAAGCAGCTTTACTGGTACAACAATCAGTATGAAGGTGGTGTCTGTGACAGCAACGTGGTCGTCACTGGCGCCGTGCCAGAGCAGCAGTTTTCTACGTTGGTGCCGTGGCTGATGGAGAAGTATGGCAAGAAGGTCTACACCATTGCCGCCGACTACAACTTCGGCCAGATTTCAGCCGAGTGGGTACGTAAAATCGTTAAGGAAAACGGCGGTACGATGGTTGGCGAGGAGTTCATTCCCCTCAGCGTCTCTCAGTTTGGTCAAACGATTCAGAACATTCAGAAGGCCAAACCGGATTTCGTCATGACGCTGCTGGTCGGCTCCAACCAGGCCTCCTTCTATGAGCAACAAGCGTCGGCCAAGCTGGACATACCGATGGGCAGCTCAGTCAACGTTGGCCAAGCCTACGAACACAAACGCTTCAAGGCGCCTGCGCTGAAAGACATGTACGTGACGGCCAACTACATAGAAGAAGTCAGCTCGCCCGCTAGCGACGACTTCAAGAAGCGCTTTCGCGCAAAGTTTCCCGCTGCGCCCTACATCAACCAGGAAGCCGCCAACGCCTATAACGCGGTCTATCTCTACAAAGAGGCGGCCGAGCGCGCCAAGAGCGTGGACATGGCTGCGGTGCGCAAGGCTATCAGTGCCGGCGGCGTTTGCACGACTGGGCCATCAGGCAAGGTTTGCATTGATCCAAAAAGCCAGCACACCAGCCATACGATCTATCTGGCGCATGTTAAAGCCGACCACTCCATCGAAATCCCCAAAGTGTGGGAGAACATCCAGCCGTACTGGCTGGGTGAGGTGGGCTGCAACCTGGCGCAACGTCCAGACACAAGCCAGTACACGCCGTCCAACCTACCAAAGCGTTGAACTGTCAGCTTAACTGCAGCAACCTCTGACGTTTAAATCGAGCCAGCGACCTCACCGCCGCTGCTCGATTCAGCCCAGTCAGTTTTTTATCTCATTAGGCGACTATGAATACTTTGACGGTCCTGTACTCATTCATCTATCAGTTCGGTGACAACTTCGCATACCTAGTGCTATCGGCACTAGGCTTGGCGATCATCTTCGGCATGATGGGCGTCATCAATCTGGCGCACGGTGAGCTCATAATGTGCGGCGCCTACGTCACCATCGTGTCCGCCAAGGCAGGCATCCCGCTGCCCCTGGCCATGCTGCTGGGTACATTGGCCGCCGCCGTGGCGGGCGTACTGGTAGAGCGACTCGTCATTCGCCACCTGTACGACCGTTTGTTCGATTCAGTGGTGGCCACCTGGGCCATTAGCCTGATCACCCAGCAGACCATGCTGCTCGTAGTTGGCCCGGCGATCGAGGGCGTTTCCACTCCGTTTGGCTCGTTTACGCTCGGGGAGCTGTCCTTCTCCACCTATCGCGCAGTCCTACCGTTGATCGCCATCACCGTGCTGTTGCTGCTGTACCTTCTGCTGTTCCATACAAACTACGGCGTCTGCGCGCGCGCCACTATTCAGAACGCCAAGATGGCATCATGCCTTGGTCTCAAAACTGAGCGTATTTACACCTTGACATTCGCCCTCGGTGCGGGTCTCGCCGGCCTAGCGGGCGCACTCTATGCGCCGACGATGACGGCGGTGCCGACAATGGGCAGCAGCTTCATCGTCCAGGCCTTTGTAACGGTGGTGGTCGGGGGAGCCAATGTGCTCGTGGGCACCATTCCGGCGGCCACGATCTTGGGTGTCATCCAAACGTTCTTGACCGCCTCCTACGGCCAGCTCATCGGCCAAATCGGTTTGCTGGTCACCGTCATCGTTGTGATCCGGCTACTTCCGCAAGGTATGGGCAGTCTATTCAGTCGCAATCGCTAGGAGTTTCTTATGACGACCCAACCAGATTTAGTTTCTTCGCCCCCAGACTCCGGTCAGGGCTTCAAACGCGACGTGTCGACGACCGCGATAGTACTCGCGCTTGCGCTTTTGCTGCCCTTGCTCTTTGACGAAACATTAATCGGCAACCTGGCTTACTACCTGCTGTGGGCTTTCATCGCAATCGGGCTAGCCATCATGTGGGGACACGGTGGCATTTTGTCGTTCGGCCAAACCGCCTTTTTCGGTCTGGCTGGCTACGCCTACGGAGTCCTCACGATTAACTTGGGCGACAGCTGGATCGCCAGCTGGGCAGGATTTTTCGGTTCCCTCGTGTTGGCGGGCGCGGCTGGCGCGTTGCTCGGCTACATGATTTGCTATGGCAAGGTCACCGGTATTTTTATCGGCATCGTAACGCTATCCATCACGCTCGTGTTCGAGACCTTTATGGCGCAAACCGCCGGCCCCCAGTGGACCATCGGCAAAGCGCACCTTAACGGCTTCAATGGGATGTCGGGCATGTCGCCGTTATCCATCCCGTGGTTTGGGCCCGAGGCACTGGTGCTCGACGGCAACCGTTTCTACGTGGTGGTAGTTGTTCTGCTGGCAATTGTCTACCTTTGCACGCAGCGAATGTTGAAGTCCTCCGTGGGTCTGACACTGGCTTCAATCCGGGAGAATCCCCGGCGCGCCGAGATGCTGGGCATCGATATTCGCCGCTATCAGATGCTGGTATTCATTATCGGCGGCGTTTTAGCTGGTTTATCAGGTGCTCTGTATACAATCTGGGGCTCCTACATCACCCCCTCGTCCATGGGACTCAACGCTGCGGCATTGCCCGTCATCTGGGTAGCCACCGCAGGCCGAAAGAGCATTGCAGGGACTATCGTCGCCACGGCAGGTCTGGTGTGGCTATCTCAGTTGCTGGCGGTGTACGGCAGCGAGTACGCGTTGATACTGATGGGTCTCATCCTGCTGTTCGTGGTGCTGGTTGCGCCGCAGGGATTCCTGCCATGGTTGCTGCAGCTGGCCAAGAAGCCGCTCGTTTGGCACCGCTCGCGGCAAGTCAGCCTAGCGCTCCCTGAGAAAACCGGGAGGTCGTCATGAGCCAATCGCAGATCAACAACCAAACACCCATCTTGGAAACGCGCGGCTTGGTCAAGCATTTCGGCGGCGCACGTGTGATCAACGGTGTCGACATGCAAATACTGGATGGAGAAATCCGCTGCGTCATCGGTCCCAATGGTGCTGGCAAGAGCACCTTCTTCAAACTACTAACCGGCGAGCATGTGCCCACAGGCGGCGATGTGCTGTTCATGGGCGAGAGCCTCGGCAACACCTTACCCTACAAGCGTATTCGCATGGGCATGAGCATCAAGTTTCAGATTCCCGGAATATTCCCAGAGCTGACCGTGCTGCAGCATCTGGAACTATCGCGCAAACAATTCAAGGGGAATCACCTAGATACGGTGGGCCAACTGCTTCAACGATTTAATCTCACCGCCGAACGCGACCAGCATGCGGGAAACCTGTCGCATGGGAAAAAGCAATGGCTTGAAATGGCTATGGCGGTTTCACTAGAGCCCAAGCTACTGCTGCTAGACGAGCCAGTCGCTGGTCTGTCGATTGAGGAGACCCACCTTACAGGCGAGTTGATAAAGCAGATGCAGGCCGCCGGCCAAACCATTATGGTGGTCGAGCATGACATGACTTTTGTGAAACAGATCGCTACGCGCGTGACAGTCCTGCATGGCGGGCTTGTATTTGCCGACGGCCCAGCCGACGAAGTGCTCGCGCGCGACGACGTGGCCGACATTTATTTGGGGAAAAGCTGATGAATCATGCATTGCTCCAAGTCGCCGCAGCAGAGAGCGGATATGACGGTGGCCGCGTTCTGAACGGCGTTTCACTCGAAGTCAATGCCGGCGAAGTCGTCGGACTGATCGGACGCAATGGCGTAGGAAAAACTACGCTGATGCGCACTTTGATCGGCTTGGTACCCTTGACTCGGGGCAGCATCGTGCTTGATGGGAAAGATGTCACCAGCGCCAAGCCCTATGAACGTGCCCGGGGGGGTATGGGCTATGTACCACAGGGTCGAGAGGTGTTCGCCGGTCTTAGCGTAGCCGAAAATTTACAGATCGGCATGCAGGTCCGGCACAGGCGGTCAAACGATATGCTGACCAAGGTTCTCACCTACTTCCCGATATTGGGAGAACGCCTGAATCAGAAGGCCGGCACCATGAGTGGCGGCGAACAGCAGCAACTAGCCATCGCGCGTGCCTTGGTAGGGGAACCGAAGGTGCTCCTGCTGGACGAGCCATCAGAGGGGGTGCAACCTTCCATCGTACACGCCATTGCTAACACTCTTTCACGCATCGTGATCGAAATGAAGATTGGCGTAATTCTGGTGGAGCAGGACATCGCCATGATACAGCGTGCAGCGAATCGGTGCTACGTCATGGACAAGGGCCACATTATTGACTCTCTGAGCAAAGAAAAGCTTTCCGACGAGGCATTAATGCGTCGTTATCTTTCCATCTGACCTACAACCTCCAAGGAGATACCCGATGAAATGGCTAGAAGAATCATTCATGATGAAACGAGGCGTGGGTGCCGACCGCAACCCCGTCGAGCACCTGCTGAGCGAAGAGGTGCAAAAGAAATTTCATTACACGATCGGACCTTACTCTGACCCAGTGCTGCACATTAAGCCGGGCGACCGTGTGATAGTGGAAACACGCGACGCCTTCGATGGCGCAATTAAGTCAGAAACCGACAAGCCTTCTGAGCTGCTGAGAATGCCTTTCCTGAACCCGCAGAACGGCCCCATCATGGTGGAAGGCGCCGAAAAAGGCGATGTGATCGCTGTGTACATTGAGAAGATGTCGCCGCGCGGTGCCGACCCGCACGGCGTGGCCTGCATGATTCCGAATTTCGGAGCCCTTACCGGTACGGATTACACCGCCTTGCTAAACGAGCCCCTGCCGGAAAAAGTCCGTGTCATCAAGATCGACGAAGACAACGTGTACTGGAGCAAGCGCAATACACTGCCTTACCGCCCGCACATCGGCACCTTGAGCGTCTCCCCAGAGATCGACTCCATCAACTCTCTCACGCCTGACAACCACGGCGGCAACATGGATATGCCCGACATGGGGCCCGATAGCATCACCTACTTGCCCGTGCGCTCACCCGGCGGGCGGCTGTTCATCGGCGATGCGCATGCCTGCCAGGGCGACGGCGAGGTGTGTGGCACGGCCGTGGAATATGCGAGTACGACCATTATTAAAGTGGATTTGATCAAGCGCTGGAAGATTGATTGGCCGCGATTGGAAAATAAGCACGCCATCATGAGCATCGGGTGTGCCCGCCCGCTGGAAGATGCGGCGCGTATCGCCTACCGCGACCTTATCTACTGGATGGTCGACGAATACGGTTTCGAAAAGTGGGATGCCTACATGATGCTCAGCCAGTGCGGCAAGGTTCGGCTCGGTAATTTCGTCGATCCAAAATACACGATGGGCGCCATGATCAGCAAGCATTACCTGGCACAAAATTAGCAAATAAATTCAAGCTGAGTCGAAAAGAGAACTGACGGATGAGTCAAAGCCACACCCTTAAGATCGGACTGCTGTTTTCAACCGTCGGGGAAACAGCCCTCCTTGAATCGTCCCAATTGCGCGGCGCCCTCCAGGCCATTGACGAGCTGAACCGCAAGGGAGGCGTTGGTGGTCGGGAGTTGGTTCCCGTTCAGTATGAGCCGGAGTCCAACGCTGAGAAGTTCCGCGCGCTGGCCGAATGCCTCTTAACGCAGGACAACGTTAATGTGATTTTCGGCGGTTACACCTCGACCAGCCGCAAGGCAATGCTGCCCATTGTCGAGAAGTACAACC
Organism: Polaromonas sp. CG_9.11; assembly: GCF_015752225.1. NCBI lineage: Bacteria > Pseudomonadati > Pseudomonadota > Betaproteobacteria > Burkholderiales > Comamonadaceae > Polaromonas > Polaromonas sp. CG_9.11. The sequence continues at coordinate 6,687 of NZ_JADOVE010000042.1, forward strand.
GACTGCTGTTTTATCCACAGCAATATGAGGGCTTCGAATTCTCGGAGCACATCGTCTACGGTGGCTCGGCGCCCAACCAGAACGGCGTGCAACTGGCCGACTACCTGACCAGTCAGTTCGGTGCACGCGTCTACATGGTGGGGTCTCGCTACGTGTACCCCTACGAATGCAATCGGAATATGCAAGAGCTTATCCTGCAGTATCCTGGCGGCGCTATTGTGGGTGAGCGGTACCTAGATTTGGCGGGGTCGTATGCGGATTTTGAATTAGTTATCAACGACATTAAGAAAAAGCGGCCAGACTTCATTTTTTCGACCGTCATCGGTGCGACTGTGCCTTTCCTTTACCAGGCATATACGCGCGCTGGCTTGGATCCGGAAAAGATGCCCATCGGCAGCCTAAATACCTCTGAAACTGAGATCGCCATGATGGGCATCCAAGCCGGTTGCGGCCACATTACCTCGGCACCCTACTTTCAGAGCGTGGGAACCCCTGAAAACGCCGCTGCGCTTCAAGTTTTTCGGCAGCGGTATGGCGACGCGATAACGACAGACATGAACTGGGAGGCTGCTTACTACCAGATTTACTTATACGCCATGGCGTTTGAGATCGCAGGCTCGGACGAGTTCAACCGCATCATTCCTGAACTCCGTGGTAGAGAATTTATTGCCCCCCAAGGGCGCATTCAAATTAATGCGGTCAACCAGCACACGGGCCTCAACCCCAGAATTGGGCGAGCAAATGAACATGGACAGTTCACCATCTTGCGGGAGTCTCGCCGCATGGTGCCGCCCGACCCTTACATGGCAACACAGGCTGCGGGAGATTGGGTGACAAAACTGACGGCGGCGGAGCGATGAGCATGTCTGCAAACGAGGAGCCCAGTCGCCCCCCTAAAGGAGGGTCTAGCACGACTGGATCTATCTTGCGCAAGAACCTACGAGTCGTGGTTATTCATCCGAACGACGCAGATGGCGGTGTGCTTACTAACCACCTTCAACGCATGGGTTTCAGTGTTCAGGGGTTCTGGCCCGTTCCGCTGGCACCACCAGAAAATGCGGAACTGATTTTCTTGGCGCTAAACCCTGAGCAGCGCGATCCTCATGAGAATTGGGATAAATCGAACTGCTCGCCGATCATCTCAGTCATCACCTACGAAAACCCAACCTTCATCGACCACGCTCTCAAGCTCGGTTCCACGGCGGTCATCACAACACCCATCCGCGCCTCCGGCCTACTGTCGGCCGTGGTAATGGCTATGGAGATACATCGCCAACACAAACAGCACTTGAACCGTATTGAGCGGCTGGAACAAAAGCTGATCGGTATGCGGTATACGGGTGAAGCCCAAGCGATCCTGATGCGTATGCATGGCATTGACGAAACCCATGCTTACGAAATACTCCGCCGCCAGGCTATGGCCAAACGAGTACCTATCGAAACTATCTGCCAGTCCATCATTCAAGCGAACGAAATCTTCTCTGTGACAGCACCCAACAATCTCCTGAAGGTCACCAATGAACGCAGTCTCACGATGGACTCACGCGACGCTGATTCCGATCCTGCCTCGAACTTTCAGCATAGGTAAAAATATGCCGAGTTTGGGCAATACAGACTAAGAAATCCCAACCCGAAAAGTCGGGGAAATCTGACTTTGAATCGTGTCTGAAGAGGAAGTGTTTGGCTCTTCATAAAAAGACTTGCCGATCAAATCTTTGTCATGCATATGACGTTCTGAGCTGGCTTTATGAAGCACAGCATAAACATTTCTTCTAATTTTTAACAGGAGTTCAAATATGAGCGTTATCAGATCTGAAATCAAAATCACAACCGATGAGCCGGCCATCGACCTGACCACCTTGACTGTTGAGAAAGTGCAGCAAGGTTTCCGGGAGGGCACCTTCACCGCTGAAAGCCTCACACGGGCCTGCTTGCGTCAGATTGAGTTGTATAACAAGCACTACAACGCTATTATTTTCGCGAATGACGACGCTCTTGCGGATGCTCGTGCTATCGATGTACGGCGTCAGGCCGGCGAAACGCTAGGGCCTCTGGCCGGCGTTCCTGTCGTGATCAAGGATCCCATGGACATGGTGGGTTTCCCAACAACTGCCGGCTGGTCCCTGCTTTACAGCAAGATGGGCGGCATTGATCTGATGCCCGCGACCGACTCCCCGGTAGTAGCGCGCATGCGTGCCGCTGACACCGTCATCCTGGGCAAGACCAACGTACCAGTTCTAAGCCACACGGGCACTCACGCCGACGACAGCTGGGCCGGACCCACGCTGAACGTTGTGATGCCCGATCGAGTACCGGGCGGCAGTAGCGCTGGAACGGCGGCTGCCGTTAGTGCCAGCATGGCTGTGCTGGGGCTGGCGGAGGAGACTGGAGGCTCGATCCAGAATCCAGCCTCGGCACAGGACCTTGTAGGCATCAAGCCAACCATTGGCTTGGTACCCAACGCAGGGGTAGTGCCCTTGTCCGGCAATCGCGATGTTGTGGGGCCAATTGCCCGTTGCGTTTGGGACGCTGCCCTCTGCCTCGACGTTTTGGCAGGCTACACGACAGAAGACCCGAAGACGCTTGCAGGGGTCGGAAAGAAGCCACCGCTTGGGTACACATCGAAGCTGCGCAAGGACTCACTCAAAGGCGTCCGTTTAGGTCTCTACGGTCCAGGCTGGCGCAACCAGGATCTGTCGACCGAGACCCAGAACCTCTACAACCGCGCAGCAGATGAGCTTAAGGCGCTGGGCGCAATTTTGGTGGACGATCCATTCAAAGGCTCCGGTTTCGCAGAGCTCAGAGTGCCAACGACACCGCTGCTAAATTTCGACGCGCGTGGTATGGAATCGGTACCCTATGACCTGCACAAATACCTTGAGCGCCTCGGTCCCAATGCGGCAGTGAAGAGCTTCAGTGAATTTGCCGAAGCGACGGCTAGCGAATCGGCGTTCGGCCCTAAGGGCGTGTTGAGTTTCATGCACAGCCTGCCCCAGTTCGTGGCCTGCCTTCAGGCTCCGACGTCGCCACCTGACATATCCGATTTTATTGCGCTGAAGGAGCGCTACCTGCGAATCGTCGATGAAGTGTTCGCGCGTGAACGACTCGATGGGCTGGTGTTTCCACAGATGAGGGAGGAGCTGCCGCTGATCAAAACGGGGCGAACCATCCAGGAAACCACCGTTGGTGAAATCAACATTGCTGGCATGCCAGCCGTCTCGATACCCGCCGGATATTATGAATCCGGTGCTCCTTTTGGACTGCTGTTTGTTGGAAAATTATGGAGCGAGGCCGATTTGCTCGCCTATGCATATAGCTATGAGGTCGCAACGCAGCACCGCAAGCCTCCGGCACTTGATAGCATTTAAGTCGTTGAGTTGCATAGTGACCTTGTGAATTCATTTAACTCCTAAAAGGGGCATGGTTCAAACAGTAACGTTTTTTGGGTAACACGGACAAAGTGAATTTTGGATGGTTTGCTTATGACTCAACCGATGACCACCCGAAAAAGGGTTATCCGATTTTGAACCACGCCCACATACCTCTCGTAGTTGGACAAAGCTATTCAGAGACTTTATAGCGTCCGTTTTAAGTGCGGCAGTGGCACGCGCTTCCCCTTTTATCTCACAACTCTTAAAGGAAAAAATATGGATATCGGACTCAAAGGCTTGAAAGCCGTGGTGACTGGTGGCACCAAAGGTATCGGCCGGGCAATCGCCCAGACACTCGCAGCCGAAGGCGTGCATATTGCACTGTGCGCACGCAATGCCGACGAGGTGGCCAAGACCGTCGCCGAGTTCTCGGTCTACGGCGTCAAGGTCTTCGGCCGCGCTGTCAATGTGGGCGACGGCCCGGCCCTGCAAGCTTGGGTCGCAGAAACCGACAAGGTCCTTGGCGGCATCGATATCGTCGTCGCCAATGTCAGCGCACTGGCAATCGAGAACAACGAGGACGGCTGGCAGCGCGGCTTCGAGGTCGACATGATGGGCACGGTGCGGCTGGTCAATGCAGCGATGCCCAGCCTGGAACGCAGCGCTCACGCCGCCATCGTGACGATCTCCAGCGTCTCGGGCCGCGAGATCGACTTCGCGGCCGGACCCTACGGCGCGTTCAAGGCCGCGATCGTGCACTACACCCAGGGTCTGGCTTACCACCTTGCCGGCAAGCGCATCCGCGCCAACAGTGTGTCACCCGGAAATACCTACTTTGCGGGCGGTGTGTGGAACCAGATAGAACATGGCAACCCTGAACTTTACCAACAGGCGCTGGCTATGAACCCGACCGGTCGCATGGGCACGCCGCAGGAAATGGCCAATGCGGTTGTCTTTCTCGCCAGTCCGGCGGCGAGTTTCATCACCGGCACCAACCTAGTGGTGGACGGAGCTCTGACTAAGGGCGTTCAACTCTAAAGCGTGTTGAAATAACCGAGGCCTGAAGTGGACCCCAGAGTCAGGACAGACTTGATGGCAGTTTAAGTTGCACTCGACTTCTCGCAGCTGAACGGCGCTGCCCCGGTATCGGTGAATGTCAAGCTAGTTGTCGCCTGTGAGTCTTGAATTTAAGCGGCTTTGTTGAACTCCTTGCTGCTCTCCTTTTGGTCATGCTTTTGAT
>NZ_JADOVE010000043.1:0-10680 GCF_015752225.1 Polaromonas sp. CG_9.11
CCCGGTCTTGCTCCAACGCGAGTGACGCAGATGCACCACCCGAAAGTCGCCAAAGCGCTCTGGCAAGTCCCTCCACGGGATGCCAGCGCGGTAGCGATACAGCACGGCTTCGACAAACAGCCGATTGTCCCGGGCGCTCACGCCAACAGTTTCTTCGCGTCCGGGCAGCGAGTCCTTGATGCGTTCCCATTGATCATCTCGCAGTGCATATCTTCTGGTCATGTTTACGAGATAAGGGGCAAATCGTGCTCTTCAATAGCGTTGATGCCGTTTTCAATTGATGACACGCCCTAAGGTGCTTTTGCAGCCGGATGAGCACCTGATCGTCCTTCAGGCCGCAGCGGCGCAGGATCTCATTTAACGGCACGCCCTGGTTGAGCCAGCAGCTGATACAGGTGTTGCGCAGCGTGTTGGGCCCCATCTGGCCGATGTCAAAACCCACCAGACACCGTGCCATGTGCGCCTGGCACAGGTTGTACAGGCTTTTGGGGGTGATGGCCGCGCCCTCGGCGCTGCCGACAATGAGCCGGTCACCAGCGCCCGCCTTGCCCAGTTTTCTCACTTCCAGCCAGTCGTGCAGGGCGGCGCTGGTGCGGTTGTCGAGCATCAGCTGACGCGTCTGAACCGGGCGGGCGCCTGCCAGCTGCAAGCTGTAGACGGGGGGAGGGGAAGACGAGGCCAGCGGCGTCCAGAACGCACTTTCGGGCTGCAGCAGGGGCAGGCCCTCCAGCGCCAGGCGCTGAGCAATCTCCCCTGGCGTTCCTTCATGCACCTGCACACTGCCAAGGGTCAAGCTGATGACCTCTCTGACCGTTAGCGCGCAGCGCATCATGAGCAGCAGCACCAGTCGGTTCCGCCTGGCCCTGAACTGGTAACCGCAGGGCAAGCCCTCCTGCAGCAGCGCCCATAGATGCGGGGGCAGGGCGAGTGACGCGGTTTTCTCGCTGGTGGCCGGCATCACCTCCGAGGCCGGGTTGTGCGCTAGAGTGCCCGAGAGCACCGCATGCGCATACAGGTCATTCAAGATGCGCCAGTAGCGCCTGAGCGTGACGGGCGAGACCGCTCGGGCGCCGGGCTTGCGAGGCGAGATGTCGCCAGCAAAGGACTGCACATCCCCCGGGCTGGCCGCCTGCCAGGAGACATCGCGGCCAGTGCAAAACGCCAGCCACTTGCGCCAGACGAACCCGGCCTGGCCCAGGCCCGCAGCGCCCATGGGCTTGCGGTGCGAGTCAAGAAGCCGGCTTGACTGCCAACCCTCGAAAAAGGCCATGCCGCCCAGGTCTTCGGGAGCAGCAGCATCAACAAAAAGCGCAGGAGCAGGGTGCATGCAACAAGGGTCCTGGTCAAAGCAAACAATATAACCAACAACCCCATTATATTACCTTTACAACCAATCCATTCCCACCCCCAAGCGCCAAGAACCAACCCCGCCTATTGATCAACCCTCCCCCTGATGTCTTCCTTTGCTCCCTCAAGGGCGCGGCGCGGGGAGGTCGGGCAGGGGGATGTATTTGTGGGCTACGCCGGTTGTAAAGGTAAATACAGCGGGCGCATGGCGATGTGCCGTAACCTTGTCGAACGCACATGGGTTGTTTCATCAAATTGGCTTGAACCTGTCAGTAGCTGAGGTGCGTCTCAAGTGGGGAACGATGTCTTTAGGAAAGCAGTAAAATGCATGAAACTTCAATGGGAATTCAGACATGTCTATCAGTGTTGCGAGTCGTGCCCAGCCTCTGCGAGGCGCTGCTGCTCACCTTGCGGACGAGTTGCAAGCCGGCCGCGTCTATCGGCGGGAGGACCTCGCTCGTCTGTCCACCGCTGTGGACAGACACCTGCGTGCGCTGGTGGCCACCGGGAAGCTGAAGAAACTCGCTCAGGGCCTGTACCACGCACCTCAGCAATCCACTTTCGGTCCGCTGCCGCCTGCCGATTCGCAGGTGGTGGGGGGGTTCCTGCGGGACAAGGATTTCCTGGTATTTTCCCCATCGGCCTACAACGCCGTTGGCCTGGGCACCACCCAGCTCTACAACCGCACGCTGGTCTACAACCACAAGCGCCACGGCGTCTTCCGTCTCGGCAACCGGCAGTTCGATTTCCGCATGAAGCCGCGCTTTCCCAAGAAGCTGACACCCGAGTTCCTGTACGTGGACTTGCTGAACAACCTGGAGGAACTGGCCGAGGACCAGGGCGCCGTGCTGCGCCAGGCGCGCACCAAGCTGGCGTCGTTCGATCCGGCCTGCCTTCAGCGTGCCGCCGACCGCTTTGGCAGCGTCGCCACACGCAAGCGCCTGCGGGAGTGGGTGGGTGCTTGAGTTCCTGCACGCACGGCGGGACTTCCACCAACTGCTCGCGATCGTCGCAGACGAGCGCGGAATCGATCCCGTGCTGGTCGAGAAGGACTACTGGATCATGCATTGCCTGTGGGGCCTGCAGGCCCAGGGCTTTGCGTTCGAGCTGAAGGGCGGAACTTCCCTGTCCAAGGGCTTCGGCATCATTCACCGCTTCTCCGAGGACATCGACATTCGTATCGCGCCCCCAGACGGCATGGAGGTGAAGGTGGGTCGCAACCAGGATAAACCTGCCCACGTCGCCTCGCGACGCGCTTACTATGACGAACTGACGGCACGCATTCATATCCCAGGCATCGACAGCGTGGAGCGCGACACGCAGTTTGACGACGACAAGATGCGCAGCGCGGGCATTCGCCTAGTTTATACCCCGAGTGCAGCGGCGTTGGCAGGCATCAAGGACGGCATTCTGCTGGAACTGGGATTCGATGACACGGCGCCCAATCGACCGGTCACCATCTCGTCATGGGCCCTGGACGTCGCCTCTGACCGCGGCGTAGAAGTGTTCGACAACCGCGCGGTGGCTGTACCGTGTTACGCGCCGACGCACACCTTCGTCGAGAAACTCCAGACGATTTCCACGAAGTACCGCCGGCTGGGCGAGGCGCAGGACTTCCCCGGCAATTTCCTGCGCCACTACTATGACGTGTACTGCTTGCTCGGCTTGGAGGAGGTGCAGGCCTTCCTGCGGAAGCCTGCCTACCCAGAGCGCAAGGCGCAGCGCTTTCGCCGCGGTGACGAGCAGGTGATCGCCCGAAACCCCGCTTTTGTCCTGGCCGACGCTGCGCAACGTGCGCGTTTCGCGCTGGAATACCGCAAAACACAAGCGCTGTACTACCAAGGCCAACCGGATTTCGATGCACTGGTGGCCCGGATTCATCACTGCATCGATGCAATGTGAGCAGGCGCTCAAACGTGTTTTGATCGCCTCACTGAAGGACCTGAAATCATGACACCTGCTCTTCGCTATGCCAACGACGCGCCCACACGCGAGGCAATCGATGCTTTGCCTGGGGTTGCCCTGCTGGAGTTCGGCACCGACTGGTGCGGCTTTTGCCTTGCCAGCGGGCCAATCATCGCCAAGGCGCTGGCCACCCGCCCCGCCGTTAAGCACCTCAAGGTGGAGGACGGCAGTGGCCGGGCACTGGGTCGGTCATTCAAGGTCAAGCTGTGGCCGACCCTGATTTTCCTGACCGATGGCAAGGAAGTGGCCCGGCTGGTTCGGCCAATGGATGGGGAGGCCGTGGCGCAAGCGCTTGGCGCTGTCGATCCTGCCAGCCCTGTCATGTGAGGCATCACCAAGGCCCGCTACCGGTAATGTTGTCTAGCAAAGCTGACATTTTAAGTTTTTTCAACAGACTTCCTAAGCCAAGTCTCGTGCGCCAAGGCAGAATATGACAACCCTGCTAATTTCTTCGCATCATGCCTGCGCCATTGAATCCCGAGTTTGAGGAAAAACGGTTGAACGAAGACCGGGGGGCCTGGTGCCAGGCGTACGTCGCGGTCTGGGCGCAGCTGTCCAAGGGCAGCTTCGACAAGCAAGCGGTTGAGGAAGCGGCCGACACGCACTGGCAAAGAAGTCCGCAAAGTGATCCCGTGCACATAGCTGCTGTCGAATTCACCAAGTAGACGGCACGTACCGACCAGTGTGCGCCGATGCCAGCTCTTGAACATGTTCTTTGCTGGGTAGCCCAAATGGAAAATGGTCGCGCCCGTGTGTTCCCCGAGGTTTATGTAGCGCCTAACTGTTTGAATGGGTCTTAGTACGAATGTATGAACTACCGCCTAGTAATTCAAGTTTTTGGCCGCACCCCCTACCTGATATAGCTCAATCACAACCGCAAGATGTTTCCAACTTTGCCAGCAACCAGCTATTTCGCGGTTGGAGCCGGCAGTTCCTTCTATTGCGAAAAAAACGTGCCCAGACCGGGTAGCTTCTTCCGGAATGGTAGTCACCTGACCCCACTTTTTTTGCACATTCCGGACTTGTCGAAACAACTCACTTCGAATGAGGCGTTTGAGCTACCCGCATGAACTTGTCAGGACGGCGATCAGGAACGAATCCGTCGCGATTGGGCATTCTGACCTGAGCCAGCGAAGTCTTGCCGAGCATGGCGTCCGGCGAAACGACTTTTGCCTCCGATAAGATATAAGCTGTTACAGCATAAACTTCATCGTTCGACAGGCTTCCCGGCGAATACAGCGGCATGGCCCTTTTCACATAGTCGAACAGGGTCGTGGCATAAGGCCAGTAACTCTCAACCGTCTTGACTGGCGCTTTTGTCGGATCACTGTTGACCAGGGTCTGGCGTCCGCCGATCAGCCGGTCTCCAAGGCCTCCTTGCAGCTTTTCACCATGGCACGCCACGCATTGCGCCTGATAAATGACTTTTCCTTGTTCAACCGTACCCTGCCCATCCGGCAGACCGCGGCCGTCGGGTAACGGGGAAACAAAGCTCTGGAGATCCTCAGGCGTAGCGACGCTGCCGAACCCGAACGTGACTGGCTCGCTGGCGGTTGCGCCCCAACAAACGCAGCTCATGACGAAAGCTGCAGCCAACCGCAAAGAATGATTAGTAGTGATAGACATTCGATACCTTTCCGTCGCTCGCAACTTGCCAGCTCTGAATGGCGTTTAAGTGATAGATCGAGCCGAGCGGCCCGTTCAGTCCGCGCTTGGCGATGAGTTGTCCCAGCGTCGGCTGCACGTAGCCGGTGTCTTCAACGCAGCGGCTCTGAAGGATGGCCGGTTTGCCGTTCCACATCCATGGCAGCCTGAAGCGGGTGTGGCAAATAGGCAGCACTGGACCTTGCAGCGCAGCCGCACGCCAAGTCAACCCACCATCAGTCGAGACGTCTACGCGCTTGATCGCGCCGCGGCCGGACCATGCCAACCCTGTGATTTCGTAGAATCCCGGGCCATCGAGCAGCATCTCGCCTGATGGAGCCGTGATCACCGACTTGGCATCCATTTCCATCGAGAACTGTACGGCCTTGCCATTGGGCATGAGGTCGGTATATTTGGACGTTTCTTCTCGCGTCATGAACGGACTGTCCGCAACCTCGATGCGCCTGACCCATTTGATGTGCGTGTTTCCTTCAAAGCCCGGGACGATGAGGCGCAAGGGATAGCCTTGCTCAGGACGCAGGGCTTCGCCGTTTTGTCCATAGGCTAAAAAACAGTCCTTCAAGGCTTTTTCCATCGGGATACTGCGCGTCATGGCTGAAGCATCTCCGCCCTCAACGAGCAGCCACTTCGCGCTGGCACGCAGCCCCACTTCATTGAGGATGGTAGATAGTGGAACCCCTGTCCACTCCGAGCAGGACGTCAAGCCATGGGTGCCTTGTACGGTCTTCATCGTCGGCTTGGACCACTCGGTCAGGCCATTGCCCGAGCATTCAATAAACAACACCCTGGAAATGGAAGGAAACCGCCGCACGTCATGCATCGAGTATTTACGGGCCTGCTTGACCATGCCGTGCACGAAGAGTGTGTGCCTGGACGGATCGATGACGGCCGTACCACCATGACTCCTTTCAAAGTGAAGGCCCGACGGGGTGATGATGCCGCAACTCTTTTCCAGCGGAGTCAAGGTCCAGGAAGACTGCGGTGTCGCCGTCTTGAACCGTGTGCGCACCTCTGTCTCGAACTGCGAGCGTGAGCCATAGCTTTCTTCGGCCAACGGGTAGCCTTGCACTTTGGTCGCGTCGGCTGGCACGTCATGCACCTCAGCACCGGGCGGCGCAGCGGCGCGAGCGCCATGCATCGCAATGCTCGCTATGCCGGCCGCAGCGACCGAGCCGCTGATCAGGAAGCGCCTTCTGGCGGGGCGGCTTTCGCCTCCTGCGTAATATACGGACTCGGGATCGCTTTGCGCTGTGTCTAAGCGGCGGGCCTCGTCTTCAACCATCAAATCTGTGCTGGATGGGTGGCTTTTCGCCGATTGATCGACGACTGTGCTGTGACTGTTCATCAGTCTGCCTCCTATGTGTTTTGTATTCCCATTTGCCAGGCTACCGAGGGTGGGCGGTTCATTATCACCCACGCCTCACTGCAACAAAATTGCATTTTGACAGTTTGACCTGAAAATCCATGCACTGCAAGCACCACAAGAATCGACGCCACACGATCAGGACAGTACCGGGCAACGTCAGAAAATGCGCTGCCTACTACGAGGTATTACGCTGGCGTGGGGACGTGAACATTTGGTTTACACACAATACGATTGACAAATTGATCGTGCACCTGAACTCTTTCCTCATAACCGGAACAGCAGTCTGGGCACAGCTGTCCAAGGGACAGCTTCAACAAGAAAGCGGGTGAGAAAGCGGCCAACGCACACTGGCAAAGAAATCCGCAAAGTAATTGAGTGAAAACAGCAGGCTCATTATCAAAGCAGTTCCCTCGTGGGCGTGATCGGTCAAGCGCAGTAGGATAGGCGCTGGTACAACTTTAGAAAAAATCAACTATGAATGAACTCGTTAAACTCCGCCAGCAAATTGCCGAGATGGAAAAGCAGGCGACTGACCTGCAGAAAAAGAGCAGGCCCGCCGTGCTGGCCCAGCTGCGCGAGCAAATGGCTGCCTACGGCATCACGGCCGAAGAGTTGAGCCGTCCCGCTCCCAAAGCCCGCAGACCCAAAGTGGCGCCGACCAAGCAGGCAAGCCCGGCCAGAGGCAAAAAACCCGTTGTGTCTTCACCCATGAAGTACCGGGGACCCCAAGGCCAAGAATGGACCGGCCGGGGCACAGCGCCGAAGTGGCTGAATGATTTGCTGGTGGACGGTAAAAGCAGAGACGATTTCTTGATCCGCCAGGACGCAGGCAATGCAGGTTAAGGCGCAACCGAGTCGTAAGAAGCGATTCGAATAGGGCTGCTTTTGAGGCACGGCACCAAGTGGCCATGCCTCAGAGTAAGGTAGCCAAGATACTCAGTCGTATACGGGTTTGACAATTAGCGGTTTGCCATCAAAGCGGCTTTTCCATCCCGAATGGGGAGCTGAATGAATAACGCGGCAAAAGAGAAGGCGTGACTTGACCATCACAATGATGACAGTCCAAGTCAATCCCTTTGCCGTTCTAATTTTCGTATTCCACGATTTAGATTATGTTAAGTAAATGGTTTGCGAAACTTAACAGGGTACTAGGTCAAACGCCGGAAACGATAAAAGCCTCCAAAGTCGCCTTCGCCACCTTTCCCTTCTCTAACCAACCCATACTGATTGCCGCGTTATGGTCAGCCCCCGTTGGCCCGGAATTTGCCAAAGGTCGCGTCAGCTGAAAGGTTTTTCTCCATTTCGCGAGCAATTTTCGCGAAAGCTGGGCTACGTACTAGGGTGAAATCCGTCATCACCTGAGCTTCGAGTTTGTCTGCTCCATGGATGTGGGAACCGGACTTGGCAGCCGGTTGCTCACTCTGCAACCGGGCAAGTTGCAGCGTCCTTTTAGACACCTTGAAGGCAGCCTTTGCATAGCGCTCCATGAACGCGATCTCTACGACTCGGGTAGTGCTGTCCTCGGAAAGAATATCTCCCAGCCCTTTGACGGCTTGAGGTTGCAATGAGCGGTGGCTGCGATTAAAAAGAGTAGTCATAAAATATTTGTCAGTTTTTATAGCATCAAGCGGCAATCAACGCAAGTCGTCTTGTGCAGCGGCATAAGCGCGGGCGCCGTCAGCGTCAAAGTAAAAAAGGCGACCGTCTTCGCGTCGAAACGGCGGCCTGAAGAATCCTGATCCCTTTCTTCGACGCATGAGACCCTGCTGCTCATACTTTTTAGCTAACTCCTCGCTGGCCTGAGCGTCGGCGCCGAGCGCTGCATGCAGACCAATTCTGCCTTCAAAGTCGTGTGCCAAGCTGACCTGGATCGCCGTGTCGAGCAAGGGAGCCAGCGTTGCAAACTTGTCGTTGACTCCAAAATACCGCAGGGCTGCTTGCGGGGCTGCCGCAATGTACCAAATGAACACGCAGCGTTTTGAGAGCTTGACCCCTGCCGGAGTTCCCGGAAAGGCGTAGGGCAAACTTAAAATAGCTTGGGCTACCGGGACCGCATCTCCGTCTCGCCCCTCGACGCGGATTTGAAACGTGAGTGCCTGCCGACCTGCTGCCGCTTCAGTCACATTGCAGCCAATGAAGTATGCGGGCCAGTCCCAATCCGAGCCAATGCCACCCTTCGGCTTGATATGGGGCGTGTGGATGTCTCTTTGCCAGAGCTGAACGTCCTTGAACTCGCAGGGGTGAATTTCTGCGGAAACTGTGCGGGTGGTGCCAGCGACTCGAATAGGGGGTGCGGCGGAAATCTTGGACTACTTAAAGGTAGTTCATGTACTCATACGAAGACCGCATTCGAGCCGTCAAGCTCTACATAAAACTCGGCAAACGCACTGGCGCGACCATTCGTCAGTTGGGCTACCCGACCAAGAACGCGCTCAAGAGCTGGCATCGAGAATACGAGCAAGGCCGCGATTTGCCGGTGGGCTATGTCCGTTCAAGGCCAAAGTATTCAAAAGAGCAGAAGAACATGGCCGCCCGGCACTACCTAGACCATGGCCGGTGTCTCGCTGGAACCCTGAAGGCCCTGGGGTATCCGTGCCGTGAAACGCTCGCAGACTGGGTCGATGAGCTGTACCCTAAAACAAGAATACGCGTTGTTGGCAAATCAGCAGGCGTTCTGCGCCCCGAAGAGTTCAAGCAAGCGGCCGTCATCGAGCTGTGCACTCGGCAGGCAAGTGCGCAAGCAGTTGCTCAAAAGCTCGCCGTGAGCCGGCCGACGCTGTACAAATGGAAAAATCAACTACTTGGCCGTGAGGCTCCCGCATCCATGAAACCTAACAACGATCCGCCGCCAGATCCTGAGCGAGCGGAGCTCGAGCAGAAAGTCCAATCGCTTCAACGCGACATCCGCAAATTGCAACTTGAACACCACCTTTTGAAGAAGGCCAATGAACTGCTAAAAAAAGGCCTGGGCGTCGACCTGCCGCTCCTGAGCAACCAGGAGAAGACCCGGCTGGTTGACGCCCTGAGAGACACCTACGCGCTGCCAGAACTCTTCGCCGAACTTGACCTTGCCCGCAGCTCCTACTTTTATCATCGGGCACGGCTGCGGGGCGCTGACAAGTATGCCGATGCGCGTTTGGCCATCACAGATGTCTTCGAACGCAATCATCGGTGCTACGGTTACCGGCGGATGCGGGCGGCATTGGGCAGGCAGAAGTTCAGCCTCTCGGAAAAAGTCGTACGGCGTTTGATGCGTCAGGAATGTCTGGTCGTTGCCGTTAAGAAGCGGCGTAAGTACGGCTCCTACCTGGGAGAAATCAGCCCGGCCCCGGACAATCTCATCAACCGCGACTTTCACGCTACAGCCCCCAATGAGAAGTGGCTTACCGACATTACGGAGTTCCAGCTCCCGGCTGGCAAGGTGTATCTGTCGCCCATGATCGACTGCGGGGGTGCGGACAAAACCGTGTTGGCGCCAACAATCTGGATCTTCGTATGCAGCACTTTCACATTCGGCATCCTCAGCGGGGGTTCGTGTACCGCAGCCACACCCCGCCGCCCTGCTGGATATCTGCCGAAGTCAGGGTAAGGTAGGTCGGCTTGGTCCAAGCATCTTTGGGAATCTCAAACGATGCAGGATGGTCTCCACGCCCGTCGATCACCGGTAAAATGAGAACACTTACCTCATCGACAAGTCCGGCGTTTACAAATGATCCGCTTACAGTGGGTCCGCCTTCAACGATGAGACGCTTTGTACCGAGTTCATCCACAAGGATTGCAATAACTTGGCCCAAATCAATCTCTGTCTTGCCACCAAAAATGTAAGACACGTCAATGGATTTCAGATAGGCCAGGTAGTCGTCCGACACCGCTTCTGACACCACCGAAACGACGTGCGAATTGAGCGCTTCGTTGTGTGTCCAAGCCACTTTTCCATGGGGATCAATTGAGACGGCGTAGCAGTCCGCATCACGCTTGGCAAAATAATGAATGCGTGGGACAGGCGCTTTGGCCAATCCCCTCGGATAGTCATCGCCATGCGCGATTTCCTGCATGGTGACCCGGCCGCAGATCCACGCATCGAACGCAAACTGCTGAGCAAGCTTCTCATACATGTCCCCGGCGTCTTTTTTGAAGGGGCGGGACCAGCCGTCGGTGAGCGCGTGTCCATCGATAGAGGACATCATGTGGCAAACAACATATGGTTTCATTGAAAACTTTCCGACATCGTTGATGGTTAATAACTGACCTTACGCAGCCGCCTGAAATTTCTGAAGCTGGTCAAAAGCGCTGCGGGTGGCATTGATGAGAAGTTTGAACCTTAAAGCGAAGGAGTT
>NZ_JADOVE010000044.1:0-9338 GCF_015752225.1 Polaromonas sp. CG_9.11
CCGTCCGTGAGCAATGACAACCCTTACGTGGAATCGGCCTTCAGAACGCTGAAGTATCGCCCCCAGCTGCCTGTCAAGCCGTTTGAGAACTTGCTGGCCGCGCGCCGCTGGGTGACGGACCTGGCGCACTGGTACAACCATGAGCATCGCCACAGCGCCATCGGCTTCGTGACACCGGCGCAGCGCCATGCCGGCCTGGACGGAACTCTGCTTGAGCAGCGTGCCCTTGTCTATGAACGGGCCTGCCAGGAAAACCCTCAGCGCTGGTCAAAGCTGGCTCGCCAATGGGCACATGTTGATGTCGTGCATCTCAACCCGGAAAACACACACATCAAGGAGCCTCAACACACGCAAAAAACAGCCTGACTCACTTCACTTTAGGCGACAACTTGCTTGACAGCCACCGTTCAGGCGACAAACTCTTCATCGACTTTGGCGATGCACCGCTTGTGCTTTTGCCAGGGTTTTAGTTAGTTTTTTAACAACTGACGCAAGCCCTCATGACTGTAGGACTAGGCAAAGCCGAGTTCTACAATCTTTGAGCAGATCATGCGCAGCGTCCATTGGTCATGCCCATCGGGCGCCTTGGAGCACGCAATGGCCGTGATCATCGCTGCCTGTTTCGCATTCAGCTTGGGTTTGAGGCCTGGGCGAGGCCGCTCACAAAGCGCGGCCTCCAAGCCACCTTAGGCCATGCGCGTGCGGGTCTTCAAAACCGTTGGCAACGTCACGTCCAGGGCCAAACAAACCTCCTGATGGGACAAGCCCTTGACCAGTTTGGACAAGATGCGTGCGCGGGTGAATAGTCACCTGATTGGCGGCACGCGGTGGGTTTCCAGCCCGCTGTCCTTTTCCACGCCCAGCATCCTCAGGCGGATCATTTCGATCGCATGCACCGGCTCCAGGCCCTTGGGGCAGACCTCGGCGCAGTTCATGATGGTGCGGCAGCGAAACAGGCGGTAGGGCCCGCTCAGGTTGTCCAGCCGCTCCTCGGTAGAGCGGTCGCGGCTGTCGGCAATGAAGCGGTAGGCCTGGATCAGCCCGGCGGGGCCGACGAACTTCTCCGGATTCCACCAGTACGACGGGCACTGGCTGCTGCAGCAGGCGCACAGGATGCATTCGTAGGCGCCGTTCAGCTTGTCGCGATCGGCCGGCGACTGCAGCCGCTCCTTCTCCGGCGGCGGCTCGGCGTTGATGAGGTACGGCGTTACCGAGTGGTACTGCCGGAAGAAGTTGGTCATGTCGACCACCAGGTCGCGAATGATCGGAAAGCCCGGCAGCGGGTGCAGCACTACCGGCTCCTTGAGACCGGCGACCCGCGTGATGCAGGCCAGGCCGTTGCGGCCGTTGATGTTCATCGCGTCCGAGCCGCAGACGCCCTCGCGGCAGGATTTACGGAGCGTCAGCGTCGGGTCCTGCGCCTTCAGCCGGACCAGCACGTCGAGCAGCATGTGGTCGCTGTGACCGAGTTCGATCTCGTAGTCCTGCTGATAAGGCTTGTCGTCCGTCTCGGGGTTGTAGCGGGAAATGGAAAGTTTCATGAAGCGCTTTCGATCATTGTTTTTGGGTCCGGCGACGCACTCAGCCCTGCGCCCGCCAGAGGATCCAGAGCAGCCACGCGGCCAGGCCGAGAAGTCCCGCGATCAGCACGCCCAGCATCACGGGACGCAGCCGGGCCGGCCGCACATAGTCGAACAGCACATCGCGAAGCCCCACCCCCATGTGCCCGAGCAGCGCCGCGAAAAAGACAAACAGCGCGATCGACACGCCCGGATGAGCGATCCAGGCGTGCCATTCGCTGTACGTGCGTAGCGGACGCAGCGACAAGGCGCCCACCACGAACACGATGAAGAGCAACATATAAACGGCACTGACGCGCTGCACCAGCCACGCCGACAAGCCGGAGGTGCGCGCCTTCATAACCACACGCTGGCTGCGACCAGCGCCACGGCCAGGCCGCCGAGGTTCACCCACCAGGCGCTGCGCCGCGCGGTCACAAAGGTCGAGCCGACGCTAACGTCGGTCAGCAGATGGCGGATGCCGGCCAGCATGTGATGGGCCAGCGCCCAGAGCTCGATGAACAGGATCGCCTTGACAGCCGGATGGCCGAACAGCCGGGTCGCGTCGTCGAAACCCTGCTCGCTGCGCAGCGAAAGCTCCAGCAGATAGACGACGACGGGAACACTTGCCGCCAGCAAGACGCCTGTCACCCGGTGAGTGATGGAAGCGAGCGCGCCCACCGGCATCTGGATCTGGACCAGGTTCAGGAAAACAGGACGGGAAGAGCGTTTCACGCGCATACCTTTAATTGAACCCTGACAGCGCCGCCGCATTGCAAAATGTAGCCGCAGCGTTCGGCAGCAGCTCGCGCGTGCAATGTTTCTACGTTAGCATCATTTGCCCTGCGACGAATCCAACTCACCTATTCCGGATGCAGAGGGCCGCCGTAATGGCCCGTCTGCATCGCGCCGCCCTCGTTCTCCCAGCGGGCAGCTGAACGCCGGTCCGATGTGCTGTCCCGCAGGGCGCGCTGCCCCGCCGCAAGGCACGCGGATGCCGACAGCCGCCGGCCAAGGTAACGCAGGGCGTGCCAGCCCGCCAGCAGGCCGCCGGCGCATAAAAGCAGCCTCATGGCCAGACTCGCGCGAACATCCCCATTTCCGGCGCCGAACTCGTGTTGGTTTTTCGGCTTCGTCTTGCAGGTCAGCATGGTCGAATCCTCACAATCGTCTTTTTTAACGTCATCCATAACGATTTCCATTTCATTCAAATCGGCGCGCGGTATCCGTAGAATTCGTGGTCCTCGTTGTAGCCGCCTTGGCCGGCACCCAGGTCGGCATAGTCGCGCACCACCTCGATGGCTGCGATCCACTTGACCATCTTGAAGCCGAGCTCGTTCTCGCAGCGCAGCCGCAGCGGCGCGCCGTGCAGCACACTGACCGGCGCACCATTCATTTCGTAGGCCAGGATCGTCAATTGGTGACGCATGTTGGCCATGCTGTGCGCGTCGTAATAGCGTCCCCCGTCGGCGCCGTCGGCGAACGAGTAAAGCACCACATAGCGGGCCTCGGCCGTCGGCTTGACCAGATCAAGCAGGTGGCGCACCGGCACGCCGCCCCATTTGGCAACGCCCGACCAGCCCTGAATGCAGAAATGCGTGGTGATCTGCTCCTGCTTGGGCATCGCCTTCAAGTCGGCGATTGAAAGCTCGACCGGGTTTTCAACCAGGCCGCCAATTCTCAGCCGGTAATCGGCAAATTCATTCTTGACCAGCTCGTCGAATTCTTCAGATTTCGGCATCGTGCCGTTGGGCCAGAAGTGGGGCGAGATGTCCTTCTCGGTGAGCTGGGCCGTCGGGTCCCACGATCGCGTCGCGCGGCCGAACGGCCAGCTCAGGAACGTGCCGATTCGCTGGACCTGACGCGCATGGCGCAGCGTGAGGGGCGAGGCCAGCCACCAGGTCACTGCCACCAGCAGCATGGCGGGGATCAAAAAAGCAAAACCGCTCCAGGAAGCGTCCTGCACGCCGGCCCACATCATGTTGAGGTTGACGCGCGCGCCCGTGATGAACACCAGCGTCACATGCGCCAGGATGAATAGCAAAAACCACCACAGCGCGATGAAGTGGATCGAACGCGCCTTCTGCCGGTTCAGCACCCGGCCGAACCAGCCCAGGTGGTTCGATATGGCCGGGCTCTGCATGAGGCCGGTCAGGATGGAGGTGGGAGCAGCAATGAAAGTAGTAATGAAATAGCTGAGCTGCTGCAAGCTGTTGTAGCGTGTCCAGCTCTCGTCGTCGGGGAACGTCAGCGAAAGGTACTGGAGCGCCGTCGAGGCCGCGTTGGGAAAGACCTCCCATGTCGTGGGCACCAGCCTCTGCCACTGACTGGTCGTGAACAAGAGGACGTAAAAGGCGGCGCCGTTAATCATCCACAGCAGCGTGAACGAAAAGTGCCACCAGCGGGCCAGCCCAATCGAGTGGCGCAGGCCCGGTATGCCAAGCCACGACGGCAGGCTGACCGAGTCGTCTTTGGAGGTCCAGATGCGGTCGGCCGGCACCGCCTTCTGGAAACGAAACCATTCGGTGCCGGGCGTGCAGTCGCGCCGCCAGTACAGGCGCGGATGGTCGGCCAGAATCTGAACGCCAGAGCGGATGATGAATACCATGAAAAAAAGGTTAAGAAAGTGCAGCAGTCGCAGCCAGCCGGGAAACCCAGTGGTAACGGCCGTTGCCGCCGATGGAATGCCTGGGTAGCGCACCAGGAAGCCCTGCACCGCCGGCATTTCCCGCAGTGCCTGAGACACGGCCACGCCGATTACCAGCAGCACGAACAAGAGCGGTAATGCCCATAAAACGTTCACCCAATGCTGGCCGATCCGAACCCTTGGAACCACGCCCGCTTGTGGCGGGAGCCAGTGGCTCAGCCGTACCCGATCGTCGGCTGCGCTGAGGCGCATCGCCAGTGGATCGTGCGCTTGTGGCATCGGACGAGGACTGATCATGTGCGCTCTCTTATCCTTTGGTCAGGGAGTCAAGCCCGTTGCTCCGGCGAAGACAAAGTCTCCCACAGCGCCCGATGCTGGGCCGTAGGACATAGCCTATGGCTCTTCCCCGAACATCCCCTATAGCAGCGGGTAACGGCGAAGAAGAAGATCAAAGTTGTTTATTTCCTAACCTCTTCGCGCAGGGGGTTGCGGGTGGTAGGCACATGCGAAATCCGCGCAAATACCCCGGCGGCAGAGCGACCCGGCGGCAAACGCCGCGAGACTTTTATCCAACCTTCAGGAGTCGACGCCATGGCTATACGCCTGCAACAGATGCACCCCGCCCTCGTTCACCTGCCGATCACCCTGCTGCCGCTGGCCATCGGCGCCGACCTGCTCGGCTGCCTGACTGACAACCGGTCGCTCCATTCATTCGGCCGCAAAGCCATCGCGGTCGCGGCCGTCGGCGCCGTCGCCTCGGCGGTTACCGGGCTGATCGCCGGTGAGGAGGTCAATGTCGAGGGCGACGCGCGTGACATGCTGATGACGCACCGCAACCTGAACTTCGTCGCCACGGTAATCGCCGGATGCATGGCGGTGCGGCGCTCGCAGAGTGAGAAGCCGGACGCGCTCTACCTCTGCGCCGGTGTCGCGGGCGTCGGCATTCTGGCGTATACGGCGTACCTGGGCGGCAAGCTGGTCTACGAAGCCGGCGCCGGCGTCGAGCCGGCGCACGGCGTCTACCGGTCCGACGCGCCGATGCTGGGTGACGGGCCAGTGGGGCCGTTCTTCAAGACCGCTGCCATCGACCTGTGGCACGGCGTGCAGCACATGGTCGAGGAGGTGCGGCAGGGCAAGATCGTCCCGACACTCATGGCGCTGTGCCGCAAGAAGTCCGCTACTCAGCCAGACGCCAGCACCACAACGCCCGCCTGAGCGAAGCCGGAACGGAACATTAACTAATGAGCGCGACACGCATTCCCGCCCGCCACGTCGTCCTGAAGCGGGCCTACGAGCCCGCCGCCGCCGAGGACGGCAACCGCATCCTGATCGACCGGCTATGGCCGCGCGGCGTCTCGAAGGCTGACTTGGCGGTGACGCAGTGGATGAAGGAGATCGCGCCCAGCACCGAGCTGCGCCAGTGGTTCGGCCACGACCCGGCGCGCTGGGACGAGTTTCGTCGCCGTTACCGGGACGAGTTGCACCGCAACGCCGGGCTGCTCGGCCAATTGCGTTCCTTGGCGCGGGCCGGCCCGGTCACGCTCGTTTATTCCGCCCATGACCAAGCGCACAACGACGCGGTGGTTTTGCGCGACGTGCTGCTGTGGCGCTGACTGCCGGCCTTTACTGGTAGCCGATCCCCATCACGTAGTCGCGCAGCAGCGATTCTTCGTACTGCTCTTGCGTCAACAGCTCGCGAAACGCATCCCGTGCGTTGATGACACCCGACGGGATGGCGTGCTGATCGACCACGGGGACATGGACAAAGCCCCGCGCTTGCATCATCGCCAGGACATCTGCCAAGCCATCGGCGGGATGGCAAAAAGCGACATCGCGCGTCATCACGTTGACGGCCGTCATGGCGCATGCGCTGCCCGCGCAGTGGCCGAGGCAGCGAACGACGTTGGTCTTGGTGATGACACCCGCCATGCGGCCATCGGCTTCGCAGACGACTACCAGGCTGATGTGGGTGTTGGACAGCAGCGTGGCCACGTTCACCAACAGCGCGTCGACGGGAACCGTGACCAGCCGCGAACGGGCGACGGCTTCGATGCTGCTGACAAGCTTGGTGTTCATTTTTTGCTTCCTGAGGCCACGGTTTCAGGGATGCCAGCGACCTTCATGCAGACAGTAGCACGAAGTCGAGCGTCGATCGGCCCCGCCTTCAGTGGGGTCGGCCAAGGGCCAGCTCACAAGGCGATTCACCGCATCGCAAAATGCAAAATTAATGCCAAGGAACACCCGATGATAAACAACCAGGGCAACCCGCCATCGCACCGATCCGGGTTGCCCGACGACCCCCCCCAGTCGATGCTGGGCGAGGAAGATCCGCAGTCCGCCCTTGATCTGTGTATCCTGGCACACCCGACGTTCGCTGTCGAATCCGGCATGGATGTCGAGACGAAGGAGGACGATGCCGTCATGGCAGCGCGCGCACTGCAGCTTCGCGAGGCGCTTTCACGGTGCGACAACAACGGGGGCGAAGGGCCCGCCTGCCCGCAGGACACCTTCATCGCGGGCGAGGTGCAAACCGAAGTGCATCTCACCAACGCCGAACTGAAGCAACTGCAACTCCGCGTGATCGCGCTGGAGAACCTGGTGACGGCGCTGCTGGCCGAAGCTTCCGACCGGCAACTCGACTTGGCCGGCGCCCTGGCGGCCTACATCACGCCGAAGCAGGGTTTCACGCCGCACCACCTGACGACCCACGCGGCGCGCCAAATGAAGCACCTGATCCGCCGGGCCGGCGTGCTCAAGGCGATGCCGCCTTCCTGAACCTAAAGTCGCTGCGTGGGCGAAGGGCAGCGGTAACGCGTCCGGACCGCTGCATCGTGCCCTATCGTCATGCGTTGTCCACGTCGTGTGAAATTGCATTGAATCGGCCCTGTCGCACGCCGGGCGTGCATCGATACCGCTCATTTTGATAGCATCATCGGTAGCCAGCGCCGTTCCGGCCAAGGCCAGATCGTAGCGCGTCAGCGCGATGCCGGTGCCCTCGGTGGTGCCCTCGCCGACCATCGCGACGACGTGGCTGCCTCGCGCAGCCACGCCACCTCGGCGCGGTAGTGGCTACCCGAGCGCGATGCGGTGATGGACTACAAAAATACGCGAGGACTGCCGACGTCTGGATAAGAACTTGTGAAGGAGCATTACTCATACGCGTTTTCGAAAGTTTTTTTGAATGAATATCCCCGCCGTGTCGCACAAGCCTCTTGTCTGCACGATTGGTCATTCCAACCGGTCGATAGAAGATTTTGTCGATTTGCTTCTGGTCAACGGTATTGCGCATGTGCTGGATGTAAGAACCGTTCCGCGTTCGCACCACAACCCGCAGTTCAATTTAGACACGCTGCCCGCAACACTGGGCAGCATTGAAATTGCCTATTCCCACCTCCCCGGTTTGGGTGGCTTGCGCCATACGCGTGCTGATTCTCCCAACACCGGTTGGCACAACCGCTCGTTTCGCGGCTATGCCGATTACATGCAAACTGCTGAGTTCAATGACAATATTCAACAGGTGGCGGAACTGGCAAACCGTGAGCTTTGCGTGCTGATGTGCGCCGAAGCGGTTCCCTGGCGCTGTCACCGGTCCCTGATTAGCGACGCACTTCTGATACACGGCATTCGCGTCGAAGACATTGTAGGACCCAAGGGACGCAGACCCCGTATTCTTACCGCGTTCGCCCAAGTGGAAGGCCTGCAAATCACCTATCCACCGCCAGCAGGCATAGCCAGACAGTCCGATCTCGTGGACCAGGCTGAAGAGGTGGGTAAATCCGGCACAAGTGCCTGACCTGGAACGGTGCAGCATGGCGCACAAATTCAAAGTCGGCGATCACGTGACCTGGAATTCAGAGGCCGGGCGCGTCAGCGGAAAAATCGTCAAAGTGCATACAAAAAATGCCGTCCGCAAAGGCTACACGCACCACGCCAGCGAGGATGAGCCGCAGTATGAAATCAAGAGCGACAAGAGCGACCACATCGCCATGCACAAGGGGGCCGCATTGCAACACGGCGGGGCATAGTGAACGAAACGCACCACGCCACCCTGGACGGCTTGCTGACGGCCGTGCGCAAATGCCGTGCGTGCGAAGGCCAGCTGCCACTCGGCCCGCGACCGGTGCTTCGCGCCAGTAAAACAGCGCGAATTCTCATCGTCGGCCAAGCGCCCGGCCTGCGCGTGCATACCTCGGGAGTCCCGTGGGATGACCCCAGCGGCGAGCGCTTGCGCATGTGGATGGGTCTGGACAAAACCAGCTTTTACGATGAGTCCCAAGTTGCCATCATCCCCATGGGTTATTGCTACCCGGGCCGGGGCAACGGCGGCGACTTGCCACCGCGCCGGGAATGCGCAAAGTTGTGGCTTGATCACTTGCTGGCCAGGCTTCCGCAGATTGAGATGACTTTGCTCATCGGCCTTTATGCACAGCGCCACTTCCTGGGAAACCGGCGTAAGTCTTCATTGACGAACACCGTCAAGGCATGGCGCGAGTTTGCACCGGACTATCTCCCCCTGCCGCACCCGTCGCCGCGCAACACCCCGTGGTTCAAGCGCAATCCATGGTTTGAGCACGAACTCCTGCCCGGTTTGCGCGAACGGATCAAGTTCCTGCAACATCCCGCTGCTGGCACTTCGCCAGATCAGCGCGCCATATTACTGCCGGCAGCAGTTTTCCTCAACAGACAAAAAAATGCATAAATTGGTGTTTTTCAATCTGCCCCAGATTCAGATGCCTGTGGGTGCGCTGACCTCGATTACCCTATAGAGTCACGCGCATCTTACTGGCCTGCGGCCATTCCACTGAGCGCCTGGATTCTTGATCTGTCGTCTGCAACGGGACCGTTGTGGATCGCCACGAACGACCGCTGACTGGCAAGTCAACCAATAAAATTCAACATTCATAAAGCTGCTGCCCGCGAATACCTGCAAACGCTGCTCAGGGGTCATTCACGCCACCTCGAAATTAGCGCCTGCCGAGCCCGCCCGTAGCGCTAAATGCGGCCTGTTTCCAAGCACCTCAACCCC
Organism: Polaromonas sp. CG_9.11; assembly: GCF_015752225.1. Lineage (NCBI taxonomy): Bacteria > Pseudomonadati > Pseudomonadota > Betaproteobacteria > Burkholderiales > Comamonadaceae > Polaromonas > Polaromonas sp. CG_9.11. The sequence goes on from NZ_JADOVE010000044.1 coordinate 9,233, forward strand.
TGATAAAATAAGTTGAACTAAACCGCTTCGCGGTGGCAGGTGTGCACAGGCCGGCAGCGCGTCGTTGTCCTGCGCGGTGCTTGCCTTGAACGGCATTGAGGTGAAA
>NZ_JADOVE010000045.1:0-8636 GCF_015752225.1 Polaromonas sp. CG_9.11
TGATGTGAATGCGGTGTTCTGGTCATGAAATGAAGCTGTCGGGCAGTTAGCCATCAAAGAATTGGATGCGACAACAATTCTGACACCCGGGGGTACTTGGGGTTGACGTGACCGGTGCTCTCGGCCCGGCCGCCGGCGCGAAAGCGCTGGCCATCCGACGACGAGGTGCTGCCATCGCCCCAGTGGGCTGCCAGGGGTTGGCGCAGCTGCGTGTTGACCAACTCGGCCAGCGCCGCGCCGTAGGTCTCGTCCCGGATGTGCCAGGCCTGCAGCCACGACAGCCTGGCATGGGTCGTGCCGGGGCAAGACTCGGCCATTTTGGTCAATCCGAGATTGATCGCATCGGCCAGGATGGTCGTGAGCAGCAAGGTTTTGTCCTTGGCGCGCTCTCCTGTCTTAAGGTGCGTGAAGTGGCCGGTGAAACCGGTCCAGTCGTCCACCTCCATCAGCATGTCGGTGATCTTCACGCGCGGCAGCAGCATCGCGGCCCGATCAATCAAGGCCTGCGCCGTATCGGGCAGCACGGCGTCCAGCGGCGTGATTTTCAAGCCTGACGCAGTGCTGATGGTGGCATCGGGCAGGCCGTTGACAGCGGCCAGGGCGTTAACCTTGGCCAACTGCTGCTCCAGCAGGGACAAGCGCTCTTGCAGGTACTGCTCGCAGTCGGTGGTCACGGCCAGCGGCAATTGACTGGTCAGCTTGAGGCTGGCGAATTTCTCGGCGGGCACCAGGTACTCGTCAAAGTCCTTGAACTGGCGCGAGCCCTGCACCCAAACATCGCCCGAGCGCAGCGCGTTCTTGAGCTCCGACAGCGCGCACAGCTCGTAGTAACGCCGGTCGATGCCCTCGCTGATGTGAACCAGTCGGGCCCAGCGCGGCTTGACGAATGCGGTTGGCGCATCGGCCGGCACCTTGCGGGTGTTGTCGGTGTTCATCGCCCGCAGCACCTCAATGGCGTCAAGCAGGCCCCTGGCGCTGGGTGCCGCCCGCAGCTTGAGCACGTCCAGGAACTGCGGCGCGTAGCGGCGCAGCATGGTGTAGCCTTCGGCGATACGCGGCAGGAAGTCAAAACTCTCGGGCTGCGCGAGCTTTTGCGCCTCCGTCACGCTGGCCGTGAACGCGTCCCACGGCATGACCGATTCGATGGCCGCGAAGGGGTCGCCACCGCCTTGCCTGGCTTGCACCAGCGCCTGACCGATGCACCCGTACAGGCGAACCTTGTCGTTGATGGCCTTGCCGCACGCTTGGAAGTGCTGCTGATGCTTGCGTTTGGCCGCATTGAACAGCTTGCCGATGATGCGGTCGTGCAGGTCAATGATCTCGTCGGTGACGGTGGCCATGCCCTCCACGGCCAGCGCAACCAGGGTTGCATAGCGCCGCTGCGGCTCGAACCTGGCCAGATCGGCCGGCGTCATCTGGGCGCCCTCGCGGGCGATTTTGAGCAGCCTGTTCTGGTGGACCTGCCGCTCGATGCCGGCGGGCAGGTTCAGCGCCTGCCAGGCCTTGAGGCGCTCGATATGCTCCAGCATGTGCCGCGAGTTCGGCTTGAGAGGCGACAGGCACAGCCACGCCAGCCAGGTGAGCTTGCTGTCGTTCTTGCGCTTGAGAAGATTCTCCAGGCGCTGACGATAGTCGTCAGACAGTGTGTCGGTCAGGGCGGCATAAATGCGCCGGTTGGCCTGCGTAATGGCCCCGGCACAGATGCGCTCGACAACATCCAGCGCCGGAATGATGATGTGCTGCTGGCGCAATGTATCCAGCACACTGGCAGCCAGCACGACGCCCTTGTCGGTCTGCAATGTGCCATCAAATGCAGGCTCAGTTGCAGTTAATCCTGGCCCGAGGGGGTCGATAGACGCAGTTGATCCTGGCCCCAAAATGCGCTGAATGCAGGCCAGCCGTTTTTCAAACGCAAGTCTCTACACGTAGGGTATGTTGACGGCACAACGCAAATTATCATAAACGCACCGTTATGGCGCCTTGCGGCTCACAGAAAGCGGGGAAGCCGCAAGGAGTGGGGCAGGATCGAACGCAGAGCGTGTAAACCTTATTCCAGTTATATCCGCTCCGATCCGAGCGCGCCCAGACGAGGACAATGGCAGGCTTTGACCAGTTTAAAAAAACTAAACATACTTAGCGTGACGCAAATTCAGTGCGTTTAAAAGGAATATGGCTCAGCGGTTGCGACGCCGTCCTGCAGCAGTGGCAACTGCAGTAACTGCAATGCCGAGCGTCGCGACCGCGGCGATCGTACGCCACTTGGGCGGCAGCGGCCGATACAGGTCGGCCAGCCAGGCCATCGCCGCCATCGGTGGCGCGGCGCGCCACATATCGTGGGTGGCGCGGGGCCCGGACTGAAGGGTCATCTCACGCATTTTGCCCACACCCATCGCCATCGGCGCGAGTCGTCGCCGGCTTTCCTGCTGGGGCGGCGCCACACCGCGGATTACGGCGTCGAGCGCCTGCTCCAGCCCTTTGTCGTCGCCGGCCCAGAGGGCGCGGTACACGATCACGCCATCGCGATCGGTGAGCCAGACGGCGTTAGGCTTCTCATCGAGCGCGCGATGAACCGTCCCCTGCGGATCGTCTACCGCGATCGGCCAGGGCAGTTGGTCGCGCGCCTTCAGCGCCTGGGCATGTTCGAGTTTCTCCTCGAAGCTTCTGGATTGCTCGCGGTGCTCGCCGGGATGTGCTTCGCGGACGTGGAGCATGACGAAATCAATGTCGCGGCTGAACTCGTGATGGAATTGCTTGAGGACAGGATCCGAGCTCGCAGTCATGGGACAGGAATAGGAGCCGGTGATGAGCAGCAGCGGTTTGCGACCGAAGATATCAGCAGTGTTGATTCGCCCGCCATCGACTGATGGCAGATCGAATGGGGGCAGCCGATCACCCGGTCGGGGAGCTTGCTCGCCAAACGGCATGTCCTCCATAAGAACTTTTCGTGTCACATGGTCATACAGGTAGTCGGTCGCAGATGTCATGAAGCTCTCCTTTGGTGCTTGGGGCCTGGGGCCTGGGGCCTGGGCTATTAAAATTATTTCGAGGACGCTTCGGCGACCAGTTCGCGGATGGCGCCGGCAACGGCCTCGGGGTGATCTTCGGGCGTGAAGTGCTTACCGCCCGGGATGCGGTAGAGCGGCGCGCCAAGATCGCGTGAAAAGCGCTCGCCATACTCGATCTTCTGGAATGGGTCGGCCTCGCCCCACACGATGCGTGCCGGCACTGCGAGCTGCCGCAACCCGTCCCTGACCGCCATCGTGTCCTGGACGTCAAGCGATTCGACCTGCCGCGCGAACGCGTCCGGGCCGAAGCGGGACGCGTAGTGCGGCCCATGTGTGCGCATGGCCTCTTTGGCCTGGGTACTGGTGTCGTGACCGCGCAGCATCAGCAGCATCAGTACGGGATGGAGGGCGAAAGCCGGCAGACGACGGACAAGACCGCTGGCCATCTGCAGAGCCTTCACGCTCGGGATTGGCCAAGAGTCATAGCCAATGGCGTTGGTCAGCATCAGCCCGGCGCAAAGTTCCGGACGGCGCACCGCGAGAATCTGCACAACGCCGCCGCCAAGATCGTGCCCGGCAAACACCGCGCGGGCAATCCCCATAGCGTCCAGGAACGCCGCCAGGTATTCCGCCTGCTTCGCAACGGAAATGTCGCGGCCTCGACCCTGCAAGCGAGATGTGCCGTAACCGACCATCTCCCAAGCAATACAGCGCGCGCCCGGCAGCCGCGGTACGACATGGCGCCACAATGCCGGTGAGGTCGGAATCCCGTGGACGAGCACAACAGGCAAACCTTCGCCCTGCTCACTCCACGTCATGCGAATATGGTTGATGTCGCGGGTATGGCTCTGCATGACGTCTCCTTATTGACTTGGAACGATTGCCTGTTGATGCTGCGCTTCAGTGCGCCGTAGACCAAGCCCAGCACCGCCCCGAACAACAGATGCAGAATCAGCGTCATACACAGGCAGTCAGAGCGACCACAGTTATCACGCGTGCAATGGTCGCCAAGGCCCAACTCGGCGCACTGGGCAACCATGAATTTGAAAAAGCAGTCGATTCAGGCATGAGATTAGTTTTCACAGGCGCGACACGGGCATTGCGCGCACTCGCTCTTTGAAAGTTACTATGCGGGACCAAGGGGAAAGCAGCTTGTCAGCGCAGCGCGCAGAGACATGTCAGCAAGTACACCCGCGTCAGTGCCCGCATGACCCTTCCACAAAGCCAGGCAGGTTTACGGTGATGCCGGTCATGCGGTTGGCGCTGTCGACGGTGACGATCATCGGGTGTTTCGCTAGTGACAGTCGGGTCGCAGATTGGTGGAGGCCGGGGAAATACGGCAGCCATTATTGACGGGGGTACCTTGGGCGTGATCGTCGGCGGCAACATCGGCCAATTGGTGGACCGTGTGGACGAAGACTGCGTGGGCCAAGTGCTTGAGCACGCTCCGGACGGCCGTCAAGTTGCGTGGACCGACTCCAATAATGGTGGGCAGCATCAAGATGGGCCTGACAAGCCCTACAAAAACTTCGACGGGCCGTACTGCCAGGAAGTCGGTGCAGCCCATCTGGCGACCCAGGCAGCAGCAAACCGGGCAACGGTGGCGGAGTCCGGGTCTGCTGCTGCGGTGGCTGCGGCTGTTGAAGTGGCAACAAAGAAAATCGGCGCTGAGCTTGCAGCTGTGCGTGAGCGGGCGGGCTGGGCGGGATCGACTGACGGCGCCAAAGTGGCTGGCTGCAAGCTGCCTGGCTGGGAACAGCACACAGACACAAAAACTGGAAATCAATATTGCATCGTCCGTTCAGCTGAAAAACCGACGTTCGGGGCAGAAATCGAACAAGTTTATTTTTGGATGCCGAAAACCAAAAAGTGAAGCTGACGAATTTGTTTGGATGAGAAAAGGGCAGGAACGCAACCCCGGCTGCCACAACCGCCCTCCTTGGGCTTTAGGGAAAGATGTCAATTCTCTATTTGTACGGCAACTTGCCGTATAATTTTTGGTTTTGAGGAGCTTGCCATGGCCACAGCCACCACCGCACGCCTGGAAGCCAGGATCAGTGTGGACCTGCACGCCACGCTCAAGCGGGCCGCCGAGCTCGAAGGGCGCACCATGACGGACTTCGTCGTCAGCGCCGTGCAGGAAGCCGCGCAGCGGGCCATCGAGCAGGCCGAGATCATTCGCCTGTCGCTGGCTGACCAGGAATGCTTTGCGCAGGCGCTGCTGTCCCCGCCAGAGCCTGCGCCAGCCTTGCAGCGCGCCTTTGAGCGCCGGCGCAGGCTCCTGGGCGCGCAGTGACGCCATTGTTCGAGATAGTCCTGCTCGACAGCAGGCATGACCGCACCGCGTTCGACTGCGCCTCCGAGCCGCTCAACCGCTACTTTTTCCAGCAGGTTTCGCAAGATGTCCGGCGCCGCGTGACCGCCTGCTACGTGGCGCTCAGCCTGGACGGGCGCATCGCCGGGTTTTACACCCTGGCCTCTACCGCCCTGCTGCTGTCCCAGTTGCCCGAGGACCTGGGTAAAAAGCTCCCCCGTTACCCGACGGTGCCGGCCGTGCGCATGGGCCGCCTGGCCGTGGACCAGGCGTTCAAGGGTCAGGGTCTGGGCGGCGCCTTGCTGGCCGATGCTTTGGCACGCGCCCTGCGCGCGGAAATTGCCGCCTATGCCCTGGTGGTCGATGCCAAGGATGCAGCTGCCGCAGCGTTCTACAGGCACCACGGCTTGATCGCCCTGCCCAGCCAGCCCATGACCTTGTTCCTGCCGCTGGCCACAGCCCAGGCGCTGCACCGGCATTGAAAACGGCTGGACTGCCAAACAGGCTGTTCGGAGTTAAGCGCGTAAGCGCCTCTTTTTTCTTTCCTTGGGGGACTGTTGATGGTTGTTGCAAGGATAAGTGCCCTTTTTGGGCAACCTTGCGCAGCATGATGGTCGGATTGATTTGCCGCGTTAATACATTCTTAAAAGAATATCGTTAAGACGCGCCCGCGTGTTAAGGCAAAATTCATTCACGCCCAGTTCAAGCCTCCCACGGATTGATGATGGGAACGCCGGCCGCCTGGAAAGGTGCTGTGTCGCGTGAGGCCACGATGAAGCCGCGCGAGGCCGCGATCGCGGCGATGTAGCCGTCAGGCGTTGGAAATCCTCGCCCGCTAGTTCTGGCCAGCACGGCCAGCTCGGCATAGCGCCAGGCCGCTTCGGTGTCAAACGGCAGCACCCGATCCCGAAACAGTTCCAGCAGACCATCCAGCGCCTTGGTCAGCATGTCCTTTCGCTTGCCGGTGGGCAGCGCCGCGATGCCAAACAGCAGCTCGGCCAGCGTCACACTGGACAGGTACAGCGTTGGAGCAGCTTGTGCGTTCAGCCAGGCACGCACGGCCGGGTGCGGCTCGGGCTTCATTGCTTCAGAAATAACGTTGGTATCGAGGACGATCATTCAAACCCCAGCGGCATGGCCGGCGCCGTGTCGCGGACTCGCTCAAACACCTCGAAATCCTCGTTCGTCAAGCCAATATCGCGGCTCAACGCTGCAAGCGCTTCGCCCAGTCGAACGCGCGCTTCGGGCTTGACGGCGATGGCCAGGATTTCCCGAACCTCGGCTTCGGTGCTGCGCCCGTGAAGCGCGGCCTGCATCCTTAATGCGCGATGCACATCGTCGGGCAGATTGCGTACCGTTAGCATAGCCATGGTGTCACCTCATAAAATTGCATTCAATGCATTCAATGCATTCAATGCATTCATTGTACTTAATTGAATGCAAACTTTGCAAGCGTTGGCATGTCGCCAAGCAAGTGTTTTCAGGCGCGCCCCTGCCATGGGTCGAAACCCGTGCTTTTAACCGGGCAATCTCAAGAAAACCCATAAATCAACCCGCACAGGAGCCGTCAATTTGATGAATGAATCAACTTGAGGTTGCCATAGCGACAATTCCAGTCGATCAAATTGCAAGTAATTCTGGCCCTTGCTGGCATTTTCAAGCAATTTTGACCCGTGATGGCGCCCGGGCATGGGTACCACAAAGGCCAGACGGTGTGGTTTGGCCGTTGCTGAGCGCGGTTTTATACCGCGTGGAAGACCTGCGGTGGGTTCGGTCAAAAGTAGGACCAGGTTTAGTTGCAAAGTAGGGTCAAATTTAGTTGTCTGAACGGTTGCCGTTCATTCACATAAAACTGTTCCCAGCAGGGCAAGCGCAAGCCGTTGATTTCCTTGCATTCCCAAAAATCCGATCGCTAAATTGTGTGAAGTTCTTTCACACAATAACGTTCTCCGCGTGGAATTTCACATAAAACCGTACCTAAAATGAACGAGTTCACCATGGGTGAGCATTTTTTGCGGGGCGACACAAGCCATGGTCAAAGAAGTTTTCATTGGCAGAAACCTCAAGGGAATTACCGACAGAGAAGACTTTTCCCTCGGCAGCTGGCCTGAGCCAGATGTGGGGACGCTCTGCAGCCGTGACCTTGACCGATTTCTCAAGCGCAAGGAGGCGGTTGTTCTTTACCTGCAAGGGGCAGCCAGCGACTCGGTCTACACGGCCACTGGCATTCATGCGCGTTTTCTGAATCGCATGATTCGCGAGCGGTGCATGCATCCGCATCCCGACGGGCGCATTTATGGGTGGCGAGCGCTCGTTCCGAGCGTTCATATTGTCAAATACCAGCGACGAATCAAAGTACGCGCGGATGCGAATGGGCGTGGCGTCGTTGGCGCACTTGTCGCATTGCTCCAACAGGAGCCCGAATTCACAAAGCAGCTGAACAAGCAAATCATCAAGACGTGCCCGGATCTGCGACTGGGTGAAATACGGCGCCCGCGACATGCGCTTTGGGCTTGGTTTCTCAAGGAGCTGCGTGCGCTGGGATACGAGACGCGCAACGAATGGCCGTTCACGGTGAAGTCCATGGGCTACATGACCCTTTGCAGATACGCTGACAGCGTCCTGAACGCCAACCCTGTCAAGGCAGCCCGCATTGTCGGCGGCCCCCAGCTGGAGAAGAAGATGGTGTCGGGCGATGGCATTGACCGCCCGGTCCAAAATCCCTTTGAGCGCGTCGAGATGGATGCCCACAAACTCGACGGGCGCTTTGTGGTCATGATTCCCCAGCCAGGCGGCGGCTGGAGTCCGCGCCTGGTCCACCGGCTTTGGGTCATCGTTCTCCTGGACGTGGTCTCCCGGGCAGTGATTGGCTACCACCTGAGCCTGCGGTTTGAAGTCAGCAAGGAAGACGTCATGCGGGCGATCAAAAATGCACTGCTCCCCTGGAGCCGCAAGGAGCTGACCTTTGGGCCGCAAGCTTACTGCGATGATGCGGCGCTGCCCAGCGGGCACCATGAACGCTACGTCGGCTTGTGCTGGAACGAGACCAGCGTCGATGGGGCGCGGGCCGAGACGTGCGCCTGCGTCAAGGACAAGCTGCACGGTGTGGTCGGCTCTTCACTGCTCGATCCCAGCGTGGGCTTTGCGCAGCGCCGCAGCAAGGATGACCGGCCGTTCATCGAGTCGTTTTTCCGCACCCTGGCCGGGCGCGGATTGCAGCGGTGGGTATTCCGGGCGAACGTGAACAGCCATTCCAGTGAACGTGAACGCTGGAATGAGTAGCTCGCGGGGACCGATTCCGGGCGCGTGAACGCTGA
>NZ_JADOVE010000046.1:0-8198 GCF_015752225.1 Polaromonas sp. CG_9.11
CTCAATCCGCAAACACAACAAAACCAGAATCAACCAACTCAACTTATCGCCTGAGCATCAAACTTTTTGCGACAACTACCTTGACATCCACCGTACGGCAAGGGCATGCGCAGCCACAGCAAGCCGGGTGCGACCTCGCGCACTTGGCGAGAAGCAGGCGGTTCGCCACAGGGATATTGCAGCGTGTAGGGCGCGGCCTATTGTGCATACTGTGTCGCGGTGGCCATAGCCGGCCCGCCAGTAACCAACCGCCATTGGAGGCTCCCGCCGCAATCAGGTCAGTTCTGGAGGTTAGCCATGGGCGGCTGTGAACGGCTGCTGCAGGCGTTCACTGACTGGACGGCTGGAATCGCCGGGTTGAAACCAGTCGACGTGCGTCCATTCTGCTGTTTCCTCGGCGCAAATGGCGCCAGTGCGCCGATGACTTCGCTCGCCGATAATCCATTGCACCCCAGACACGCATTGTGATTTCAAGCAGCGGCATGGTAAAGGTTTTACTTCCACCATCATCAACGACATCAGCACCACGCCCATGAACACGATCATCAAACTCGACATGCCAGCACCCAGTGGCGAAAAGCTCAAGGCAGCGCGGATGGCCGCAGGTCTGAGCCAGGTGCAGGCTGCCGAGCTGATGGGATATTCCCTTCAGGCGGAAAGCCGCGGTGGCGTTCAGTGCCGCACATGGCAAGCGCTGGAAAGCGCCACCGACGACAGGAACATGCAAGGGGCCATTTTTGCAATGTTCTTGCTGCTGACAGATCAACATCCAGAGTTCGGCCTGATCGAAAGACGTTCGTCCGAAACGAATCCTGCCTGATTGTGTTGACGCTACTGCAATTGGCCTGGCGTCGTCGACGCGTGACGGTTGACGGTTGACGGTTGACGCTTGAATAACCGAAGAATCGTGCAAGAAATGCAAAGGGAGGCTGTCCATCCGATAGATCGGTGCACAATAACGAAAACCAAATGTCCGGACACGGTACTCAAGTATTTTCTTACTTGTCGAATGAGCCTGTCCACAGGGCGGTGAGCAATCGTGACCGACTCCACGCTGAACTTCGGTATTCCGGTTTCCAGTCTTTTAAAGGCAGGTTTGCCAAACACCTCAAAATTGTTTATCAGCGTTCAATGCTACGCCCCAGTTCGGGCCGTACTGCTCAACTGCATACGCCTCGATCATCTTGCTGAACAAGACACCTGTCATCCAATCTCCTGATTCCACCTTGCGGCTGATCGTGGTGGTTGCGATTCCGGCCTTTTGCAGTGATTCGAGCGCTAATTCCGCATACTTTTTTTGATCCACCTTATTAATATTTAAAAGCTCAGCCTTAATTTCAAGCCGACGATGTTCCTGGTAGCTCAATATCTTAGGCAGTTCGGGCGACGTTTGAGCCGTCAGGGAAACCGATACTATAGGCGCTATCAACGGTACTGAGACTATGAAACCCTGGGTTTCGCTAAGGACAGCGCGTAAATATGCCATTCTTGAGTCGACCGGTGCTAGATCGTCCCGCCCAATGCGCGCTTCTAGTTTTACCAAAGCGATCCTCAGCACATTTTCGTCGTGCCCCAACTTAATCAGGCTGGCGATGTCGCCAAGGGACAAGCCTAATGTGGTCGCGGTCAAAGCAAGCTCCGCACTCATTTTGAATCCGCTGGTGATAGCTGCAACTTCAGCTGACTTACGCCAAACCTTGAACTGGGCGGACGTCACGGCCTTGCCGGTTTTTTTCTCGATCAGTTCAATACCTATATCGGACTTACTGTTGATTTCATTGATGGCAACATTTACCTGCTCGCTCTTGAATTTGCTCCAAAGTCGTAGTTTCGGCTTTTTTGTTTTGGGATCGAGCTTAGGGGCGCTTTGTGTCAATGCATCGACCCACCATTCCAGATGATTTTCACTTGTTAGCCCAGTTGGGTTGTTCTTGTAACGGACACAGATCTCATACAGTGCTACTGCGGTATAGGTCTTAAGTCGGGACAGTTGTTCGATGTCGATAGGCGTAAAGCGCTGTGGATCCGCGATCACGCTGAGCAACCCGGGTGGTAACGCCCAATAAGCGTACAAGATGCCACCCGTCTTAACAATCTTCGCCTCAGACAGCAAGCTCATACTGCTCCAAATAACACCCGAATTAGCATCGGGAGCCTCCCAGTCGACCTCTGTGCGGCGCATTTCTAGCAGCGATTTCTTTGCACTCGAAGTTAGATTTGATTGCCCTACCTCAACCGGATCGACCAACTCATCTAAACGAGCACTAAAGTAATGGGTAGCCTCAACGATTTTCCCTTCATGATTCATAGCCTGCACTTGGCGCTGGGTCGTATGCAGTAGGACATTGAATATTTTTCTTGAAACGGCAGTCAATTTGCCAACCTTGGGCATCATCACAAGCGCCGAGTTGGGCTTTCTGAACGTCGGGGTTGGGTAAGATTTCTTCATAGCTGATCTAGAATTTAAGTATCCAAGTCTATATCATATTTTGGATAGAAATCCAAAAATGGTTTCCGAAACACGTTAATTCAAAGAATAAAAAGACGGATATTTGTTGTTTTTTCAAATTTTTTTTGCTCGAGATGGCGTCCCGCACTAAGTTTTTCGGTCAATTTACTTCAAATACGGGCTTTAAGATGCCCTTGAGGACCACCTAAGCAGGTCAAAATTGCTAGCGATGCGAAATATAAAAACACACATCGATAACTATAAGAAACCGTACGGAACAAGATAAAAAGACGGATAGTTAGGTATAAAAAAGGGGATACTAAAATATTTTAAGTTGTTGATTTAATTGATAAATATCCAATAAATCATCAGTTAAATTGTCTTAGAGATTTCTCTTGTAGACTTTTTTTTAAGACCAACTGGTGCTTTTACTCAACAAGTCAAAGCCAGCAGAGAAGCATTCACCTCGTTCAAATAAAAGCTCCCTTTCGATGGTTTTGAACATTTGCTTTTAGGGCCCTAACATTACTCGGCAAAGCGAATCTTTCTTTGAATCGATATTACGTGTTTCTTCAATACGCACTCTAGAATCGCTAAAAGGAAACACAATGCAAAAAAGCAGTCCACTTCACCCACTGATTGACATTGCTGCACTAAATGCGGTTTCCGAACATGCCGCTGCGGTCGTGCATCAAGTACGTACCTCAATGCTGGCACCGCATGCACGCAAGTCTCCACCAACGTTTAACTCTGCTCAGATGGCCGAACTATGCGGATTAGAGGTCTCGCAAGTACAGTACCTTGCAAAGAAGGGTGAACTGCCTTCAGGAGACAAACCGGACTCGAACCGTCGTGAATGGACGTTAGTAGAAGCACGACGCTGGGTGCGCACGCTCAAGGCCGACAATTTGCGCGATCCAATGCTGGCCGCCGGCGTTTGCATTTCTGTAGCCAACTTCAAGGGTGGGGTGTCTAAAACCACCACTGCTGCCGTCTTGGCGCAGGGTCTTAGTTTGCGTGGGCACAACGTCTTGGTGATCGATACTGACCCTCAGGGTTCCCTAACAACGTTGTTCGGCGTCATGCCCGACACCGAGGTTGAGGAAGACCAAACAATTTTGTCCCTTTGTTCAGGCGAAACCGACTCGATCATGCCGGCAGTGCGACAGACCTACTGGGACGGCATTGATTTGGTCGCCGCTGCCCCTGTATTATTTAATGCCGAGTTCTTATTGCCAGCACGCCAAAAGAGTGAACCCGACTTTGCTTTTTGGCGGGTGCTGGACGCAGGTCTCGACAGTGCACGCGAAATCTACGATGTGATCATTATCGATACGCCACCGTCGTTAAGCTACATCACGATCAACGCGTTAATTGCGGCCGAGGGAATTGTGATGCCGCTGCCGCCCAATGCGCTAGATTTCGCCTCTAGTGCTCAGTTTTGGAATCTTTTCACTGAAGTCTGCGGTGGCTTGTTCCGCTCACGCGGCGATAATAAAAAATACTACTTTGTGGATGTTGTTCTCTCACGGGTTGACCGCTCGGACGCGGTAAGCGCTGCCGTACGCGAATGGATCATCAGTGCTTACGGCTCTAAAGTGCTGCCCATTGAGATTCCTAAGACATCAATTGCGGCAACAGCATCGGCCGAATTTGGCACCGTCTACGATCTTGATGCCAGTAGCGCACAGGCTAAAACCTTGAAACGTGCGCGCGATGCCTATGATCAATTGGTTGAATACATTGAGTTGCAGGTTATGGGCGTTTGGGCATCTAACGCCGAGGCTATGCTCAAGCTTCAGGCCAAGGTCGCAATCGAAAAAGTTAAATCATGAGTAAAAAATTAAGCGTTAAGGACCGGGCGATGCTTGCGATGCAAACGCCCTCCCCGGCCGTTTTAGGCTCTACATATGGCGATTCTGGAACGCCAATTAAGGTAAAGACTGGGCCTGGCGCTTTTGTCGCACATTTAGCCAGGGAGTCGGAAGTTTTTAGCGAAAACCAGGTTCTCAAAAGCGAGTTGAAGATTTGGTCGGATGCGGCGCCTGCAAAAAAACTCGACCCGGCTTGTGTGGTTCCAAGCAAGTGGGCCAACCGGCATGGCGACAGTTTTGAAAATTCTGAGTTTCAGGCGTTGAAGGCCGACATCGGATCTGCAGGTGGCAATGTTCAGGCAATCAAAGTTCGACCAATTCCAGGCTCCGATCCGCAACGCTATGAAATTGTTTTTGGACACCGCCGCCATCGCGCGTGCATGGACTTGGATTTGCCTGTGCTTGCAGTTATTGAGTCCATCAATGAGCAGGCGCTGTTTGTAGAGATGGACCGAGAGAACCGTCAGCGCGCTGACCTACGTCCGTACGAACAAGGCGAGATGTACCGCCGCGCACTTGATGAAGGCCTCTATGCGTCGCTGCGCAAGTTGGCCGAGGCGATCGGTGTACAGCCGTCAAATGTGTCAGTAGCGCTCAAAATCGCACGCTTGCCCGTAGACGTTCTTAACGCTTTTCCGTCTAGGCTCGATATCCAGTATCGTTGGGCAGCACCACTGACCGATGTGCTGGAAAAAGAGCCCGACGTAGTTTTAAAGAAAGCAAAAGCCATCTCCGCATCCAAAAATCAAGCGCCACGCAGTGCTGTGGATGTTTATCGTATTTTGATTGGAATCAGCGACGAAACGCCCCGTAATTTTTCCAATGACAACAGTACCGTCGTACCTTCTACAGTTGCTGTAAAGACAAAAGGAAAAAAAGTTTGGTTTGAAATCGACAATCTGAGCAAGGAAAAGTCCGATCGCATTCACAAAGCGATTCTTGAGATTCTGGAATTGAAGTAAGAAGGGAGGGTGTTATACCGTGTAACACTTTTTATCTTAGTTGATGAGCGTTCCAGTTTGACGTGAACTTGAAACCGCACACTGACGCAGATTTCATTGGATGGACATCATAATTTCCAGAATTCTTGAATTTGGCAATACGGTGGGTGTTATACGGTATAACCCCGCGCTAATTGAGCCTGAAGTATGACGTACGAGCCTGTCATACGTAATCTTTAACGAAACGCCTTATCCAGCTCATCCACCCGCCGCTTGATGGGCGCCCGGCCATAGATCGCCGTGGTGGTCTGGATCGATGCATGCCCCATCTGCGCCTGGATCACATCGAGCGGCACTTCCCGGGCAATGGCCCGTGTCCCAAAGGTGTGTCGCAGCCAGTGCGTGGTCGCGCCCGCCAGGCGCTCACGCTCGTTCGTTGGTAAATTTGAAGCCCGCACCGCCCGGGCAAGCCAGCCCTTGACATGCTCGTAGAGCGCCTGGTAGCCGATGGGCGCCATGGGGTCCAAAGCACTGGCCAGCAGGGGCGCGGTAGGCGGCGCTTCCTGGATTGAGCCCAAGCCGCGAACAAGCAGGTAGTCCTGAAGCGCGTGCAGCGCCTGCCCGGGCACGGCGGCGATGCGGTTTTTCGACCCCTTGCCTCTGACCTGCATCACCCAGCCTTCGGGCTCCATCCTGAGGTCCCCGAGGGTGGCCGACAGGAGCTCGGCCGAGCGCAAGCCCACGGCCTCGACAAACAGCACGGTGAAGCGGATCCGGGCGCGCGAAGGCGAGGGCGCCTGGCCGTCCACGAAGCGCAGCACTTCGCGCATCGCCGCTTCACTGAGCGCCTTGGTGTCCAGCATCCGGTGGGCCGGATCGTCCCCGGTGGCCTGGTTCACCAGCACCCAGGGGTTGGCAGCCAAGTACTGCGCGGACTGCAGCCAGGCAAACAGCGAGGCGATGATGGTGATGCTTTGCCGGCAGCTGGCGTGCGACAGGGGACCGCGAAACGGCGCCCAGCCGGGCTGCCCGGGTGCGGCGCGCGCCCGGGAGATCCAGCGCGGCGGAATATTCTGCAGGAAGGCCATGAACGCGCCGCAGTCGGCCACCGTCATCTGCGCGAGCGTGGCGCCCCGGCATTCGTATTGCAGCCACAGCTGGAGCCGGTGGGCTTCGCGCTGGTAGACGCGAACGGTGGCCAGCGACCCCGCCCGCGCCTGGATCCAACTTTGCACGGCTTGCCCGTCCGAGTCCACGTCGAGCAGCGGGCGCGCCAGGGCAGCATCGGCCGCCTGCGGCACCGCCAGGCCCCCTGAGGCGCCGGCTTCTGTGCCCGGGGCGCGCGAAGCGTGAGAAGCCCACGAAGGTGAGGGCGCGCCAAACAGCGCGGGCGTGGCCGACAGCGCAAAAAGCGGCCTGGCCGCAGGCAGCTCGCGCGGCAGCAGCGTGGCCAGGTGGCGCTCGATGCGCCTAGCCTTGGCCACGCCGACCGCGGGCAGTGTGGCAAACCAGCGCCCGCCGGCCGCGATGCGGGCGTTGAGCGCCCCGAGCGTCAAAAGGCCCGCAGTCACGAGCTTGGCCGCCAGCGCCTCGTCGAACCAGCCCGCCACGAGGTCGGACAGCTGCGGCGTCTCGGCGGCCAGGCGCTCCAGGCGGCGCAGGAGCTCTAACTGGCGCGCCCGCAGGCGCTGGCCGCGGGCGGCTTGGCGGTCTGCTGGATGCGCTTCGGCGTACAGCGTGAGCACCTCGCTTTCACTGAAGCCCTCCAGGCCGTGCTGCTGAGTGAACGCGTCGAGCGAGGGGCGCGGCGCGCCGGCAGACTGCCCGATGCGCAGGCCCACCAGGCGCCAGGCGGCGTCGCCCTGGCGCCTAGCCACCGCGCGCACCGCGTCGACCGCTTCCTGGTGCGCCGTCTTCGCTTCGTGGCCGTGCGCGATGCCCAGGTAGCGCCGGGCACAGTCGGCCACGTCAAGGCCTTCGGCACAGGCGCGCAGGTGGGCGAAGTGGTGCGGGCCCAGGCGGCGCACGAAGCGGGGATTCTCAAGCGCGGGCGGCGTTGGCTTGGAGGGCAGGGCGGCCAGGGGCGTCATGGACGGGTCCGTCGGGGGGTGAAAGAAGGGACCGGGCGTGCGGGGTGCGCGCCTTCTGGGGTTCCGGCGGCGCTGAAAAGGGCTGGAGGCTGCGCTTGGGCCGGCGGCGCACAGGCAAAACGCGGCCTGCCAGGACGCGCCAGGCGCGCCGATCGCAGGCTTGGCAAGGGTGCTGGCAGTGCGTACGCGCAAAAGCCGCTGGCGGCGCTGCTGTCGCATGCCGGGCGACCGGCGCGGCGCGGGGCAGGGTGCTGCTCGTCCCGGCCCCGGCCCTGTACCGGCGCACGCCCCGAGGAGGGATGCGCGGGCATGGGGCAGCGCAAGGGCTTGTCAGGCTTGGAGTTTTTCATGGCGTGCCGGCAGGCAGGGGTTTTGACCACTGGATTTTACCCTGAGATAATGACAATAATCTTAGGGCGGTAGGCCATGAAAAAGCATTGACCGCGTTGATTTGCCGTTCATTCACATAAAACCGTACCCAGATTTCACATAAAAATGTACCTGCATAGACGAAGGGAACCCGTGAGATGTCATATCCTCCTCGGCCAAGATGCCTGGACGTGAGTAAAAACCTAAAACGGTCAGTCCCGAGGCAAGAAGGCGGCGCTCAGCTGCCTGGCGCGCTTGAGGTCGTCTGCGTGCAGGTAGATCGACGTGGTCGAGATCGAGGCATGGCGCAAGTTGTCGCGCACGGTGATGAGTTCGGCACCACTGCCGAGCGCATGGGTTGCGTGGGTATGGCGTAGCCAACCCCCTGTGTCAGACTAGTTGTCGCCTCTAAAAAATACTCTTTTAGACGCACCGACAACAATGAAGCAAAAATATTCCGAAGCATTTATCGAAC
>NZ_JADOVE010000047.1:0-8170 GCF_015752225.1 Polaromonas sp. CG_9.11
CGATCAAAAGCATGACCAAAAGGAGAGCAGCAAGGAGTTCAACAAAGCCGCTTAAATTCAAGACTCACAGGCGACAACTAGCTTGACATTCACCGCCAATGGGGCGAGGCCTTGCGCAGTTTGTCTGCCAGGCTTGGGTTTTCCTCTTCCACCAAGGCTGCGGCTTGTTTGAAAAACCTCCCCAGCAGCTCGCGCAGTCGCGTGTCCGTGATGCCGCTCGTTTGGCCATGCCGCAAGTTGCCAATCATTGGAGTGTCCGGCTTCCAAAGCAACGGTGTCGTGGGCAGGCCGCGCTGACTGAGGTACCGGTTCAGTGCCGAGCGGGCCAGGGGCGGCAGGGCCACTTTTCCGGCCTTGCCGCCTTTGCCCACGAGGGCAAGCCAATGGTCATCATGGCTGTCTGTTTGCACACTGCGCAGCGTGGCGTGGACCAGCTCACTGGCGCGTAGGCCGGTGGCGTACCCGAAGTCCAGGATAAAGCGCAAGCGCTGGGCCGCTGGCACCGTCCACCCATACGACCACTTCAGGCCATCGGCGAGGGCCCGGACCAGCGCCCATTGCCGTGAAGTGTAGTAACACTGACACAAACGGATATCCCCAGATTCCCATATAAATCAATGGCTTGGCTCACCCGCGTGAAATTTGAGTGCCACTATCACTACTATTTTCGAAGTAGTAATGTTGCCACTAACTGACTTTGCGTAGTAATATTGCCACTTGCTTCGGAGAGTGAAGACGCACCCCGTACAGAAGCAATGAGGCAAGGTCATGACCAAGTCGATGCCGTACAACCGCGCAGTGCCGTTCTCTCGTCCGGCGGGGCGACGGCGTATTGAAGTCTTCAGTCCCAAGATAGGGCGACGCCTGTGCTTTGGCGGATACGACGCGTACAGGACATGGTTAGTCATCGAAGCCAATCCAGACATCGCCGCCTTCTGTGAACGCCCGACCTATGTAGACGGACTTAAAAGTCCCGTGATCGATTTCTGGGTTCAATTACGTGGCGCGTCGGCCGGTGAATTCTGGATGGTAGAAGGACAGCCACGTTCATCATCGAAAGTGGGCACGGCACCGCCAGAGCGTCATTCCCATCTGCACGAACTTCCCGTGCGCTACATCAACCGAGCCGACTTGATTGGCTGGGCCGTACCTATCGGCAACTGGGCGCGCATCATCCCCTACCTGGTCAGCCACAGACGCTACCGAGATACCTTGCTTGAGCAGCAGATCATGGTCTTTCTTAATGAAGATGAATCGGTGGACTCGGTGCTGGCGCATTTCCCGCAGCGCGATGGGACCACCGTGCAGGCAGCACTGTTCCAGTTGTTGGCTGAGGGACGCATAACCAGCCCGGACCTGGCCATTGAGCCCATGGACGGATCCACCCGATTTCACAGATTGCCGGTGGTACTGGCAAGTGCACCGCCATGACACGCCGCTCCACTGAGTTGCTTCGCGTTGCCGAATGGCCCAGACTCGACGAGCAGGCCTTGGGCGAGCCTGCACGGGAGGTCTATCGGTCACGCTGCGCGGCCCTAGAAGCCTACGCCCAGGGGGAGCCGATCGCGAGCATAGAAGCTGCCCATGGAATCGACCGCTCAACCCTTTTTCGTATGGTCAAGCGCGCACAACGCGCGCATGCGGACGGAAGCATCTGGGGATACCGCGCCTTGGTGCCGTATGTCAATGTCAGCGGGTACGAACGCAGCCGACCGTCGCGTGCTCTGGTTCATACCAAGGCCGGCAATGCCGGTGCCTTCACCCAGCTATTGCAGCGCCACCCCGCACTGGAGGCGCATTTGCGCCGTGAACTGAGCGCCCAGCGCGTGGAGCTCAAAGGAGTGGGGGAGGCGGCACGCCTGTTCAACTTTAAACCAGCACTACAACGCTTCCAGCAGGCCTGTCGAGAGCAGGGACTACTGCCTTCAGATTACCCGTTTAACCAGCAGGACAAGGGTGTGCGCAGCCTGGCGCGGACCCTGCGTGCCTGGCTGTTCGACCGATTCGACGACGCGGCGCATGCGGCCGGGGCCCGCTTCAAACCCTCCTCCGCCTTGCGTCAACTGCCGGAACGCGGCGCCGATGAAGCCTTTGACACTGTGGAGTTCGACGCACACAAGATGGACCTGCGACTCAAGGTTGTGGACGTCGACCCGCAGGGCATCGAGCGTATTTATGAAACCGAACGAGTCTGGTTGTTGGCTATCATCGATGTGGCAACCCGTTGCATACTCGGATACACACTGTGCCTGCACCGTGAATGCAGCCGGTATGAGGTGATTGCAACCCTGAAGCACGCATTGACGCCTGCAGAAATTCCCAAGATCACCTTGCCTGGCCTGTCATTGTCAGGATCCGGTGGCCTGGTGACCCAGGCCATGCCGATAACCCAGCACGCTTGTTGGCGCCAGATCCGCTTGGACAATGCGCGCGCCCACCTGGCCACGACTAGCTTGGACGTCGTGTGCGAAGCCTTGGGCTGCGTCGCTGACTTTGGGCCAGCCTATGAGCCCGATGATCGACCGTTCATCGAACGATTTTTTGGGACACTGACCAATACACTATCACGGCGCTTGCCGGGAGGTCTTCCAAGCAAACAGGTGACAAGTTCCAAGCGCATGCGCGAAGCGGCCAAAGATCTGAACCTGGTAGTCACGGTCCAGGAACTTGAAGAGTTGCTGGATGCTACCGTATGGAACTACCACGGCACGCCACATTCCAGCCTGGGTGGCCTGACGCCATTGGAGCGGATGAGCCAACAGCTCGATGGGGTAGGGCGGTCACCGACTCGCCTGCGCCGCGTGCCAGAAGCCCTGCGCAACCGCTTGGAACTGCTGCACGACCCGGCGTTCTGCCTGGTGCACGGCAATGTGGGCAGAGGGGAGCGGCCCTACATCTCATTCTTGCATGTGCGCTACACCAGCGAACAACTGGCACGCAGTTCCAACTTGATCGGCAAACAGCTTTGGGTGTATTTTGATGCGAAGGATTTACGCACCCTTCGCGCATTTACCGAGGAAGGCCAGCCACTGCAGGATTTGTTGGCCAGTGGTCCCTGGCGGCATGAAGCACATTCATTGCGGCTGCGCCAGGAGGTGTTCAAGGCCAAACGGAACAAGCAACTGGAATTCGCGGCAGGTGAAAGCCCGATTGATGCCTTCGTCAAACTGCGCCGGGCCAAGGCGCCCCAATCCCGCAAGGCGGCCAGCGACCTGGCGAGCATACAACGAGAGCGCCGCGATGCGCCTAAATCCCCGCCCAGTCCGGTGGAGCCATCGGCTCAGCTGGCCACCGGAGTGGTGAAAGGCAAGAAGCTGCGCATTGCGCGCGGTTTTGCACGGTAAAAAGCACATACAGATTGCGGGCCGCCAGGCGGCACCGACGGGTCATTGGCGCAATTTAGCGCCGTGAGGTCGGGCCGGGGCCTTCATTCCGGCCGCAAGCGCTGCCAAGGCGCGAAAGGCATTCATGACCGATTCCATGCAAGCAAAAGTGGCGGCAACGCGCGTCAAGCAATCATCGCCAAAAAAGGTTGCTCCCGTCTGGACGGTTCCGCAACCGCCCTCTTTGACACTACAAAACCATCCCCTGGTGCGTCGGCACTACCGGGTCGCCACGGCCGCTATTGAACAGTTCGTGGATCTGGTGGAGCGTTGCATTCGCGTGCTGGTCCCCGGTGCGCTTATTCATGCCCGCCCGCGCATGGGCAAGACCCACGCCATTGACTACGTCGCGCTGCACCTGGAACGCCACCGCCCCGATATCCTGGTGCTGCGCATGTCCTGCGAGCACCATCGAAGTGATTTTGAAGGACCCTTCTTCAGCACCTTGCTGAGCGCGGCTGGCGTGCGCCACCCACAGCCAAAGTCGATTACAGACAAGCGCTTTGCGCTCATGTGCAGGCTGAGCGAGCAATTGCAGATGCGTGCCGGGCACATCGTCGTCCTGCTGTGTGACGAGGCCCAGAGATTGTCAAAGCACGCGCTGGAATGGCTGCGCGATGTCCATGACCAATTGGCACACCACGGGGTACGGCTGTTGACGTTTCTGGTGGGGCAACCCCA
The DNA here is from genome assembly GCF_015752225.1 of Polaromonas sp. CG_9.11. NCBI lineage: Bacteria > Pseudomonadati > Pseudomonadota > Betaproteobacteria > Burkholderiales > Comamonadaceae > Polaromonas > Polaromonas sp. CG_9.11. The sequence continues at coordinate 4,065 of NZ_JADOVE010000047.1, forward strand.
ATTGATGGAGCAAAAAGCGCACTACCAGCTCAGCGGTGACGAGCAGATCGTGGCGCGCTTCATGATCGAGCAACAGCACTTCCGGGGGATTGGTGATGCGGTGGACGCCGCCACCTGCCTGGCCAGCTATGACCTGAGTCGCTACCCGGAGAACACCGGCAAGACGTTCACGGAGTTCTTCTACCCACGGGCGTGCGAAAAAGGGTTGTTGCTGGAGCAATCGGCTGGCATGTTGTGGAATACGTTTGTCAACGTGCATGCTGGGGCACAGTTGGCCGGCCCAGCGGAAATACCAATGGATTACTTCACCCGGGCAGTGGAAAGCGTGTTGCTGCAGGGCGCGCAGTGGGACACGCAGGACCTAGAATTGGGAGTGGCGCACTGGGAGCGCGCGGTCAAAGAGTCCGGCTATGTGGCGGCCCAGCAGACAGTGTCGGTCATGCCTGGACAGTGATTGCTATGGCACTGCCAATCATCGTGCCGGCGTGGGAGTTTGAGCTGCAGTGCCGGCTTCAAAGTGCCCATGCCTTGCCGTCAAAAAGTCTGCCGCCTCGACCCGTCAGAGTATTCCAACTGCCAATCGCCGCAGCCAGCGCAGGCCGCGAACCTTCCGAGCGGGAGTTGCTGATCATGCGATGGCGCCGGATCGCCTACGTGTATTCACCAATGCTCGCTGACCGAAAGGCGACGGCCTCAATTTACAACCCTTCAGAGGATGACACGGAGTCGGCTGACCGTGGGGTCAGCTTGTCAGCGACTTGCGAATGGCTGCTGCGCAAACGCCTGCGTCAGGATTGGGCACTGCTGGACACAGTGAAACGCGCCCAGGTACTTGCATTGGCGAAGAGATTCAGGCGAGAGGCACCTGTCGTTAAAGTAATTGACTTGGCGGCAGACGCCGCCGCATGGACCTTGTTTGCGATGTATTGGTGTGGCGCCAGTCATCCCTCTGCGCTGTTCAACAAGTCCTTGCATCCACCGACAGGTCTGATACGCTGGATCAGTCAGTTTCATGTTGATCAGCAGAGGATCCAGGTGCGCACGATTCAGGGACGGTTTGCGCACTATCTGGGCGTTACCAGCGATCGCTGTGACGTCTTGGTTCAGCGAATGCTGAAGCGAACTGGCCGCGTTGCGTTGCTGCGGGAACTGTGCGAATTTTGAATTAGTGGCAAAATTACTACTTGTTGGTGTCAGAATTACTACACTTCACGGGTAACGGCTGATGGCCTTGAAGTCCCCAAGAGCGGTTTGTTGGTAGGAGTAGGGACTGCTGGGGCGCCCCTCAAGCCATGGGCTGCCATCGCCTTGCAGACCCGGCTCACACATCCTGGTCGAGCTAAACGTCATGACCGCCACGGTGGAGGGATCCCATGGCGACGCATCAGACGCTGCCGCCCAGCGGGGAATGGCACCGGGCAAGTCCAGTGTGATTTTTAGCTGTGCCACCCGCTGCGTGAACCGCGCCAGTGACACGGTGGAGACGGGCGGATTTTGCGGTCCGAGCCAGCAGCGAGACCCCGCTTGCATGAGCCAGTCGGCCACTTCTCCCAGCGCCCGGTCCCGTTCTGGACAGAGTTTGGGCGACCTCGCCACGGCAAACGCCATCAAGGCCGCACCGCAGCGGCAGGTGCTCGGGGGCGTGGCGTTGTCATGGAAGACCAAGGTGTTTGACATCGCCCCGCAGCAAATGCGGCTGCTCAGTTTGACCCCATGCACCGGACAGCAATCCAGACCGTCAAAGGAAAACAGCACCGAATGAAACCCTTCGCGCAGGCAGTCTGGACAGGCTGCAAAGCCGCCAAAGAAGGGCCACACTGCACGCGCAAACTGGGCGACGCAGGCGTGGTGAAACGTTTCCAACGGCTCCCCCAGTGCCCGGGCAAAACGGTGCAGGCGCACAGGGCAGACCGCGCCGGCAGTGTCATGGGGATCGAGAGAAATCCGGTTTTTAGCGTTGGGATGCACCAGGAAATCCTGGGCAAAAGCGCAGCGCGTGGGCTGGTTCAACATCAAAAACCGCTGGACCGTTATCCACAGCGACGAGTACGGCGGCGTCGACCCCGGATGCCAGACCACGCGCGAGCGCTTGCTGTGGCGTCCCAAGAGGACTTGCGGATCGGTGAGCATGTGAGGGCAGACCCCTGTGGAGTTGATCTGAGCCTACGGCGAGTTGGTTGATTTCTTGCGCGGCATGGCCGCCGAGATGAGCCGCATGTGGTCCGTGAACTGTGTCTGCGCCAGCGCGTCGATCCAGCGCGCTTCGCCCGTGGCGTCCTCCCAGGCATCGCCGCGGGCAGCGCAAACCATGACTTCCTCGACCGCCCATGCAATGTGCTGCATGGGAAACTCAGGCGCGCCTTTGTAGTGCCTGGGCAGCAGCGCTTGGAGCACCCGCCACAGGGTCCCGGCACAAGGCGTCAGTCGCGCACCGCGGGCGTAGGCCTCGGGGATGAAATGGGCCAGGTAGCACGTGCCGCTGCCTGCGGGCCACTCGGACGCCTCGTCATAGCCGCGCAGCACAAACTCGACTTCTTCGGCACTGCCGATGCCCGGGAACGGCCAGTGCGAGACCATGAAGCGGGCGGCCACATGGGCATGGTCGGACTGGCCCAGCAGCTCGTAGGTGTAGTCCATCTGGTGCGACGCAATGGAGAACACGCTCAGGCGGTAGCCCTCCCAGTCCATGGCGTTTTGCAGGCCAAGCAGCCAGTTCCATTCGCGAAACGTCATGGCCTGCGCCTCATCGATGAGCAGGGCTGCAAAGTTGCTCCCGCACGCCGCGACCGAGGCAATCAAAAATTCCGTCAGCTGGCGCCGACGGTCCCCGCGCGTGGCGCGTGTCGGGGCATAACGCACGCCGCAGGCGATGCCCAGCGAGACCCAGAACTCGCCTTCATTGACGTGGCTCTCGGCGGGACGGCTCCAGATGTGCAGGGGAATGCGTTTGGCGAACCGGTCTTGCAGCACACTCTTGAGGTGCCACTTGACGCCCCGGGATTTGCCGAAGCGCGACGGCCCATGGATGTAGCCGCCCGGCTGGCGCTGATCGATCCAGTCGCCGATGGTCTGGGCCATGGCATGCACGGGCGGGGTGAAGACGGCATATTCCTGCCGCAAGACCGGGTGCCCTGGATCCAAGTGGGGTGGCAAGCGGCTGCGCATGGGGCTACAGCGTCGAGGTTAATTGGCCGCCTTGCGCAGCGGGGGCAGCGCCGCTCTGGCCAGCGGCGGCCGGGTTTTGACAACAGGCGCGGCCTCCAGGGTGTCGTCTTCGGGTGGCGCTGCAGCAGTTTGCAGGCGCGCTTTGGCAGCGGTGGCTTTGGTGTCGCCCGACCGCGATGGCGCATGCTCGAGCAGCAGCCTTTTGAGTTCGAGGTAGCTGGGGTGAATGGGCAGCTTGCCCTTGGCAGTGGATTCCACATACTCCATGAAGGCCGTCACCGCATCAGCGCCGCTGGCCAGGCAGAACCGGCGCCGGCGCACCATGGCGTTGATGGCGCTGCGGATCGCCAGGCTGTGCGGTGTCTGGTGCCAGGGCGGGTGGGCGCGCAGCACGCCCAGCCGCACCCCCTCCCGGGTGGTGGCCAGCGCGATGCGTGCGTCATCTTCGAGGTGGTTGATGACCCAGATGGGCTGGCCCACCAGGTCGTGGCGCTGGGCCAGTTCGCTGTTCGAATAGCTGGCGCCGGCAAAATTCACATAGGGCCTGCGTCCTTGTTGGTAGCCGCCGCGAACGATGCACAGCTTGCGAACGCTCAGCAGGCCCTGGACCGAGTTCGGATCAGCATACCTCGTTGGCAGGCGCCCGACCGAAGCGTAAAAGTCGAGCATCTGCAGCGGGGAGCGGTACCCCAGGCTGGTGTGTGGCGTGGCGTTGTAGTTGGCAATCAAGGCATCGAGCAGTTCGGCGGCATATTCGAGTTGGAACTCGCTGAGGACGGCGACCTGGGCAGGGTCGCGTCCCCGTTTGTCCTTGACTTTGGCGCCGGTGGTGTTGGACAGCCGCTGTGCGTATTCCAGCGAACGTGAACGCTCATTCCAGGATGGTGAACGGCGATTCCGGGCAACGTGAACGCTGCGGCGGTGTTGATGTGTTGTTACGC
>NZ_JADOVE010000048.1:0-7796 GCF_015752225.1 Polaromonas sp. CG_9.11
GTTCGATAAATGCTTCGGAATATTTTTGCTTCATTGTTGTCGGTGCGTCTAAAAGAGTATTTTTTAGAGGCGACAACTAGTCTGACACAGGGGGTCATCGGCTCTATCGAATTGATGCTCAATGGCAGGAGTATCAATACGCCCACAAGTAACTGGAAGACTGCTATTTGTGCAGGGGGAAGGTGCTTTAGCTGGCGGGTCACCAGAGTGGCCACGGCATAAAGGAACGCCGCAGAGCATGCGAGGCCAGCACCAATCCAGTTGCTCCCTGCCTCTTGGTTAGTATGAAATTGCGACGTCAAAACAACACCGCTAAATGCAAGACCCAGCCATGGCAGTCTGAACAGAACCAGACTTTCTCGCTTCAAGATGGCGACGATGGCTAGAAGCATAAAGGGTTGGGTGTGGTAGGTGACCGTTGCCACCGAAACGCTGCTGTACCGATACGATGAGAAGAGGCATAACCAGTTCAGTACCAAAGACAGTCCACCACCGACGGTCCATGCCACATCGACTAAGCTCATTCTTGTCCAGGCCCCGGTGAGGGTCAGCCACGCTGCGAGGCCCAGTGCGCCTATGAGGCAGCGAATAAACACTACGACGAGAGGTGATTGGCCGCTTTCAATGACAAAAAGGCCAATCGTCCCTGAAATTGCCATCGCCAAGGCCATGCGCCAGCTCCCCGAGAACTGGGACGATGTCGTGGTGATCGATGTGGTGGTGGAGTTCATGGAAAGTATCCCGGTGCGAGGTGAGGCAGTGACGGCATTGCGAATTTGTTAGCTAAAAATCTTGTGTTTTGTTTTGGAGTCGACTGGCTGTTAGCGATCGATCATTGCCATGCGGGCTTCGCTATACCTGGGCCCCGCGATGGAGGCGAGTGACGCTTCGAGTTTGTTCATCTCGTCATCACTGAGTTGAATGCGCAGTGCGCCCAGGTTGTTCTCTAGATGAGGCCGACGCTTGGTGCCGGGAATTGGCACTACATCGGAGTGCTTCCGGAGGATCCATGCCAGCGCAATCTGCGCAGTAGTCGCTTCTTGTGCGTCGGCAACCTGTCGAACCGCCTCAGCAGCCGCCATGTTTTTGTCGAAATTGCCGCCCTTCAAGCGCGGGTCGTCATATCGGAAGTCGCTCGGGGAGTAGCTTTCGGCGCGCTTTGCCGTACCAGCCATGAATCCTCGACCCAGCGGACTGAAAGCCACCAAGCCAATTCCGAGCGTTCGCAATAGAGGCAAGATGTCCTGCTCGAGGTTTCGCTCCCACAAGGAGTATTCGCTTTGAATGGCGCTGATCGGATGAACCTGGTGAGCGCGCCGAATGGTTTGGGCGCCCGCTTCGGACAAGCCGAGGTATTTGACCTTTCCTGCGCTCACCAAATCAGCCATTGCGCCAACGACGTCCTCAATCGGCACCATGGGATCTACGCGATGCTGATACAAAATGTCGAGGTAATCGGTCTGAAGGCGCTTAAGCGAGCCTTCGACGGCCGATCGAATCTGATCAGGCCGGCTGTCGAGGCCGGTTACTTTATTGCCCTGAATCCGGAAACCAACCTTCGTGGAAAGCACAACTTGATGCCGGCGGCCTTGCAAGGCCTGACCGATGAGAATTTCGTTGTTAAAAGGTCCGTACTGTTCTGCCGTGTCGATGAGGGTCACGCCAAGGTCGACAGCGCGATGGATGGTCGAAATCGATTCCGTATCGTCGGCTCGTCCGTAGGCATCGTCACTCATTCCCATGCATCCCAATCCGATCACGGATACGGTCAGGCCTTGAGCACCGAGCTTGCGCTGCGAGGTATTGAAGGACAGGTTCACATTAACTCCTATGGGATTGGCGGGTGTCCCAGCTGACCCGGTTCTGGGTATCCAGGCTCCAAACAAGTTGCGTCGCTTGCGAGAGAGAGTGTGAACTTAGTCCATTGACGCAACAAGCTCTCGTACAATTTAAGGACTGTTTACTCTGGGACAACAATCATGATGGAGTTGCTCAACGAAATGGCCGTGTTTGCCACGGTGGTCGATCGCGGTGGGTTCACTGCCGCGGCCCGACAATTGGGTATCACAACGCCAGCTGTCAGCCGACATGTTGGCCGTCTTGAAAAGCAGATCGGCGGACGACTGCTTCACCGAACCACAAGATCCATTGCGTTGACGGAACTGGGACAGCAGGTTTACGCAAGTTGTGAAAGCATCGTGTCAAATGCGCGCGAAGTTCGTGCTTTGGCAGGCCAGTACGGCGCGCAGCCGATGGGGGTTGTACGTGTGAGTGCACCCGTTGTGCTTGGGCAGGTCTGGTTGGCTCCACAGCTTGCTTCATTCCTTGAGCACAATCCCGCGGTCACCGTCCAGGTCACGCTGGTTGACCGGCAGGTGGACTTGATCGAGGAAGAGGTCGACCTGGCCATTCGAATTGCATCGGAAATTGCACCCGGACTAGCTTGTCGCCAGCTTGGCAAGATGCGTTATGTGTTGGTTGCTTCACCTGGCTACCTCTCACGGCGCGGAAATCCAACTGAGCCGGGCGCGCTCGCTGAACACCTGTGCGTGTTACTGGGTTACGGCCCTTTTGGCAACGAACTGAACCTGAGTCGCAGCGGGTCTGAGGTGAAGGTGAAGGTGAAGGTGAAGGTGCGCGCCGCAATCAATAACAGTGCCGCAATACTTGCAGTTGTTGAAGCCGGAGGAGGTATTGGGTTGATCCCCCACTTCACCGCCAGCGCGTCGTTGCTAACCGGGCGAGTCGTGCAGGTGCTGCAAGAGTGGAAGTTTGGGCCGCCTTACACGGGAAATATCCAGGCCGTCTACACCCCAGGGCGGTATCTTGCACTGAAGACGCGAGCCTTGATTGACCATCTTGCGGTCGCGGGTGGCTTAGAGGCCTGACCGTAAGCAAGCTTTCAAATCTGTCAGTCAAGGGCGAGATTTGATCAGCCAAGAATGAGCGTTTGTCACTGTGTTTGCAAACAAAAACGGGCTTTTTTTTACTACCAAAATGGGGCTATGTGCCAAAACGGTGCGCGCGTGCCAGCTCAAACGGACAAATGCAGCCTTTGCAGTACACGTTTTTCTTGCCGGTTGACTTATCGAGAAGTCATTGCAACTAGCTGTCTTTCATTCCTGAGGCCTCTGCAATCCACGCTGTTGCATCGGTCGCTCGCCATTAACAGCCAGCAAGGCGTTAGGTCAGTTTCAGATTTTCCAGAAGGCACGAGTAAACAGCAGCTACGCGTCGCAAATGCCGCGCATCAGTATGCGTTAAAAGCCAAAGCTCTGTTTGGCACTCGTCGAGAACGTCTGTCAGTTGCGTGAGCTCGCTTCGATCTCGAGCCAAAAACACTGGCAGTAATCCTATCGCGGCGCCTTGCCCGACCAGTTCGGAAACAGTCAGAATGCTGCCGACTCGATAGGCGGGAATCACCTTTGGAAAATGCTTCTTTCGCCAGACAACCGAAGGGTGCTCTGGCAGGGCGTCATCGGGCGCCGCCCAAGGCGTTCTTGCAGCAACTTCGGCGTCAAAGTTCTTTGGACCATCCTTCTTCGAGCCATAAAGCGCAACGCGAATGGGGCCGATATGTTTGCCAACCAAATGTTGTGGCGGCCCGCGCGTAGCCCTTACGGCGATATCGGCGTCGCGGCGCGTCAGGTTCGCAAGTTCATTGCCTGTGTGCAGATCAAACGACAGCAGTGGGTGGCTCAACAAAAGCTGCTTGAGCGCAGGGGCTATCAATCCATGCATGATGGTGTCTGTGCTGGTAACGCGCACAGTGCCTGAGACTTGCCCTGGACTAATCTGGGCCGCAGAGCGCGCTGCTTCTAGCTGCGCCTCCATTTGCTCCCCATGCGCGGAGAGTTCTTGTGCCAGTTCAGTTGGTAGATAGCCCGAACGGGAGCGCTCAAACAGCCGAATCCTCAAGCCCTTTTCAATCCGCTGCACTGTTCTGAACACGGTTGACGCATCGACACCCAGCCGCTCTCCCGCGTCAGCCAAAGTACCTGCCCGAACCAGCGCTAGGACGACGCCAAGGTCTGAAGCCTCAATTTTATATTGCATCTGTGCATTCATTGCTTGCATTGTTGCCTATTTTTATTGCATTAATGAATGCTTACAGTCTCTCCATCGTCAACCCAATGGAGAAATGCAATGAGTAAACAACCGGATCAATCAACCCAAGTGGGTATATCAATTCTCCGTGTGAGTCTCGGCATCATGTGGATCGCGCACGCCCTGTTGAAGCTGCTGGTATTCACCCTTCCGGGAACCGCGCAGTTCTTTCAGAGTGTTGGCTTCCCCGGCTTCCTGGCCTATCCGGTTTTCGCAGTAGAGCTGCTGGGAGGCATGGCGCTGGTAATTGGCTTTTACGCCCGGCAGGTCTCTCTGGTGCTGGTCCCGGTCATGCTGGCGGCCGCGTCTGTGCATTTCGGCAATGGCTGGGTCTTTACGAGCCCCAATGGCGGATGGGAATACCCCATTTTCCTGACGGTGGCATCCGTTTCCCTGTGGCTGATCGGCGATGGTGCTTTCACCATTCGCCGCAGCGATCGACTGATTCTGAGCATTTGAGGGCATAGCCATGACTTCAAAACTTGTTCTTGTCAGTCACAACCTGTGCCCCTATGTGCAAAGGGCTGCCATTGTTCTGGCGGAAAAAGGCATTCCATACGAGCGGATCGACATCGATTTGGCGAACAAGCCGGCGTGGTTCCTGAAGATATCACCCCTTGGCAAGACGCCTGTTTTGTTGGTCGACGACGTGCCGGTCTTCGAATCTGCCGTGATTTGCGAATATCTGGATGAAACTGCATTGCCACGTTTTCATCCAGAGGATGCCTTGGAGCGTGCCCGGCACCGGGGATGGATGGAGTTCGGCTCTGCTGTGATCAATGCCATTGGTGCGTTCTACAACGCTGCCGACGACGCGGCATTGCGGGAGAAAATTGATGATCTACGCAGCCGGTTTGAGCAGATCGAGTTGGTGCTTGGCGCGGGCCCCTACTTCGAAGGGGTTCGATTTTCCATGGTGGACGCGGTGTTTGGTCCGATCTTTCGCTACTTCGAGGTATTTGAATCGTTCGAAGATTTTGGCTTCTTCGCCAATACGCCACGTGTGACAGCATGGCGGCAAGCACTCGCGGCAAGGCCTTCGGTGGGGGGGGCGGCACACGGGAACTACGCCAGCATGCTTCGCCAATTCCTGCTTTGTCGCAACAGCGAAATTTCACGGTATGCTACAAAACACGCTGTACTTCAGCCTTAACCCAAACTTATCAGAGTCAATCTATTTGATACGACACGCGAAATTGCGGACGAAGATATCAATGAGCTCGTACGTCTGGCAAGCGTCGCGACTAACGAATACCACCTCCAAATTTGAAGTTCATGAAGACTCTGTCCTAGCAAAAAAGGACGCAACCTTTAAGGACAGTAGGGTTGGAGGTTGCTCTTCACTATCCGGAAGCGCCAACGGCGACTGTCTTTGCTGCGCGATCTCTCAAACCAATTCGGCTTCAGCGCGCAGCCATCGTACAAAGTCTTGGGCATCCAGGTTGCCAGTCGCACGCGTCGAGGTTGCAACGAAAAACCCCCGCTCTGATGCCGCCAGCCCCTGGAATGGGGCCACCAACTTGCCGGCCCGCATCAGTTCATTGAGTAAAGGCATGCGCCCGATCACCACGCCCTGACCCGCAACTGCGGCAGCGACAGCATCCGCATATTGTGTAAAGCGTATGGTGCTTTTCATGGGTAGATCCGACACGCCCATGATTTCAAACCATGGCGTCCAATCCACTGTGAGCGCCATGCCGTGCGGTGTTTCAAATGCCAGCAAGGTGTGGTGTTGTAGATCAGCCGGTTTCTCCAACCGGTGCACGCCTTTGGTGATCAACTGGGGGGCACATACCGGCAATACCGACTCTTCAAACAGGGGTTTTCCCAATCCCTTGGCAATGGGCGAAAACCGCACGGCCACATCAATGCGGGCTCGCTCCAGTTCGAGGACTTCCATGGTGGCAGAAAGCCGCACATCCACACCAGGGTGATTAGCAGTGAATTTCGCCAGGCGCGGAATTAACCACAGTGAGGCAAAGCTCGGTGTGGTGGTGATGGCCACTTGGCGCGGGGGCGCTGTTCCCCGCACGCGAGCGGTAGCGTCGCGCAGACGCTCCAGGCTTTCCACCACGGCGCGCTGCATCACTTTTCCGGCCTCTGTAAGCGTCAGCGCGCGGTGGCGCCGTTCGAACAGCGTCACAGCCAAGTCGGACTCAAGCATTTGAATTTGTCGGCTCACTGCTGACTGGGTCAACGACAACTCTTGCGCTGCCAGCGTGAAACTGAGTAAGCGGGCCGCAGCTTCAAAGCTGCGCAGCAAATCCAGCCGGGGCAGTTCCGAGCGGGGGACGCCAGCCGAAGGCGCAGAAGATGTAAGTTTCGCATTCCAAATTTGCATGCAATGAATTCCAATTTACCGTTTGAAGGTGTTGGGATGCGCCAGTATATTCATTCTCACTGAGCATACTAAAGGAAAGACAATGAACAACCAATCCAACCATTTTGACCTGAGCGTGGAACGCAATGCCCTGTTCAACGTGCCCGATGCCGCAGGCATGCGGATCGTGTGCCGCGAAGGTGCGGTGTGGATCACGCTGGACAACGACCCGAATGACTACGTACTGGAAGCTGGCGATATATTCAGCAACACCGAGCACAAGAGGGCGTTGATTTACGCCATGCGTCCTTCAAGCATTGCAGTGACTGCCGGAACATCTCAGCGGCCATCAGATTCAAGGCTTCGCGCGGGCGCACTGCACGGACTGGTGTTTGAGCAAGTGCTGGCGTAGGGGTGCAAGCCGCTACCGGGAATATATTTTCAAGCGCGGCGACCGATACCTGAGCATGCTGCTTACTCAGGCGCGCAACGTGTTGCGCCCCCGCTGTAGTGGCCAGGAACGCCGGCAGATGGGGGCTGCGCCAGCGGGCACTTGAGGCGTAGCAAAGGAGCAATCACGACAAAGCTGGTTGGGCCTACCGCCTTGTTGACCCGCTTGCTATGGAGAACCGACAGGCGTTTGATGGAGTGCATGAGCCTGTGTACCAAGGATGCAACTTTGACCGCCAAATCATCATCGTGCGCAATGTCTGGGGCGGCAAAGACCGGGTGGTAATGTTGCTACTTTATCTATCGAAAGAAGAAATATGAGAGTGATTCGGAGCAAGGAGTTCACCGCTGATAAAGCTTGGGGCGCAATCGACGTTGCGAACATGAACGGTATTACAACGAGACTGCATTGGACAAACGAGCCCTACCAATGGCATGTCAACGATGGTGAGGAAGTGTTTGCGGTCCTCGACGGTGTTGTTGATATGCATGTCAGAGATTCAGGGCGCGAATATTCAGTGGTACTGTCAACAGGTGATGTATTTTTCGCCGAGGTAGGCTGCGAACATGTGGCTCTTCCTCGGTGCGAAGCCCGCATTTTGGTAGTTGAGCACCAGGGCAGCGTGTAGGCACTGCGGTAATCACGCTGAGGGGGCGGTCGACAGGCCAGGCCGGACCCTTTCCGGCGCCATGCGTGTCAGGCGCCATCACGTGACAGCGGAGTGCCAGGCTCTCCATGAGTTGACGCCATTGCGATGAACTGCTGGCATTCGCATGCAGGCACACAAGCGCCTGGCCGGTGCTCGACTCACGGCAAAAGGGTTCCCCCGGGTGTCAGAATTGTTGTCGCATCCAATTCTTTGATGGCTAACTGCCCGACAGCTTCATTTCATGACCAGAACACCGCATTCACATCACT
>NZ_JADOVE010000049.1:0-7574 GCF_015752225.1 Polaromonas sp. CG_9.11
CTGCAACTCGGCTCTTTCCTGCTCTGACAAGGTGACTTTGTAATGTTCCATTCCCCATTGTCCACGTCAAATTTCTCATGACGCGACACTAGGCGGACTATTTGTATTGGCAAACAATAATTGCGGTACAAACTAAATGCCAATACAATAAGTCAATACACATCGAATACGACGAGACAAAACGAGCCACCACGCTGCACGGGCACAGCCCTGATTTTGCTGAAGCGGCTCGTGTCCTGGACGGTCCTACGCTGGACCAACTCGATAGCCGCGCTGACTATGGCGAGCCACGCATCATCAGCATAGGCATGCTGGATGGACGATTCGTGGTACTGGTCTGGACCTCTCGCGGCAAGGCTCGCCGCATCATCTGCATGAGGTACGCCAATGAACGAGAGCGCAAAAACTTCTAACTGGACAGATGTGGATGACGCCCCGGAGCTCGGGCCTGAGTTCTTTCAGTCGGCAAAGCAAATGGTGGCCGGCAAGCCAGTCAGCCCGACCGACTTTGACGCTGCCAAAAAGCGGATGGGGCGCCCGCCGGCTCCGCTCAAACGGCCCACGCTGAACATGCGCGTCGATGCGGATGTGCTTGAGGCGTTGAAGGCTTCAGGCAAGGGCTGGCAGACGCGGGTGAATACGATTCTCCGGCAGGAGGTGTTGGAGCGTCGATAGCCATGCATCGCCACAGCGCCCTCGGCTTCATGACACCGGCACAGCGAACTCGACAATATCAAACACCATTCACAACAACCTTTGGCAAGAGAGACTTCCCATGGCCTATCCCGACACCCAACTCTTCATCAACGGCGCCTGGCTGGACGCCGGCGACGGCCGCACGCTGGCCGTGCTCAATCCCGCCACGGGCCAGCCTATAGGCCGCTTGGCGCATGCCGGCAAGGCCGATCTGGACCAGGCGCTGCAAGCGGCTCAAAAAGGCTTCGAGACCTGGCGCGACATGAGTCCTGCCGAGCGCAGCAAGATCATGCGCAGGGCAGCTAACCTGATGCGCGAGCGTGCGGACGACATTGCGCAAGTGCTGACCCAGGAGCAGGGCAAGCCGCTGATCGAGGCAAAGGGCGAGGCCATGGCCGCTGCCGATCTGATCGAGTGGTTTGCCGAAGAGGGCTTTCGCGTCTACGGACGCATCGTGCCTTCGCGCACCAGTCTTGCCATGCGCCAGATGGTGCTGAAAGACCCTGTCGGGCCAGTCGCTGCCTTCACGCCATGGAATTTTCCGATCAACCAGGTGGTGCGCAAGATCGGCCCGGCGCTGGCGGCGGGCTGCTCGGTTCTGGTCAAGGCTGCCGAGGAAACCCCGGCCGCGCCGGCAGCGCTGATCCGCGCGTTTGCCGACGCAGGCCTTCCGCCCGGCGTGCTGGGCCTGGTCTATGGCCATCCGGCCGAGATTTCGAGCTATCTGATTGCACACCCTGTCATACGCAAGATTACGTTCACGGGCTCCACACCGGTGGGCAAGCAACTGGCTGCCATGGCCGGCCAGCACATGAAGCGCTGCACCATGGAGCTCGGTGGCCATGCGCCTGTGATCGTGGCCGAGGATGCGGACGTGGCGCTGGCCGTCAAGACCGCAGGCGGAGCGAAATTCCGCAACGCCGGTCAGGTGTGCATTTCGCCCACGCGTTTTCTCGTGCACGAAAGCATTGTCAAGGCGTTCGCTGCAGCCATGGTTGCGCACGCCAAGGGCTTGAGCGTCGGCGACGGCTTGAGCGAAGGCACCCAGATGGGGCCGCTTGCCAACGCACGCAGAATCACCGCGATGGCCGAGTTCACCCAGGATGCGGTCGAGCGTGGCGCCACGCTGCTAGCCGGTGGCATGCGCATTGGCGAGTCGGGCAATTTCTGGCAGCCTACCGTGCTGACCGACGTGCCGCAGGGCGCCAGGATACTCAACGACGAACCTTTCGGCCCGGTGGCCGCCATCCAGAGCTTCAACACGCTGGATGAAGCCATCCTCGAGGCAAACCGTCTGCCTTTCGGCCTGGCCGGCTATGCCTTCACGCGCTCGCTGAAGAACGCAGATCTGCTGGCGCGCCGTGTCGAAGTCGGCATGCTGTGGATCAATATGCCCGCCATGCCTTCGGCCGAGATGCCGTTCGGCGGCATCAAGGACTCGGGCTACGGCTCCGAAGGCGGACCCGAAGCGCTGGAGGCCTATCTCAACGTGCGCTCGGTGGCGGTGATGAACGTTTGAGTTTGCACATGGCGATACCGTTCATGCTGACGAGAGGTTTTTTGGGGGTCGTAGCAAGCAATGCTTGAGAATGACAGGATGGGTGCGGTTCAAAAAGTATCGTTTTTGGAAACACTAACCCTGTGAATTTTGGACGATTTTCCTGCGACTCGGGGTTTGAGGTGCAGTGGAACGGAAAACCGGGTTAAGCGGTCAATTTAAGTAGCCAAATAGGTTGTAGCCAATTTACATTGGCGAATTCGTTCTTGGCTACCTCTCCTACAAAGGGCCAAATTGAGTACACCCATTTTGACCATCCCTTCATGAATATTGCCCGCATCTACCTGCGTGTCAGCACCGACGAACAGGACCTCACACACCAGAACGACATTGAGCGCAACACAAGGGATGCTGGGTACTTTGCTTGAACCTCCAGCGAGGTACAAAATTAACTGTGTTGATGAAGGCCCGGCCGGTGCGTGATGCAGCTCGACCAAGCGCTCGCTCAGTTTGAGGACTTTTGTGGCGTTACGCAAAGGGTGTGCGGTAATTTCCGTCGGAGTCCGGGACCACGGATAGGGAATTCAGTACCAGTGACTGGGGAGCACGGCTCAGTGGGTGCGCGACGCTGCACTCTCCAGGGAACGCTGTGCGCGGCTTGAAGTCGGCCCACGTTCCTTGCCCCCTGCGTCCTACAACCACCGCCTCACGCAGGGTTTAAAAAGGGCAATGCCGTTGCCCGGCGGCAGCATTAGATTTTGATGAGAAAGACTTTGATGACACTGGCCGTGGCGGCCTCGTTCGGTTGTTTCGGCAACAGCTTGGTCGTGGCCCAGACCACGCCGAATTCGCCCCAAAGCGAAACGCCTTCCACGGACGCTACGAAACGCGACAACCCGCACGGCCAGGCCAGGCCAGATGCTAAGAGAAGCGATGCCAAAGCCCGCGACACCCGGGCGGCCCGAACCGAAAACCACGGCATACGCAAGAAGGCCGACACCGAGTACCAGACTGCCACCAAGAGATGCCTGGCGCTCAAGGGCGCCGAGGAGCGGGAGTGCCTGAAGCGGGCCAAGGGCAGCTATGCCGAAGCCATCGCCGCAGCCAACGGGCGGGGGCCGGGTGTCGGCACCACGGCAGCGCCACCCGGCGGGCCTGTGCCTGCACTGCAGACCCAGTCATCGGCTGTGAGTGCCACCGGCATCGCGCCCTCGACCATCGGCGCGGACGGCACACCGGGCACCCAGGCCGCTCCGGCGAAGTAGGTCGCAGGCTTCACGAGCCATGGCGCAGGCAGAGCGCACCTGGCTGGGTGGCCGCACGGGCGCGGCTTCAACCGGCCTGACGGTTGCGTTACTCCTCGTGGGCCGGGCCAGCCGGCTCCGGTTTTTCCGACTTCTCTGCGCCGGGGCTGTCGGTTTTCTTCAGCCACTCGCCGGGCGGCAGCCCGACCCGCCCCATGAAGGCCCGGCTGAACGCGCTGCTGCTGCCATATCCTGCTTCAGCGCAGGCTGGAGTTGACCTCCTTTCTCGGACACCTTTTGGTTCAAACCGAAGAAGTCCGAGATGAGCAAATACCGAACGGCGAACGCGCCGGAGTTTCGTCAGCAACTCATTGAGCTGGTCCATGCGAGCCGCAGCGCCAACGATGTGGCCAAGTAGGTGCCATTGAGTCCAATTCTGGGCAAATTGCCGCATTACAGAACTGGTTTTTTTGATGCGTGGAAGCGATGCAATTCTTTGCGCCTGAAAACAACTTCCGGGAGACAACGTGCCTTCTGGCCACAGTCGTCTAACTTTCCGAACAGCGCCTAATTGGAATCCCGTTGGTGCATGTTTTGATCCTTGAAGCATGCGCCGCCGCCGAGGCCTTCAGTATACTAAGGTAGGCAGCGCGTCGACATATCTGGCAAGACAGTGACGCACCGCAACAGGCGTTTCACCGCCTCGCCATTATGGATTTACCGCGGTGATAACATGAAAATCCGATCTCAGAAGCACGTCATACGCGTCGTCAACAACCATGAGCAACCATGCAGCTCGTCTTGTGACAGTCCTTGTCTTTGCCGCCCTGGGTGCAGGTGCTTGGTACTGGTGGCAGCAGCGCCAGCAACCCCTGCCGGCTATTCCCGAAACCCCTGTGGCCGCGGCGCCCGCGCCGTCGCTGGTTGCCCCTGCCCCTACGGCGCCTCAATACCCGATCACCTCCGCGCCCGATGAGCCCGCCGTTGGCGCGCCGTTGCCCGCGCTGGCCGACTCCGACGCCTTGTTGAGCAAGGCACTGGTCGAACTGCTGGGGCGCGACAAGGTACAGACCTTTTTGCACCTTGAGGGTTTTGCCCGCCGCGTTGTGGCGACCACCGACAACTTGGCCCGCGAACATGCCCCGCCTATGGTGTGGCCCGTGGTGCCGACACCCGGGCGCTTCACCACCCTTGCCAACGGCGCAAAAGCCGGCAACACAAGCGCCGCCGTGACCCGTATCAGCCCCGACAACAGCCTGCGCTACACACCCTTCGTGCGGTTTGTCGAGTCGGTGGACGCTGCGGCTGTTGTGCGTCTTTACAAGCGGATGTACCCACTGTTTCAGCAGGCTTATGAAGAGCTGGGTTTCCCTGGCCGTTATTTCAACGACCGGCTCGTCACGGTAATCGATCTGCTGCTGTCCACGCCGGTGCAGCCCGAGCCGCTCGACGTGGTGCTGGTCGAGGTCAAGGGCCCCATTCCGTCGCTCCGACCTTGGGTGCGTTATGAATTCACTGACCCAGCAATCAATGCGCTGTCGGCTGGGCAAAAAATGCTGCTGCGTACCGGGCCGGGTAACCACCGGCGGCTGAACGCCAAACTTTTGGAATTCAGGCGTCTGGTCAGCAGCGGCGAGACGACGCCGGGAGCGCCCGCTCCACGTCCCTGAACCCACGCATCATCGCCTTCAGTGCAGAAAAAATGTGTGTGCTTGTGCCGTTGGCCGGAAAATTGTTGGAAACTCAGATCGCCACATCTGGACAAACAAGACTCCTGAAGGCGCTTTTCAGTTCCATGCCTGGCCTTATGCAGTTGAATTTCCTATCTGTTGGAGCCGGCTCCGGATCATCATCGGTGCCTACAAAGCCAACGGCGACTACGAGCGCGACAGTGCCATAGCCGCTATCCCTCAGGACCCCGCCGTATTCATCGCCTTCGGCCGTTTGTTCATCGCCCACCCGGATCTGCACGAGCGGATGCGGGCAACAGCCCGTACAACAGGCCCCGTCCCGACACCTATTACGCCGGTGGTGCCGAGGGCCACGACGACTACCCCTCTCTCGACGAGCGGACAACCCGAGGCCAGCGCCAGCTCCCACGTCGAACTTCTCTGACAAGCCCGCGGGCCCCTTACTGATGGATCCCGTGGCTTGCCGGGGGGAAAGTCATCCTCTGAACAGGTGGCTTCGGCGTCCTGTCCCGACAGGAACTGCTACCGGATGATCGACAACCTTGATGGAACGCGCAGCCGGCCGACCGGACGGTTTCTTCTAGAACTAGGAGACTCACATGACGACGAACTTTCAGCGCACCAAACTCGGCCTGGGCATCGCTGCCCTCAGTTTCGGCCTGATGGCACCCTTGAGTGCCCACGCGGCCACGCACACTGCGGCTGGCAACGCCCCGGTCACGGGCGATAAGACAGCCAACCCGGCGCTCAACAACGATCGCATGGGAAGCAGCGACCGTATGCACATGAAGGACTGGACGAACGAAAAAGAGATGCTGCAAAAGCAGTTGAAGATGGGCGAGTCAAAAGCCTATTACTCGAAGGCACTGACCGACCAAGGTTTCCAGATCACCTCGATCAACTCGGACAAGACTTCCGAAGTCGAGTACGAAGTCGTGAAGAACAACCGCAGCTATGAAGTGCAACTGGACTTCGACAACGCCGGCAAGGCCAGCAAGGTCGAAGTTTCGAGCAACATGTGGCGCGCCGATGCTACCAAAGCCGCGATGACCGGCAAGGTGGTACCGGCGGCGACTGGCTATATGAAAGGAAACGAGGCCTACAGCGATCGGGCCCGCATGAAGAACTGGACCGGCGAAAAAGAGCGCATCGAAAAGGCTATGGCCGTCGGCAAGGACAAGAACTGGTATGCCGGCGAGTTGAAGAAGCTCGGATATCAGGTGACCTCCGTCAACGACCGCGAGAAGGACTACCTCGAATACGAGATCGTCAAGGGCGGCGAGACCTATGAGGTCCAGATCGACTTGGACAATACGATTGGCAAGAAGGTCGACGTGACGACAAACATGTGGCAGTCCGACGCCACCGAGAAGGCATTAGCCAACGTCAAGCGCTGAGCGATCGGCCGCATTGGAAGTCGCTCGCGAACCACGTGAGTCACTGCCTGCCAAAGCGACTTGGACAGGGGCGGAATATCGTAAGCGCTCCATAAAGCCCAGCCTTGTTGGCGGGTTCTGATTTGCGCATGCTTGGGGCATCTCAATTGAAAGGGAGCAAGCATGAAGATGGGAATGGAATTTTGGAAGCAGCATGTGGCCGCGGCCAAACTGCAAGGCGTTTTGGCCAGTGCCTATGCCAAGCAGCATGGGATTTCGGTGACGGCTCTGTATTACTGGCAGCGCAAGCTGAAGGCGCCGAGCCCTCCATTGGGCAAATTCGTGGCCTTACGCGTTGTCCCGGCCGTTGTTGAGGCGCCGCCTGCGTGCAGTTGCACCCTGGTGCTGGCCTCTGGCATGCGCCTGGAGTTGACGCAGTTGCCTGCGCCGCAGCGGCTGGCCGCTCTGGGGCGTGCCGCGCAGGAAGCTCGCTGATGCACCCGGGCTGCCCGATCGAGCAGGTGTATTTGGGGTCGTCGCAGAAAACGGAAAATAAAGCACGCTAAGTCAAAGCGCCCGTTGATTACCCCACGCAGTCAGCGCGAAGCGCTTTCTCCCCTTGCAGCGACTCGATCCGCGGGCAGGAAACGTTCCCCTTCGTCGCGTGGCAGGCACACACCAAATCGGACAGCGCGGCCTCCATGCGCGCCAAGTCTGCCTGTTTCTCACGTACATCCTTAAGCTTGTCCTCGGCCAGGATGCTGGCTTCCTCGCAATGGGTGCCATCCTCCAGACGCAGCAGCTCGGAAATCTCGTCCAGGCTGAATCCAAGCCGCTGGGCGGACTTCACGAAGCGCACCCGCGTCACATCCGTCTCGCCATAACGGCGAATGCTGCCATAAGGCTTGTCCGGCTCCGGCAACAAGCCTTTGCGTTGATAGAACCGGATGGTTTCTACATTGACCCCGGCCGCTCTAGTGTCGCGTCATGAGAAATTTGACGTGGACAATGGGGAATGGAACATTACAAAGTCACCTTGTCAGAGCAGGAAAGAGCCGAGTTGCAGGGC
>NZ_JADOVE010000050.1:0-7405 GCF_015752225.1 Polaromonas sp. CG_9.11
CGGGAGAGTGATGTGAATGCGGTGTTCTGGTCATGAAATGAAGCTGTCGGGCAGTTAGCCATCAAAGAATTGGATGCGACAACAATTCTGACACCGGGGGCCCGGAAGAGCGACTCAACGCCGATCTGAAGCAGGAATTGGGCAAGCGCGTGCCGATCAGAACCAAGGCTAAATTACGTGAGGCGGCCAACGATCACATGGCGATGCTCGAGCAAAACCCCGAGCGGGTTATGAGCTACTTCCAGGATCGTCGGGTTCGCTATGCAGATTAAAACTTCACAGGGCCGGATCAATAGGTGAATCGTTGGCGCGGTTCAACCACGATAAAAAGTGTTCCATAAAGCTGGGGAACCCCTTGTAGAGAAATTCAGTTACATCAACCCGTCATCATGCCGCCAAACTAAAGCGAACATCGTTTGCGCGCATTGCAGTTTCTATAAGAGGAACGATTTCCTCAGTAATCTTTTTCATCAATGTTTTTTCAGCCAGCTTTAGGTCGTAAGCCTGTTGCAGATTGAGCCAAGACTGTGCACCGCCACCAAAGAAGCGCGCCAAGCGAAGGGCAGTATCAGGGGTGACGCCCCGCCGACCACGCACGATGTCACTCATACGTGTGGCTGGCACGTGCAGTCCTTTGGCCAGCGCATTCACCGACATGCCGATGGGCTTCAAAAAGTCTTCCAGAAGTATTTCTCCCGGGTGGATTGGGCGCATTCCATTTGCAATCATGGCTTTCTCCTTTCAGTGGTAATCAACGATTTCAACGCTTTCGGGGCCTTTAGCGAATTGTCAACGCCACCAAAAGCGCAGAAAAAAACCAGCCGCGTCAAGCCGCTGCCGCGCTGGCCTTGCCTGCTGCGCATGGTGCGCGCATGACTGACCCCGGCCTACTGGCTGGTGCGCTGCCAGTCCGCCTGTGCGAGCGTACCCCTGCCGGCCGAACTCGCCGCGCTGCTCGGCACATTGAACGCCGGCCAGGGAATCAACTTTTATCTCCGGTTTTAACAAACTACCGTCAAGTCACCGCCCTTCATTGCGTCTTCGAACATTGTTCTAAATGCCCATGTGCGTGCGCTCAGCCATTCCAGCGAAACCGAAGGACGGGGTTTTTCAACTTTTCACCGGGCGTGCCGTACCGGGTGTACTTCACGCCTTCATCAGTCTCGTACATCTCGCCCGTGGGCGGACCCTCTACCGAAGGCTCCTGCGCCATCCAGACCGCTTTGAGCGGCTCCATTTTCCAGCGCCCGCTGCCGTTGAGATGCCCGGGCGTCACCACCAGGACCGAGCCCACCTTGACCCGGCCTTTGGCGTGCTCGGCCAGCAGGGCTTCGACGTCCTGGATGTGGGCAAACATCATCGTGCGGTTGCGCATCAGCACCGTCTCGTGCCCGGCCGGCATAGGCTGAAAAAACACCACCATGAACCAGGGCACCTCCACGGCCAGTTCGGCGGCCAGCCAGGCGGTGTCGCCGTCGACGCTCATCAAGGCGGAAAGGGGCGATCTAAAATCTTCTTTGGTGTTAAACATAAGGGTCTTTTTGCGTGAATGAGTCCTATAGATTGTAGCGCTATAGAGTTCATTGAAGGCCAATGGCAGGCATGCACCTGACCAAACACCCTACAAACAACTTCCCGGCAGCGCTCAAAGACGCACGCACGTCCCTTAGCCTGGCCCAGGAAGCCTTCAGCCTGGCCTCGAGCCGCACCTATGTGAGCAGCCTGGAGCGGGGCATCAAAAGCCCCACCCTGAGCAAGGTGGACACGCTGGCCGACGTGCTGGGCATCCATCCGCTGACGCTGTTGATGCTCTCCTACCTCGAGGACCGGCGCGCGGAATCAGCCGAGGCCTTGATGGCGCTGGTGGCCCAGGAGCTGCGCCTTGTCTTGCGAGAAAGCAATTCGGGGAAAGCAGTTCGCTGAGCAGGCTTTTTTTGACCCGCCTGCTTTGCGCTGGCATCAGTCTCCGTGCCCGCCCTTGCCTTGCACTACGGTGTTTTTAGCAGCCACCTGGCCGCGCTTGTAGTGAACCTCGATCGCATCGCCGGCCTCATGGGGCGGTGCATGCACGGTGGCATGCAGGATGTAGGCGCCAAGCCGGGTGCTCAATTGCGCAAAGCCGGGCACTGCCTCGCCCAAGGTGGCCACAATTTTGCCGAAGTAGGTTTTCTCACTGTCATGGGCTGAGGGCGTGAGAAATTGGGCGTTTGCGTCGATGGCCAGCACCATGTCGCGTAGTCGCTCATGCCGGGTTTCGAGCTGCTCTGGCGTGGCCGGGGTTGGCAACAACGCCGCCTGCTGCGCCGTCTTTGCTATGGATGAGGATGAGGCCAGGGTGAGAAGGTCTGCCTCCTCGGCTGCGGCCCCCACAACCACAGCAGGCGACTGCACTGCGGGCTTGGAGAGCGGCACCCCCTCGCTCATCGGAGGGCCGGATTGGTGGACTGACCCCGATTCATCGCCGCGTTGCCGTCGGCGTGGAGGGCGCGTGAGCGCTGGGCGCACCACCTGCGCGTTAAGCCCGGCAGCGGAATCGGCAAGCGTCGGCGGTACCTGAAGCACCGCTGGCGAAGGCGCCAGCAGCGCCGGTGGCGCTTTTTGGACCACAAAAGGTGCTGGCGCGGCGGGGACAAGCACCACCTGCAGCGCCTGGCGGGCAAGCAGGTGGTGCGCCACCACCTGCTGAAGTTCCGGGTTAAGGATCGAGATCCCCATCTCGTCGGCCAGGCGTGCCATTCTGCGCATAAACACAGGATCGCTACTCGTGAGCGTCAGTGGCTGACCAAATTTGTGCTGCGCATGGGCCAGCGCCAGGCCAATTTCGTCATCCGTCACCCGCTTGCGGTCAAACGTGACCCGGTTGCCGCGGTCCGTAAAGAGATGCATCCCCGCTGGGTCCCGGTATTGGACATTGCCGTTGCCCGTGACATGCCACGCCATGGCGCTGTACCGAACCAGCAAGGGATCCGCTTCAAAGGGCCGCATGGCGCGGCTATTGGCAGAGCGAATGGCCGCTTCTTTCTTTTCCTCTTCCAGCAAACGCGCCATGACGCGTTGGTACTGCTGCGCGCGCTGCTCTTGACTGTCGGCAGTGGCCTCAATCGCTTGGGTGTCGCTGGCGGTATCGCGTTTGGCGTCCCGCTGGGCCTGATACACGATGCCCCGCAACGCTGACAAGGCGGCCTGGTCCCCCAGGCCCGATTGCACCAGCAGCCAGGCACGCCAGCTCAAGGGCGGCGTGCGCACTGCCCGCAACGAATGGCTTTTTTCCTGAAAATCAGCATCCACTAGCAGCTTTCGCCGCAGGCTTTCCGCATCGATTTCACCACGGGTGATGAAGCAAATGTACAAGTCGGTGGCCTTGGGAATGGCCAGCTTGGCTGCCTTGCTTTGCGCACGGATATGCCGCAAGGCCACGCTGCGCGCAAGCTGCAGCGCCTTCAGACGGGTGAAGTGCTCCGTATCACCACCCCTCACCGCGTTGCGGTGCTGGGCAAAGCGTTGCTGCAGATCCAGGCGCGCGTCGCTGCGCTGCGCCTTGCGCTCTGCGCGTTGGGCACCATCGCGTTGAGAGCTTTTATGCATGTCATGCTCACGCTCAAAGCGGGGTGCGGTGTCGCGCAGCAACGCGTGCCCTCGGCCTTGAGATGGACTTACCGCCTGGCGCGCCAAGAGGATGTGCGCCGGCGGACGCTCTGCCATGGCCAGCACAGCGCTCACCCCTTTGGCAATCTGCTTGGGCGTCAGGTGCGAAAAATCAGGCACGCGGCAGGCAATCTCTTGAAGGTTGGCATAAGGGCCCCAGCGCTTTTCCAGTGCATCGCGTTTCAACACCCGCAACCCCTTGCTGGCCGCCAAGTCAAGGATTTCGCCCGTTTCAGCGCAAACGGCGTGCAGCCTCATGCCGCCACCGCCACTGTCCTTGAGGGTGATGTCGTAGCGGCTTAGCCAAGCATGCAGCGCGTACCAGCCGGTTAGCTCCGCCAATGCGGGCTTCAACGCTTTGGCCACCGTGGTTTTGAGCCAGGATTCCAGGCTGTCGGGATCATGCCAGGGCGCCAGAATATCTTCGCGCCCGAGCTCATGGTGCACGCGCCGGGACGCTGCGGCTAAAGCATCGAAACGCTCACGGCTGGGAACCACGTGTTTTTGGCCATGGTCATCCACCTCGACCACGAAGAGACCGTTGTCGTGCGACCAGCCATGCTTGATTTCACTTTCACGCGCTGCGCGGTGCAACGTTTTATGTGCCCAGGCAATATTATGTGATTTGAATGTACGGGGATGAATTCGATTGACCGCAATATGGCAGTGCCGGTTGTCGGTATTGCCATGGACTGCCAGCACGTACTGATGCGCGCCCAGGCCCAGCGCGTCCAGTGCGTGCTCTGCCGCATCAAAGATCAGCTCGGCCGTGGGTTGTTCATGCTCGGGCCAGCTCAGGATGATGTGATACACCGGATCGAGGCAACGGGTATTTTTCTGCGCCACCGTATTCATCTCCAGGCGGGCCGTGGCCATGCCCGTCACGCCGTGCGTGCGAATGGCGATGCACTTTTCCGCGCCTGAGTTGTCGTCCGTGGATGTGGTGGCGTAATCAATCACATTGGCAAAATCATTGACCAGCTGACAAAGCAGTTCCACGGATTGATCTGGAGTCGCCTCGATATACGCCACCAGATCATCGAACGGTTTGGCCGCGCTGACCTTGAATTTGCGCTGCTCTGGAATATGGGGAATCATGCCAGGGGCGATCAAACGTTATTTATTATGCATAACGTCCTGCCAGCCTTTGAGTGTATTAATCGGTCATTGCGTTCAGTGCCAAGCAAATGCAGCAGCTTCATTTTTCAATTCGCAGCATGGCGGCCACCGCTTGACTGATGACGGGTTGCCACTGTTCCTCTGGCGGCAGCGCGCCGGTAGCAACGACTGCGCTGTGCAGCGCTCGAATGTCTTTGACAACTTCTATCAGCATCAAGATGAGGTCGATTTCAAACCGGACTTCGGCTTTTCTTCCCAGCGCTGCGCGGCGGATGAACTCTGAAACGTCGAGCTGGCGCAAGGCCGCGGCATCGCGGATGTGATGATCTTCTTCGCGTGTCAGGCGTAGCTCGCGGCGAACTGACCGGGCGTCGGCGTCGTCTTTCTTTTTGAACAGCGTGGTCATGCCTGATCTTACAGGGCGCCATCACCACTGACATCGCGAACGGGTCTCGGGGCAAAGCCCTGAGTGGGCGGCGACGGGCGCGCAGCGACCTAGCGGGCCAAGTATTCTGGATTACGGCGTTAGCCGTACATCCAGCATCCTGTCCTTAATGGTAAAAGTTATCTAATAGTGCACTCAAAGTACCTACTAAACCTTGCTATCTGAATTTTTTTGGTGTACTCGACGTCTCTTTGGCCTTGAACCACTGTCAAGCAAAAAGACTTTGACGGCTAGGCAGTGAATTTTTACCGAGATAGCATTTGACTTTCAGTCAAAGATGCTTACTGCTAGATTGATTTTTTTGATAGATTCACAGTGCCTGTCTGATCAAGCTGCCGGATTTTATTTGGCGAAGTTAACGTTTCCTTTGCCTTAAACCACCATCAAACAACAATGAATCTGACTGCTATTCGAGGAATTTTTATGGAGTTAATGCTGAAGTGCCAGCTAAAATGACGGTGATGCTGCGACTTATTTGGCGTACGGATAATTTACGAAAAACTTTAAAGGCCTGACTCATTTCATGATTTCCAAACCATTACGTGCCAAGCGCACCGGGCCATTGCGTCGCATAGCCAGTGCTGATTTTCCGACTGCGGGTGCATTTTTAGAAGCCGCCACGGTGATGGTCATTCCTGATGATCAAACGCAGCGCAAAGCATTTGAATCATTGATGCCGCATTTGTACATACTACGAAACAAGGGATGTTCATGGGCGCAATTAACCAGCCTGCTGGCTGACGCCGGGCTTGTCTATCAGACGTCGACTGTGCGCACTTACTACAGTGAAATGCTGGCTACTCGACAAGATATTTGTCAGCGGCAAATGAATGAGCATATTTTGCTGATGGCTGAGATTAGGAAGCAGACCAAAGGCGTTGACCTGGCGGCCATGAGCAGTCGGGTTTCAGCCATCCTGGAAAAACAACAGGTGCAGGTTAGTTCAAAACTCGACGCTGTGTTTGGTTCTGTCGCTCAACCGGTATCTCCTGGCGTAGCGCTTGTACCGCTATCGACGCCGCCTTTGGCGCTCGCTGCTTCAGCGGTGACGCCAAACGTTGGAAATCAAAATATAGAGCATCGCCCTGCCCCACAAATTGAACTCAACCCTGCACCCACCCGTGCGGATAATGCAATACCAGTTGCCCCAGTTATCAAACCCACTGCGCAGCGCATGGCAGACTCACAGAAAGAAGCGACACTGCCGGTTAATTTCAATCTCCGTTGTTCTGATTTATCCGCCGATGCTATTCCGCTGAAACTACGGGAAGGCATGCCAGAAGCCTTTTACCTTCCTGGAGATTTGGAGCATCCCTGCGTACCGGGTGTCATGCTTTCACTTGAACAACGCTTGTGCAGTATTCATTTAACTTTCATCAATACGGAAGATGGAGAAATAACAATGGAGACACCTGAAGAAAAACGTTTCCGAATTATGTGGCGAAAACGATTCTCAACGATCATATCAAGCACAAGTCATCAGTTCAAAGAGATTAACCCAGAGTTTTTTAGAAAGGCAATTGACTAATTGACAGCCAGATTGCAGATCTACTGCCGTTTATTGGCAACCCGCCTCACCCTGAAGGCCCAATCAACGCAGAACCACAAGGCTGGCTTTAGGAAGGTGTGTTCATCGGCTTGCTTACGCTGCCGTGCTCTGGCTCGATTGATGACAAGCCTGCGTATTTCAGCGAATGGGAACGCTCATTTTGAGACAATAAACGGCGATTCCGGGCAGCATGAACGCTGCGGCGTTGTTGATGCGATGTGGCGAGCTCAAATTGGAGGTCGAGGTGGTTTTTTGGTCGATGCGTCCTTTCCTTGCGCGCGTTTCACGTGTTAATCAATTTACGAACTTACTGGCTGGCCGGCCGGCCGCAACTTTTCACATCCCGCGCAGTGCGACTTCTCCTGCTGTAGCCTGTAGTGGGAGTGAGCAAAACACTATTGCTTGGCCCGCCACCGGCCAGATAGTCAGGTGGTACGAAGCTCGGACAGTGCAAAACTTCAGATAAAGCAACTTCTTTTCTGTAAATTTCCGAGATTCGGTCTTGGGTACTGGTGATTGGCAATGCTCAGGGCTTCATGGAGAGGTAGATTTTTGCGGTCATCCACTCCTCGTCTTGTTCGGCCAGCAAGGCGCTGATTAAGCGCAGGCAGCTGGCCGAGTTAGGAAACAACGTGGCGACACGGGTA
>NZ_JADOVE010000051.1:0-6115 GCF_015752225.1 Polaromonas sp. CG_9.11
CTGCCCCTACAATTTAAGCGCGCAACACTTCACGCTGCGCGACCGGTCACGATCGACCGGAATCGTCGGTCACGATCGCCGGAATACGCACATGGCCGAGATCGAAATCAACGTCATGGTGAGCCAGTGCCTGGATCGGCGCATCGACAGCATCGAGATGGTGCGAAGCGAGGTCGCCGCCTGGCAGAGCCGCCGCGACAACCTTCAGGCCAAAGTCAACTGGCAGTTCACGACCAAGGATGCCCGCACCAAGCTCAAAAGGCTTTACCCGACAACTACATCATGACGCGACACTAGTTTCGAGTATTCATGCGGGTTTGCGCCCGATGGGTTAGAAAAGTAAGTTGGTCAGGCGCAGGCGACAGAGAGCGAAGAATAGGGTCTTGAGTGCATCAGAGCGTTGAGTGACTGTTCATCGCAGGAAGCTGCCCCTCGGTTTGGTTTGTCTACGGCAGTCATTAATTGCCAAAAATGATTCGAAATCAACATTTAAAGTAAGTTAAGTTCAAACCATCATCGATTACGCCGAGCCTGCGGGGTGAAGTGCTTTCTCCGCTTGCAGCGACTCAATCAACGGACAGGAGACGTTGCCTTTCGTTGCATGGCAGGCAAACACCAAATCGGACAGCGCTGACGCCATACGTGCCAAGTCCGCTTGCTTTTCTCGAACATCCTTGAGCTTTTGCTCGGCCAGGCTGCTGGCTTCCTCACAGTGGGTCCCATCCTCCAGCCGCAGCAACTCAGCGATCTCGTCTAGGCTGAATCCAAGCCGCTGAGCGGACTTCACAAAGCGCACCCGCGTCACATCCGCCTTGCCATAACGGCGAATGCTGCCTTGTGGCTTGTCTGGCTCCGGCAACAAGCCCTTGCGCTGATAGAACCGAATGGTTTCCACATTGACCCCAGCCTCTCTCGCAAAGACGCCGATGGTCAGGTTTTCAAAATTATTTTCCATACCGCTTGACTCCGTACATGACTACGGAAGTAAGCTTACGCTACTCACAAAAGGATTCGAAAGAAAAGCGCATGTCCGAGCTACAAAATGGGCGCAGCGCCCTTGTCACCGGCGGGCTGGCCGCCATCCTTGCTTCTACCTGTTGCCTGGGGCCGTTGGTTCTTGTCGGCCTTGGCGTGAGCGGAGCCTGGATCGGTAATCTGACCGTGTTGGAGCCGTACCGGCCGATTTTCATCGGCGCGGCATTGGTCGCCCTTTTCTTCGCCTGGCGGCGCATCTTCCGCCCGGTGGAAGCGTGCAAACCGGGCGAGGTCTGCGCCATCCCCCGGGTGCGCCACACCTACAAACTCATCTTTGGGGTCGTGGTCGTGTTGGTTTTGATCGCGCTCGGATTTCCTTATGTCCTTCCCTTGTTCTATTAGCCCGGATCTCACCATGAAAAAACTGTTTGCCATCCTCGCGCTGGCTGCCATTTCCACCCCGATTTGGGCCGCCATGCAAACCGTCACGCTGTTGGTGCCCGGCATGACCTGTGCCGCCTGTCCGATCACCGTCAAGAAAGCGCTCTCCAAGGTTGAGGGCGTGAGCAAGACTAATGTGATGTTTGAATATCGCGAGGCTGTTGTCACTTTCGATGATGGCAAAACCAATATCCCGAAGCTGACCCAAGCGACCGAAAACGCGGGCTATCCGTCAAGTGTTAAACGCTGAGCCAACTAATCTCAAACTGGAGATACTCCATGCCCTTACTTGATTCAATCGGCAACAAAGCGGGCGGCTTCGGCAGTATCGTGTCTGCTATGGGTTGCGGCGCCTGCTTTCCTGCGCTCGCAAGCTTCGGGAGCGCCATTGGGCTGGGTTTTCTGAGCCAGTACGAAGGCTTGTTCATGACGGTACTACTGCCGCTTTTCGCTGGGCTGGCCCTTCTAACTAACGCGTTGGGCTGGCTTCGGCATCGCCAGTGGCATCGCAGTGTACTAGGCATGATCGGACCAACGATTGTGCTAATCGCCTCCTTCACGATGGCAGAAAAACTCCTCTACGTCGGCCTGGCCATGATGGTCAGCGTGTCAATCTGGGATTTCGTCTCGCCGGCAAATCGCCGCTGTGGACCAGACGGCTGCGCCCTACCCGCCAAACAAGGTTGACGGCATGGGCCGCCAACGCATCACAAACGAAACGGAAAAATGAAAGTCCTATGACCCAATTGAGCATTACCGGTATGACCTGCGATTCATGCGCGACACACGTGAAAGAAGCGCTGGAAAAAGTGCCGGGCGTGCGCTCGGCGGTTGTGTCCTACCCGCAGGGCACGGCGCAACTAGCCTTTGAACGGGGCACGCAATTAGATGCGCTCATGGCCGCCGTGGCTGGGCTCGGCTATCGGTCCACACTCACCGATGCGCCACCGACTGAAAAGCAGGCTGGCTTGCTCGACAAGGCACCGGGATGGTTGGGCGGCAAAGATAAATCCGGTAGCAGTGAAAATGCACTGCATATCGCCGTCATCGGCAGCGGCGGGGCCGCGATGGCAGCAGCGCTCAAAGCCACGGAACTTGGTGCGCGCGTCACGCTTATCGAGCGTGGCACTATCGGCGGCACTTGCGTCAATATCGGCTGCGTACCGTCGAAGATCATGATCCGCGCCGCCCACATTGCCCATCTGCGCCGCGAAAGTCCGTTCGATGATGGCATCAAAGCAACCGAGCCAACGATTGATCGCGCAAAACTACTGGCACAGCAGCAGGCGCGCGTCGATGAACTGCGGCACGCTAAGTATGAGGGAATCCTGCATAGCACTCCGACTATTTCCGTGCTGCATGGCGACGCCCGTTTCAATGACGACCACACCCTGATCGTTAGCCTGAATGAAGGCATCGAGCAAACGGTAGCGTTCGACCGGTGCCTGGTCGCTACCGGAGCCAGTCCAGCTGTGCCACCGATCGCTGGCCTAAAGGAGACACCGTATTGGACTTCAACCGAAGCGCTGGTGAGTGCTTCGATCCCGCCTCGGCTGGCGGTCATCGGATCTTCGGTAGTGGCCTTAGAGCTGGCGCAAGCATTCGCCAGGCTAGGCAGCAAGGTAACTATCCTGGCGCGCAACACGCTCTTTTCCCAGGAAGACCCGGCCATCGGCGAAGCAATCACAGCCGCTTTCCGCCTAGAGGGTATTGAGGTGCTGGAACATACGCAAGCCAGCCAGGTCGCCCATGTGAACGGTGAATTCATACTCACTATCGGCCAAGGTGAGCTGCGCGCCGACAAGCTGCTCGTTGCCACCGGTCGATCGCACAATACGAGTCACCTTTCGCTGGAGGCGGCAGGCGTCGCGGTCAACGCGCAAGGCGCAATCGTCGTAGACAAGGCCATGCGCACCAACAGCCCGCATATCTACGCCGCTGGCGACTGCACCGACCAGCCGCAATTCGTCTATGTCGCGGCGGCGGCCGGCACGCGCGCAGCAGTCAACATGACCGGCGGCGACGCCGCACTCAATCTGACCGCCATGCCAGCGGTGGTGTTCACCGACCCGCAAGTTGCCACCGTGGGCCTGTCCGAGGCTGAGGCGAAGCTCAAAGGCATCGAGACCGACAGCCGCACGCTGAGCCTCGACAACGTGCCTCGTGCTATGGCCAACTTTGACACCCGTGGCTTTATCAAACTGGTAGTGGACGTGGGTAGTGGGCGGCTCATTGGCGTGCAAGCGGTGACGCCAGAAGCCGGCGAGTTGATTCAAACAGCGGTAATGGCTATTCGGGCGCAGATGACCGTAAAAGAGCTGGCCGATACCTTATTTCCCTACCTGACTATGGTCGAAGGTTTAAAGCTGTGCGCTCAAACTTTCACCAAGGACGTGAAGCAGCTTTCCTGCTGCGCGGGATAACCAAGGAGTTGACTGATGGACGCCTACACAGTCTCGAAGCTGGCCAGTGAGGCCGGTGTCAGCGTTCATACCAGCGGCGTATCGCCGCCCATCCCAAGCTGGCGCGCATACACATGGGGTGTTCTGGCGGTGCTGACGTGCCCCTGCCATTTGCTACTACTCGCTGCAGTGCTCGCCGGCACGGGCGTCGGGGCTTTTGTCGGCGACCACTGGGGCGTTGCAGCCCTGGCACTGACTGGGCTGTTTCTCCTGTCAATGACCAGAGTGCTGCAGGTCTTCGGCAGAAGGGAATAAACCTGTCCCGGCCTGTAATTCAGGCCCAACCAAACATAGGAGAAAAGAAAATGACCCATCAATACGACCTCGTCGTCATCGGCACCGGAACCGGCGCCACGGGCGCAGCTTCCCGCTGCCGGGCGGCCGGATGGCGCGTCGCAGTCATCGACCATCTGCCTTTTGGTGGCACCTGCGCGTTGCGTGGCTGCGACCCGAAAAAGGTACTGGTCGGCGCAGTCGAAGCGATCGACCATGCCCGCCGCATGCAAGGGCATGGACTTTCTGGTGGAGAGCCGGCAATAGCATGGAGCGATCTCATGAGGTTCAAACGCAGCTTCACCGAGCCCGTGCCGGCGATGAAGGAGAAGAGCTTCGCGAAGAATGGCATCGACGCCTATCACGGACGCGCCAAATTCTGCGGCCCGCATTCGGTCGAGGTTGGCGGTGAGGTGCTCGAAGGCCGTTTCGTTCTGATCGCGGTTGGCTCAGTTCCGATGCACCTGGGCATCGCCGGCGAGGAACACGTCATCACCAGCACGGATTTCCTTGAGCTCGATCACTTGCCGAAGCGGATCGTCCTGCTCGGCGGTGGATTCATCGCCGCCGAGTTCGCCAACATCGCTGCGCAGGCCGGCGCGCAGGTGACGGTGCTTGAGCAGATGGATCGTATGCTCGCGCCGTTCGACCCGGACCTGGTCGGCTGGCTGATGGAGAAATTCATCGAAGTCGGAATCGACGTGCGGCTCCAGACGCGCGTGACCGCCATCGAGAGGAGCAGCGAGGGTCTGACCGTACGCGCGTCGTCGAACGGCAAGGATGAGCTGTTCAAGGCCGACCTCGTGGTGCATGCGGCCGGGCGCATGCCCGATCTGGAGCCGCTCGACCTCGCCAGTGCGGGCGTGACGACCGTGAAGGGACGCCTCAAGCTGAACGAGTTCTTGCAAAGCGTGTCCAACTCTGCCGTGTACGCAGTGGGTGACGCGGCCTCGAGCGGTCCGCCGCTGACACCGGTGTCTAGCCACGACGCGAAGGTCGCCGCAGCCAACATCCTCGAAGGCAATCATGCGATGCCCAACTATCTCGGCGTGCCGAGCGTCGCATTCACGACGCCGCCGATCGCCTCCGTGGGCATGAGCGAGCAGCAGGTACGCGACAGCGGGGTGAAATTCAGGATGCAAAGCGAGAAGGCATCAAGCTGGTTCACAGCGAAGCGCGTCGCTGAGACGACCTACGGGTTCAAGGTGATGGTCGATGAAAAAACCGACCGCATTCTGGGCGCGCATCTGATCGGGCCGCATTGCGACGAGGTGATCAACATCTTCGCTCTTGCGATCCGCAAGGGCTTGACTGCCGAAGATTTGAAGACGACGATGTTTGCTTACCCGACCGCCACCTCCGACATCGGCTACATGCTGTGAACATCGTAATTAAAGGAACGGAGACAGTGACGCTTGGGCAACCACAATGGAGACAACGATGCAATCAATGATGGACGGAATGATGGGTGGTGGAATGATGTGGGGAATGGGCCTCTTCGGGCTCCTGATCCTTATAGTGCTCATACTCTGCGCCGTAGCGTTGATTAAGTATTTGTTTTTCAATGACAAGCGAAAGTAAGCCGACTGCGAGGGCTTGAACAGCTGCTTTCTCTATTGTGGTACTTCCGCTGTCGCAGCTTATGCGTAGTGAAGGATTATGCGTAGCGCGACTTCTTCAAAGCTGGTTTCCAGTTGTGCGGGGTGGTAAGACAAGCCTGACTGCTACACATAATCACAGCGCTCGGAGAAATTACGAACTTGGCATCGAGGTGGGGTTGCAATCTCGCTATTGAGTTGTCACACCTAAGGAAACTCTGCATAAGTCCCTCGTCTGTGTGCTTGATGTAAGTCATTGAACCGGCTAGGGCGTGTTAACTCAAAATTGACAAGCCGAGGCGTTGCTGGAAAAATGTAGGAATGCAACTGACTCGTGAACAATTCGAACTGATCGCGCCGCTCTTG
>NZ_JADOVE010000052.1:2500-5700 GCF_015752225.1 Polaromonas sp. CG_9.11
AACGGCGAGAAATCAAAGTTATAGGGTCAAGTGAATAAGAGCACATGGTGGATGCCTTGGCAATGATAGGCGACGAAAGACGTGATAGCCTGCGATAAGCTTCGGGGAGCTGGCAAATTAGCTTTGATCCGGAGATTTCTGAATGGGGGAACCCACCTAGCAATAGGTATCTTTAACTGAATACATAGGTTATTGAGGCGAACCGGGTGAACTGAAACATCTCAGTAGCTCGAGGAAAAGACATCAACCGAGATTCCGAAAGTAGTGGCGAGCGAAATCGGAAAAGCCTGCACGTGATATCAGGATTCTTAGCAAAGCAGCATGGAAAGGCTGGCCATAGCGGGTGATAGCCCCGTATGCAAAAAGAGACCTGTGGTACTAAGCGTGCGAAAAGTAGGGCGGGACACGAGAAATCCTGTCTGAATATGGGGGGACCATCCTCCAAGGCTAAATACTCATCATTGACCGATAGTGAACTAGTACCGTGAGGGAAAGGCGAAAAGAACCCCGGGAGGGGAGTGAAATAGATCCTGAAACCGTGTGCTTACAAAAAGTAGGAGCCTCGAAAGGGGTGACTGCGTACCTTTTGTATAATGGGTCAGCGACTTACATTCAGTGGCAAGGTTAACCGAATAGGGAAGCCGTAGAGAAATCGAGTCCGAATAGGGCGAACAGTCGCTGGGTGTAGACCCGAAACCAAGTGAGCTATCCATGGCCAGGATGAAGGTGCAGTAACATGCACTGGAGGTCCGAACCCACTAGTGTTGCAAAACTAGGGGATGAGCTGTGGATAGGGGTGAAAGGCTAAACAAACTTGGAAATAGCTGGTTCTCTCCGAAAACTATTTAGGTAGTGCCTCAAGTATTACCATCGGGGGTAGAGCACTGTTTTGGCTAGGGGGTCATGGCGACTTACCAAACCAAGGCAAACTCCGAATACCGATGAGTACAGCTTGGGAGACAGAGCACCGGGTGCTAACGTCCGGACTCAAGAGGGAAACAACCCAGACCGCCAGCTAAGGTCCCTAAAATTGGCTAAGTGGGAAACGAAGTGGGAAGGCTATAACAGTCAGGATGTTGGCTTAGAAGCAGCCATCATTTAAAGAAAGCGTAATAGCTCACTGATCGAGTCGTCCTGCGCGGAAGATGTAACGGGGCTAAGCCAGTTACCGAAGCTGCGGATGTGCCATTTTATGGCACGTGGTAGGAGAGCGTTCTGTAAGCCTGTGAAGGTGGCGGTGTAAACCCTGCTGGAGGTATCAGAAGTGCGAATGCTGACATGAGTAGCGTTAAAGGGGGTGAAAAGCCCCCTCGCCGTAAGCGCAAGGTTTTCTACGCAACGTTCATCGGCGTAGAGTGAGTCGGCCCCTAAGGCGAGGCAGAGATGCGTAGCTGATGGGAAACAGGTCAATATTCCTGTACCGATGTGTAGTGCGATGTGGGGACGGAGAAGGTTAGCTCAGCCAACTGTTGGATATGTTGGTTCAAGCCTGTAGTCGTGCCTGGTAGGTAAATCCGCCGGGCTTAGATGAGGGGTGATAACGAGGCTGCTTGCAGCCGAAGTGAGTGATACCCTGCTTCCAGGAAAAGCCACTAAGCTTCAGCTACACACGACCGTACCGCAAACCGACACTGGTGCGCGAGATGAGTATTCTAAGGCGCTTGAGAGAACTCAGGAGAAGGAACTCGGCAAATTGACACCGTAACTTCGGAAGAAGGTGTGCCTCTAGTAGGTGAAGGGATTTACTCCTGGAGCCCAATGAGGTTGCAAAAAATCGGTGGCTGCGACTGTTTATTAAAAACACAGCACTCTGCTAAGACGAAAGTCGACGTATAGGGTGTGACGCCTGCCCGGTGCTGGAAGATTAAATGATGGGGTGCAAGCTCTTGATTGAAGTCCCAGTAAACGGCGGCCGTAACTATAACGGTCCTAAGGTAGCGAAATTCCTTGTCGGGTAAGTTCCGACCTGCACGAATGGCGTAACGATGGCCACACTGTCTCCTCCTGAGACTCAGCGAAGTTGAAATGTTTGTGATGATGCAATCTCCCCGCGGAAAGACGGAAAGACCCCATGAACCTTTACTGTAGCTTTGTATTGGATTTTGAACAGACCTGTGTAGGATAGGTGGGAGGCTTTGAAGCCGGGACGCTAGTTCCGGTGGAGCCAACGTTGAAATACCACCCTGGTGTGTTTGAGGTTCTAACCTAGGTCCATTATCTGGATCGGGGACAGTGCATGGTAGGCAGTTTGACTGGGGCGGTCTCCTCCCAAAGTGTAACGGAGGAGTTCGAAGGTACGCTAGTTACGGTCGGACATCGTGACGATAGTGCAATGGCATAAGCGTGCTTAACTGCGAGACTGACAAGTCGAGCAGATGCGAAAGCAGGACATAGTGATCCGGTGGTTCTGTATGGAAGGGCCATCGCTCAACGGATAAAAGGTACTCTGGGGATAACAGGCTGATACCGCCCAAGAGTTCATATCGACGGCGGTGTTTGGCACCTCGATGTCGGCTCATCTCATCCTGGGGCTGTAGCCGGTCCCAAGGGTATGGCTGTTCGCCATTTAAAGAGGTACGTGAGCTGGGTTTAAAACGTCGTGAGACAGTTTGGTCCCTATCTTCCGTGGGCGCTGCAGATTTGAGGAAGCCTGCTCCTAGTACGAGAGGACCGGAGTGGACGAACCTCTGGTGTACCGGTTGTCACGCCAGTGGCATTGCCGGGTAGCTAAGTTCGGAAGAGATAACCGCTGAAAGCATCTAAGCGGGAAACTCGTTTCAAGATTAGATCTGCCGGGGCCTTGAGCCCCCTGAAGAGTCGTTCAAGACCAGGACGTTGATAGGCTGGGTGTGGAAGCGCAGTAATGCGTTAAGCTAACCAGTACTAATTGCTCGAGAGGCTTGACCCTATAACTTTGACCGTCTCAACAAGACGCGTTTAAGGCTGTTATGCCAAGACTGACGCATTCAAAAGACACAGTCCAAGCGGACTGTGCAACAATCTAAATTACAAGCTGATTTGCTCTATGAATTCGATGGACTGCTTCCCATGTGGCAAGCCGTTCGTCAACCAGTTATGCCTGATGACCATAGCAAGTTGGTACCACTCCTTCCCATCCCGAACAGGACAGTGAAACGACTCAGCGCCGATGATAGTGCGGATTCCCGTGTGAAAGTAGGTCATCGTCAGGCTCTTATAGC
>NZ_JADOVE010000053.1:0-5647 GCF_015752225.1 Polaromonas sp. CG_9.11
GTGATGTGAATGCGGTGTTCTGGTCATGAAATGAAGCTGTCGGGCAGTTAGCCATCAAAGAATTGGATGCGACAACAATTCTGACACCCGGGGTGAGTCGGGCTGGTCCACTCAGGGGCAGTGCTGGTTTGGAGCAGGTCGCGCCGGTTGAGCAAGATGTCGCGGATGTGGGAGTATTTGCTGGTGCCCAGGCCCAGCGCCAGGGTGCAGGCCGCCTCCAGCCTGGCCTCGCCATAGCGCTTGGACAGGGACAGCAGGCCCAGGCAGGCGCGGTAGGCGTGCTCGGGATGGGGTTGGCGCTCGAGCATTTTGCGCACCGTGGCGGCGCAGGCCACCCCGATGCGCTCGCCCCAGGCCACCAGCCGTTCGGGTGTCCACTGGGCCTGATGTTGGTGGCGTTCTGGCAGGTGCTCAGTCACGGTGGTGAAACCGCCTTTGTGGACGCAGCGCATAGCCGCGACATGGCGCTCGAGCAGAGCCTCACCAAACTGATCCTTTATCGAGACACCGTGCCTTTGTACGATTCAACAATCCGCGGCTATGGCGCGTGTTGGGGGCCAGCCCGGCTCCGGAACTGGCAAAAATGCTTCGATGCGATCGTCTACACACCCTGACATTTCAAGAGCATCAGCAAGCTGGATGACCAGTCCCCAAACATCGGAGCTTTGGAGCTTTTGAATGACGAGTTCCACCATATATTCTAAGTTGTCGCGGCCAAGCAGCAGGCAATCATCTGCAATGGCAGTCACCCCGTCTCCTTCGCCATCAAAATTAAATTCCGGAGGATTTCCGAGATATAGGTGCTCCGCAAGTTCTCCAGCAACTACGCCGCAAAGATGAGCTCGGATCTGTCTCCAGATTTTGCGTCGATACGAACCTGGGAACGGTTTTAGGGAAGTCCGAAACATCTGACGATCAAATCTGTTCTTTGACGTTTTGCATCTCGCCGCAGGGTGATCCTCAAATTTTTCACAAACTCCCCAAAGGTCATGCAGTACACCGCCCTTTCGCAATTTGACAGTCCAGTCAGTAGCCCCTTCCGGCGCAACAGCGACCTGGGCAATTTTGTATCCCCCTATTGCGTACATGACTGCGTGTGCGGCTTCATGAACGCACGTGAGACGACGCTCATGCCGAGACAATCCGGGATCCGGTATTGAAACGACCGGCACCCCACCAAGTTGGCAATGGCCAATGCCAGGTAAACCAACAGCCATCTGAAGCGAATTTTCCGATACCAAACACTGAAACATATTCGTATTCCTCAGGAATCTGGGCATTGCCCAACGTTTTTGATTGATCGAACAAGTCTTGAGACAACCCAAAAGCCAATCGTAAGTCTGCATCAGATATTTATTTCGGTGGGGCTGAATAAGACCAAATCGCTCAATGTAAAAGGCGTGGTCCATGCAATTTCAACAGGTCAACTTTCCAGATTTCATGTATGAATTTCGGCGGCAATGCATCGGCTCAGCTTTGTTTTAAAGCCCATCTACGGCATGAACCCGATCTGTTTGTTTGAAGCGTGTTTCGTCGCACATAGCGCTGTGCTCCAATTGCCATCGAAAGATGCGTTTCGGGATTGAGCCTTGCCTGACCAGCCATCTGCATTCCCAGCGCAATAAATGAAAAAAAGAAAACCACCCAAGCGTCAGCAGCAACGAACCAAGTCCCGCCTGATACACCTGCTGCTGGCTCTAGTATTCGGTTTTTCCCTGCACTCCTGCGCCGACATTCCAGCCAAAGGCGTGGTCGCCGCAGGAAATGGAATAGAGCAGTTCGCAAGTGAACTGAATGTGGCTTTGCGCGAGGTTGGAACACCTCATACAACCTCGAAGGTTTCCCCTTCGACCCACACAGACAATGACGCAGATTCCTTTCCGGCCTGTCGCCAGTTTTTTGCACGCGGAAGACCCCCCGTTGTTGCACCACGGCCAACCAATCGAGCCCTCTGCTACGACGCCTTTGCC
This sequence comes from Polaromonas sp. CG_9.11, assembly GCF_015752225.1. Taxonomy (NCBI): domain Bacteria; kingdom Pseudomonadati; phylum Pseudomonadota; class Betaproteobacteria; order Burkholderiales; family Comamonadaceae; genus Polaromonas; species Polaromonas sp. CG_9.11. Next base: position 1,971 of record NZ_JADOVE010000053.1, read on the forward strand.
ATCCTTCATTCTGGTGAAAGCAAGACGGCTGTCTTCGTGGCCGAGAAGCTCAATCGCGCCTCGATAGCTGATGCAGACGAGAAAAGAACAAACAAGTTTTTTTCTGATGCGCGCCTACGTTCTGCTGAGCGGGCCACTTTGGACGACTACAAAGGAAGTGGATTTGACCGTGGTCATATGGCCCCTGCCGGCGATATGCCTACACCACAGGCTATGGCCCAAAGCTTTTCACTGGCAAACATGGTTCCCCAGGCGTCAGAACATAACCGTGGTGTATGGGCCAGGTCAGTTGAGGCTGCCACCCGTAAATATGCTGAAAGAGCTACTGGAAACGTTTACGTCATCACAGGGCCTGTCTACGAACCGAGCATTGCGTCAAGTCAAGGAATCGGTGCCGGTCAGGTGCGCGTTCCAAAGTACCTGTTCAAGCTGGTTTATGACGAAGACAAAAACCGGGCGTGGGCACACTGGCACCTGAATAACGATGCTACGCGAGGCTCGAAGCCCATCAGCTATGCTGAACTGGTTCAGCGTACCGGGATCAACTTTTTGCCGGGTGTGGGTCCAGAACATTGAAGTAAGCGAATAGGTCTCCAGCACGATGCAGACTCAGCCCGCCTTCGCCACAGGCAGCGCTTTCCAGTCCGTCGTGTAATGAGGCGTTCGAAGCTGCTGCCTCATCGACCAGGCCCGTTTGTCACCCGCCAGCCCTTCGCTGGCCACCTTGAGCGTGCCCCGGCCATAACGGTCGTTCAATTGGTCCACCGTGCGCATCAGCTTGCTGCGGTCATCTGCGGGATCATTCTCCAGATCCAATTCGCCCTGCTGCATCGTGTCGGCTTGCAGGTCCATCAACATGATGCCGGCCTTTATGTAATCAAAGCCGGGCCGGTAGATGTGTCTCAAACCCATGACGGCAGCAGCCACCAGCAAGTTGCTGTCTGCTGTAGGCCGGCGCAACGGGACCGTGGTCGAGGTGTTGATCCTTGGCCCTGGCCGAAACGGGCTGGTGTGGATGAAGACATGGATCTGCGCCGCTAGGCTGTTTTGCTGGCGCAGCTTAAAACTGGCGCCGCTGGCAAAGGCGCTGACGGCTTCGGCCAGGTCCTTCAGGTCCGTGATGGGCTGACCAAAGCTACGGGTGAAAGCGATTTCCTTTTTGGGTGACGGTTGATTTTCAATTGTCATGCACGGCTGGCCCTGCAACTCCCGCACCGTGCGTTCCAGCACTACGGACCAACGGCTGCGAATCGTGGAGGGACTGATCTGCACCAGTTGCAGCACATTGGTGATGCCCTCCGTCGTAAGCTGCTGGGCAATGCGCCGCCCGATTCCCCACACTTCGCCGACCGCAGTCGCCTCAAACACCGCATCCAGATCGGATGCCGGCAAAGCGCCCAGATTGCAGACCCGGGCGAGCTCAACGGGATAACTGCCGGGTTTTCGATCGGCGCTTTTGGCGACGTGGTTGGCCAGCTTGGCCAGCGTCTTAGTCGGACCCATTCCGATGCCGGTGGGGATGCCTATCCACTCCAGAATGCGCTGGCGCACCTGCTGGCCGCGAGCTGTCAAGTCACCCCGCACTCCAGAAAGGTCGATAAAGCTTTCGTCAATGGAATAGATCTCCTGCCCTGGGCCCAGCCCTGCGGCAATGCCCATCATGCGGTCGCTCATGTCGCCGTACAGGGTGAAATTGGCCGACAGGGCAATCACGCCGTGTTCTTCGGCCAGTTGCCGGCATTCAAACCAGGGCTGGCCCATCTTGATGCCAATCGCCTTGGCTTCGTTGCTTCGGGCAATGGCACAGCCGTCGTTGTTGCTCAGAACGACAACAGGGCGGGTTTTAAGGATGGGCCGGAAGGCGCGCTCGCACGACACGTAAAAATTGTTGCCATCGACCAGCGCAAACATCGCATCACCGCAATAGCGTGACCACAGCGGTGACCTTGCCGCAGATCGTCATGATCTGGCCTTCCCTGAAGATAATCGGCGGAAAGGTCGGATTGGCCGCCACCAGGGACACCCGGCCATCACTGCGTCGCCGGCGAAAATATTTGACCGTGAAGTCCCCATCGACCTCAGCCACCACGATATCGCCATCCCTCACGCTGGACGTCAGGGCGCGGTTGACCACCAGCAGGTCACCGTTATCAATGGCCGGCTGCATGGACACGCCCGCTACCCACCAAAAGAAAGTGGCCAAGGGATGGGTGATCACCAGCTCGTTCAGATCGCACCGCTTGACGGCAAAATCAGCGGCTGGCGATGGAAAGCCCGCCCTGAGCTTGCCCTCGACCATGGGCAGGGGCAGGGCCATACCCAATTGAAAGGGTATGGCGTCTGGCGGCATAATACTGGTCATGCATACAGTGTACCCACCGACACGGATACTGAAGCAAGAACTGAAGTAAAAAATTGACGCGAAAAAATATCGTAGAGTCAGGCCATGTGTGCCCACTATGAAGCTGTTCGCCAATGGGAAGCCTACGAGAAGCACTTCGGCACCCAGCGGCCGATGGGCTTGGTGCAAATGCCTCTGCACATCTTTCCGACGGCGCTGGCGCCTTTGATCCGCAGGCCTGCCGAACTGGACAGCGGTGATGAAGCCGTGCCGGCGCGGGAACTGGTGCTGGGGCACTTTGGCTTGCTGCCTGGCTTTGCGAAAGACACCAAATACGGCTTGCGAACTTACAACGCCCGCACCGAAACTGTCGACCAGCTGGCCAGTTTCAAACACGCTTGGGCCAAGCGCCGGCACTGCATCATTGCCTGCGAGGCAATTTACGAGCCCGATTGGCGCACCGGCAAACACATCCCCACCAGGATCACTAGACGAGATTGCGCCCCGCTGGGCTTGGCGGGACTGTGGAGTCCATGGAAAGACCCGGTCACGGGCCAATGGCATAACAGCTTTGCCATGTTGACCATCAACGCCGACACGCACCCGATCTTCAAAGAGCTGCACCGACCGGACCTGAAACGTCCGCCGGATAAACAGGACAAGCGCATGGTGGTGATCTTGAACGATGACGCTTACGACGGCTGGCTGGATGTACCAGTCGAGAAGTCGAAGGAGTTTTTTGTTCAATACCCGGCCGATAAGCTCCTGGCCACGGGCATGCCGACAGCCCCTAAACCGACAAAAGCGGCAGTGACCGATGAGGAATAGCGATCACCGTTTCTTGCAGTGGTAGGCAGCGATCCGATTGCGAGAATCTCCATAAGGGCGCCCAAGGGCCACATCGACGACTGAAGCGATCGATAGGGGGACCTTCTTTGCACTTGAGGGCATACCGAACCCTTGGGTACCGCTGTATCTCCAGGCCAACCTGAGAGAGTGCCGAGATTTGAAAAGGTTGAAACGTCTAAGCCAAAATTTCACACCGCTTTTAAGGCAACACACCAAAACGGCACGGTTCAATATGAGCTTTTTGATAAGGAATAGGTTTATGCTGTGTTTTTGTGGGTACACAACTTAAAGCCGGGAGTCCAGAATTCATTCATTCCTTTTAAGGCGTGAACAAATGAACAAACCTGGCCGTCCAACATACAAAATTATTTCTGAGCGCCTCGCCTCCATGCGCGGTGGCTGTCAAGGAAGTTGTCGCCTGAAGTGAAGTGAGTCAGGCTACTTTTTGCGTGTTTCGAAGCTCCTTGATTTGTGGGGTTTCTGGGTT
>NZ_JADOVE010000054.1:0-5511 GCF_015752225.1 Polaromonas sp. CG_9.11
GTCTTGAGCAACCGCGCACAGCGCCGGTCCTGTCTGCCATGCACCTCACGGTCGACCAGCAAGGCCAGCCGTTCTTCAAAGCTCATGGCACCGATGCCGCTTTGCGTGAGCTGCTGCTCCAGCGCCTGGGCCATGGTTTCCAGGCGCAGACTGCGCAGTTGATTCAAGGTGGTGTGCATCATCATTTTGGAATTCTCTGTAAGGGGTTTCATTGGTAGTAGTTCGCGCCACGCACATGGGCGTGTGCGGGAGATGTCCACTCTGGCGTGGTGCTCGCTTGCAGCAGGTCGCGCCGGTTGAGCAAGATGTCGCGGATGTGGGTGTACTTGCTGGTGCCCAGGGCAAGGGCCATGGTGCAGGCCGCCTCCAGCCGGGCCTCGCCATAACGCTTGGACAGCGACAGCAGGCCCAGGCAGGCGCGGTAGGCGTGCTCGGGATGGGGTTGGCGCTGCAGCATCTTTTGTACCGTCGCCGCACAGGCCACGCCGATACGCGCGCCCCAGGCGATGAGCCGCTCGGGCGTCCACCGCGCCTGGTGCTGGTGGCGCTCGGGCAGGTGTTCAATCACGGTGGTGAAACCGCCTTTGTGGACGCAGCGCGTGTGGCTGGCCACCCGGTTGCCACGGTGCAAGACCTCCACCGCATGGGCGGTGACGCGCAGCTCCAGCGCCAGGCCCACCAGGGCGTTGGGCACGCTGTAGCGGTGGCCTTCAAATTCGACATGGCTGTCGATGTGCACGCGCACCGTCTTGAAGACCGCCCATTCCCAGGGCTGCAGCGGCAGGGCCATCAGGGCCGGTGCGTCGATCTGCGCGAACACGCTGGCGCGGCTGCCCGGCAGCTTTTGAAAGGCACGCTGGTTGAGCCAGTGCAGCAGGGGGGTGATGGCGTCGTTGACCTCCTCCACGCTGGCGAACTGATGCTTGCGCAGGCGTGCCAGGATCCAGCGCTCGACCAGTAAAACGCTCAACTCGACCTTCGGTTTGTCCTGTGGGTGATAAGCGCGTGCAGGCAGCACGCTGCAGCTGTAGTGGCGGGCAAAGTCCTGCACGCTGTCAGTCAGTAGCGGCTCGTAGCGGTCGGCCTTGGTCACCAGGGCGCGTGGGTTGTCGGGGATGATGAGCTGGGGCACGCCGCCATAAAAGTTCAGCGCCTGCGCAGCGGCGCCCAGCCAGTCGCGTGCCGTCTGCGTGGCCGTGGCCAGGCAAAAGCAGTAGCCCGACACGCCCATGGCCGCCACAAAGATGTTGGCGCGGCCAATTTCCTGCCCGTGCACCCTCAGGGCCACCGTCGGGCCCGCGTAGTCGATAAAGAGTTTCTCACCGGCGCGGTGGACCTGGCGCATGGAACGCTTGAGGCGTTTGGCAAACTGGCGGTAGTTCTCGCAGAACTGCGAGTAGCGCCAGGGCTTGAGGGGCCAGTCCGCACGGTGCTCGTCGCCGACCTGGGCGCAGTATTCTTCCCATAGCAGCATGAGCGTCACGCCCTTGCGGCCCAACTCCTGGTGAAGCCGCCCGAAGTCGGCTTGCGCATAGGTCTGGCTGGCGCGAGACGACGCCAGCAGGCGTCGCTCCAGCGCGGCTTCGTCCAGGGCTGAAATGGCCGCCCAGTCCAGCCCTGCGGCGACGGCCAGACCCGCGTATTTGGTGACAACACCTTTGGAGAGCCCCAGGGCACTGGCGATTTGTTGGTGGGACTGTCCACCCTCGAATTTCAGACGCAGGGCGTCTTTGAGTTTGCGCATATTGATCCTTAAGGCGGGCATGTGTCTCTTTGCAAAAAGCATCGAAGCTACACGCCACGCCGGGTTTCGTTTATGCGCAACACCGTGCCGACGGTGTCTACCGCCGTGCCGACAGGCGTGACCAAAGACATCGGTCACGTTCGTCGGAATCAGCGGTCACGTTGCCGGAATCCCTCCGGTCACGTTCACCGGAATGTCGGTCACGATCCCGGAATCACCGGTCACGTTGATCCGGAATACTCAACGGTGATTGACTATGACCTTGCCCCTGAAAAACGTATCCCTTACTGAGTGTTTCAATTCAGACAAGGAAAACGGAAATAACGAAAATATCAAGGGCGCGCTACACGCTCGAATTCAAGCAAGAGGCCGGGGGGGTGCGGCGTAAAACTTGGACTGATTTATGCCATAAGTCCGAGGCTCGCTCGGTATTGGAGGGGACTGAGGGAGCCAAGGGAGATTTTTATCCGCTTTTCGTTATACCAGTGGATGTAGGAGCCGACGACCTGGATGAATTGGTCGATAGTTATGTCCTGCCAGCTCCGAGGATAAAACAACTCTGTTTTTAATCGCCCGAAGAAGCCCTCACAGCCCGCATTGTCGGGCGAGCATCCTTTGCGCGACATTGTCCGAACCAGCTTTGCATCGTGTATCCGGGTAAGCCACCCAGGCCAACGATAGTGCCCACCGCGATCGGAATGAACGACGGGTCGGACATCGCTGTTGGCCACCTTATCGATAGCAGCATCTAGCATGGTGTTCACGAGATCGGCGTCTGGACGTGTGCCGATGGTCCAGCTGACCACCATGCCATCGAAGCAGTCGATCATGGGCGACAGGTACACCTTGCCAGCCGGGATATGGAATTCCGTGATGTCGGTGAGCCACTTCTCATTCGGAGCTGCAGCCTGGAAGTCGCGGTTAATGAGATTGTCTGGCGCTGGGCTGATTTCTCCCAGATAGGAGCCGTACTTACGTCGCTTCTTAGCAGCAACGACCAGGCATTCCTGCTTCATCAAGCGCCGTACGACTTTTTCCGAGACGCAGAGCTTCTGCCTACCCAATGCCGCCCGTATCCGACGGTACCCGTAGCAGCTGTGATTGCGTTCGAAGATGTCTGTAATGGCCAGGCGCGCCTGCGCATACTTGTCAGCGCCCAGCAGCTGTGCTCGATGATAGAAGTACGAGCTGCGCGCCAGGTCAAGTTCGGCAAGGAGATCCGGCAGCGAATACGTTCGTCTCAGGGCGTCAACCAGCTGCGTCTTCTCCTGGTTGGTCAGGAGTTGAAGGTTGACGCCCAGGCCTTTTTTTAGCAGTTCATTCGCTTTCTTCAAAAGGTCGTGTTCAAGCTGCAATTTGCGGATGTCGCGTTGAAGTGATTGGACTTGCCGCTCGAGCTCTGCCCGTTCAGGATCTGGCGGTGAATCGTTGTTGGGTTTCATGGATGCGGGAGCCTCAGGACCCAGTAATTGATTTTTCCATTGGTACAGCGCCCCTTGTCAACAGCAATTGAATACGAATACAGGTTTGAAGAAGCAGCGACTCAATACGGATACACCCAACGTATTTCATTTCTGTCCGGCGGGCCTCGTGCAGGAAGGGCGTAGCCCGACCGCAGCGAGGCCCGCCGGGCGCCGTTTATCCGATCTCACTCCTTTCTACGGCATGCACCATGCCTGCCTGGCGTTGGTGCTTGAGCCGGTAGCTCTCGCCGGCAATGGGCACGATGTGCGCGTGATGCAGCAGGCGGTCGAGCAACGCCGCCGTCAATGTCGCATCCTGCGCAAACGTCGTGTCCCACTGCCCAAAGGGGAGATTGCTCGTCACGATCAGGCTGCCCTTTTCGTAAAGTGCAGCGATGACCTGGAAGAACAAATTGGCCTGCTCACGGTTCATCGGCAAATAGCCAATCTCATCGATGATGAGCAGCCGGTACGCCTTGATCGTGCGGTTCATGACGCTTTTCAAATTGTTCTGCAGGTACGCCGTCGTCAGCACCAGCAATAGATCCGCCGCCGTCATGAACCGCGTCTTGATGCCCGCCTGCGCGGCCCGGTAGCCCAGCGCGATGGCCAGGTGCGTCTTGCCCACCCCGCTGGGGCCGATGAGTACGACGTTTTCCCGGCGCTCGACAAAGCCCAGGCCAGCGAGTTCCTCGATCTGGCTTTTCTTGACCCCCTTGGCAAAGTCATAGCTGAAGTCGTCCAGCGTCTTGATGACGGGAAAGCCCGCCAGGCGCGTCATCATGGTTTGCTTTCGGACCCTTCGCCCGGCCGCTTCCTCCTTAAGCAGCCCTTCGAGAAAGTCGCTGTAGCCCAGCTCGGTCTTGGCTGCATGCTGTGCGGCTGCGTCGTATCCCTGCGCCACGCAAGGCAGCGACAGCGCCTCGCACAGCTGCGTTATTCGTTCATGTTGCAAGTTCATGCCGCGGCCCCTTGCGTGATCTGGCTCAGCAGCTGCTCGTACACCGCCAGCGGGTGCTGCATCGGCAACGCCTGGGCCATGTGCTGAACCACAGTTGCCGGACGCACCGGCGTAGCTGGCGTGCCTGGCACCGCCAGGGCCTGCGGACGGGCCGCTGCAATGTCGGCGCGCCACGGCGCCGGAATCGACTGCAGATGGGCCCGCTCTTGCCTCAGCCGGTCTGAAGGCCGCACTCCCGTAGTGCCGTGCACACGTTCATTGGCAACCTCTGCCAGCCAGCGGGAAACCTCGATGTTGGCGGTCACCACGTCGAGCTGCAGGCTAGATTGCTTCAGGCGGCTAAGCAAGGGCACGTAGAACGAGCGTCGCAGGTAGCCGTTAAAGCGCTCGACCTTTCCTTTCGTCTTGGCACGGTACGGCCGGCACAGCTTGATCACAAAGCCGCAATGCCTGGCGTAGTCCATAAACCCGGCGTGGTAACGGTGCTGGCCCTCGCCATGGCTGTCGCGTTCGAGAACCACCGTCTTCATGTTGTCATACAGAACTCGTTTGGGCACGCCGCCAAATGCCTCAAAGGCACGCTCGTGGCAAGCCACCAGCGTTTGCACCTTCATGTCGCTGACGAACTCGACGTAGCTGGCGCGGCTGAACCCCAGTGTGGCGCAAAACGCGTACAGCGGGCTGGCTCCTTTTCTGAACTCGACCCAGTCGACCTGCAACTGCTCGCCCGGCGCGGTCTCGAAACGCACCACCGGATCTGCTGCCCGCAGGGGCTTGAGCGTGCGCAAGAAAGTACACAGCTGGGTTTGCCCGCCCTGGTAGCCGCGCGCGGCAATCTCGCGCAACAGCACCGTGGCCGGTATCCACAACGGCCTGGCCGATTCCTGACGCGCGCGCAGGTAAGCCTCATAGGCGCCAAGCTTGGTGGGCCGAGTGACCTTGCGCACATATTTCGGCATGTCACCCGCGGCCAGTTGACGTCGCACCGTGTTGACCGCGCAGCCCACCTCCCTGGCAATTTGCCTCAGGCTAAATCCATGCTTTTTAAGTAACTCGATTTCCACAAACACCTCTTTGGTTATCACAGCTACCCTAAAGGCAGCCATCTTCTCAAAATAGGTGTGTCCGTTTTAAACCGCTGCCTGTATCACTTTACTTCCGCTGGTGACACCCCTCTGCTCACGGCGAGCTTTTGAGCAACTGCTTGCGCACTTGTCTGCCGGGTGCACAGCTCGATGACGGCCGCTTGTTTCGGTGGCTGTCAAGGAAGTTGTCGCCTGAAGTGAAGTGAGTCAGGCTACTTTTTGCGTGTTTCGAAGCTCCTTGATTTGTGGGGTTTCTGG
>NZ_JADOVE010000055.1:0-4804 GCF_015752225.1 Polaromonas sp. CG_9.11
GATGACTTTGGATGCTGCGTGCGTGCCTTTGCCTGCGATGCCCTGCAACTCGGCTCTTTCCTGCTCTGACAAGGTGACTTTGTAATGTTCCATTCTCCATTGTCCACGTCAAATTTCTCATGACGCGACACTAGCTGTACTTTTGCGTTGGCAGCCAGGTGATGATGTCCATAAAAAACAACACAATGTCGTCGCAGTCATACTCGCTTTTGTAACTTTTCGCCAAAGAGGTATCATCAAGTTATACCTCTTTTTTGCCACCAGCCTGCGCGTTTCAGTGCTGAAAAAAGTGGCAACCCGAGAGCCTACCCTGCAGTAGGGTACCGTTGAAAACCGTTCCATTAATGATGCGTGAATATTTGCATGAAGGTTTTCATGTCCAATACCGTTGACGGGGTTGGCGCTGACGACAAATCAGGTGCCTCAGCTGGTGACATTGAATGTCGGCGTCAGGAATCGCTCTTTAAGACGATCGCTCTACAAGACGCGATTTTCAACAGCACCAACTTCTCCAGCATCGCGACCGACGCCCAGGGCGTAATTCAAATCTTCAACGTCGGCGCTGAGCGAATGCTGGGCTACAACTCGGCAGACGTGGTGGACAAGATCACCCCAGCCGACATTTCCGATCCTCAGGAACTTATTGCGCGCGCTCAAGCTTTAAGCGTGGACTTGGTCACGCCGATTGCACCGGGCTTCGATGCTTTGGTGTTCAAAGCCTCCCGCGGGATCGAAGATATATACGAGCTGAACTATATTCGCAAGGATGGCCGCCGCTTCCCGGCGGTGGTATCGGTGACGGCGCTGCGCGATGCGCAAAACAAAGTGATCGGATACCTGTTGATCGGTACCGACAACACTGCGCGCAAACAAGTCGAAGCCGAGAAGGCGCTGCTCGAAGAGTTGCTCTGGACAAATGAGGAACGCTTCAAGCTCATGATCGGAGGTAGCGAAAAGGTATTTTTTTTCACCCGAGACACGCAGCACCGTTTCACCTATCTTTCCCCGTCGACGGTCCATGTGCTTGGATACAACGCAGCAAATCTCATTGGAAAGTCTTACGAGATTCTTGTCATTCCAGACGACCCTGTTAATCCCAACGTCAATGCATTGGCCGACAAAGCCCTGCAGTACGGGATGCCGTGCGAACCTTATACGGCCGCGGTTAGGCACAAGGATGGTCGCCGCATTCTTCTTGAAATTGTCGAAAGCCCTGTTTATCAAGATGCCAAGATCGTGGGCATCCAGGGTTTTGCGCGCGACGTCACTGAACGCGTGCGCGCACAAAATGAACTGGAAAATTCGGAAACCCGCTTCCACAACTTTTTTGAGCGGGCTGCTGTTGGCATGGTCATTGTGTCTGAGAGTGGGAGATATCTTCGGGTCAACCAGCGTTTCGCAGACATCATTGGGCACACCAAAGAAGAGATCGTCGGACACCTGTCTGCCGAGGCGACCCACCCCGCAGACCGAGAGCGGGAGGCTATGTCGATTGCGCAATTGCGAGAGGGACAGTCCGAGGCTCTGACGTGGGAGAAGCGCTATTTGCGCAAGGATGGCAACGCGGTGTGGTGCACGTTCAGTCTTTCAATGCTGAGCTTGGAAGAGGACAACCACCCGCAGTTCATCGGCGTAGTTGAGGACATTTCCAAGAGGAAGTGCTCGGAGGAAGTTTTGCGACACAGTGAGGTCATGATTCGCATTGCAGGAAAAGCCGCCAAGCTTGGCGGCTGGATGCTCGATCTCCAGAGCCAGCTTCTTCACTGGTCGGATGAAGTACGCGCTATCCATGAAGTACCTCCCGATTTTGAGCCGACGCTGGCGCAGGCCATCGAATACTATCCTCAAGAGTATCGCCATCAGGTCACAGAGCAGGTGGCGCGCTGCGCAGAAGACGGGACGCCATTCAATTTCGAGCACGAACTGATCACTGCCACTGGCCGGCGCATCTGGGTGCTTGCCATTGGCGAAGCCATGCGAGACCAGCAGGGCTTGATCGTTAAAGTGCAAGGCGTGTTGCAGGACATCACTGCCCGTAAGGAGACGCAAGCCTCACTGGCCGAAACTCAGCGCCGTTTCCGCGAAATGGCTGACACATTCCCATTCATGGTCTGGACAGCCGAACCCGATGGACAGATCGAGTTTGCAAACCGAGCCTTCCATGTCTACTGTGGCGGAGATCAGAACACAAGCTCTTCTAACTCGGGGTCCCATATTAACTGGATTCCCCTTATTCATCGGGAAGATCGACAGCACTGTCTGGGTGCCTGGGAAACCTCGGTTCGCACCGGCACGTCGTATTTGGTCGACTATCGCCTTCGGGAAAGCGTGAGCGGCGAATACCAATGGCACCGGGTACAGGCGGATCCTGTCCGCGATGCAGCCGGCAAAATTGTTAATTGGTATGGATTAGCAACAAACATCAACGAAACGAAGTTGCTGGAGCAAAAGACCAACATCCTTGCAAACCGCCTGAAAAACACTCTCGAAAGCATCACCGACGGATTCTTTATTCTGGATGGCGACTGGACATTTGCTTTCCTCAATAAGGAAGCTGCACACATGCTGGACCGCACGCGCGAGGGGCTATTGAGAAAAAGTTTCTGGTCGGAATTTCAGCAACTTGTGGGTACTGCTGTAGAGGATCAGTTCTTGGAAGCTGCAAGATCCGGTTTGCCGGTTCACTTGAACGAGTGCCAGCTGTTGTCCCCGGATGGTTGGTATGCCATAAGCGCCTATCCCAGCGAGGAGGGAATGGCAATTTATTTCCGCGATGTGACGCAGACACGCGCCGCCCTCGCGCAATTGGGGCTTCTTGAATCGGCAGTATCACATCTCAACGATATCGTTCTCATCACAGAAGCGGAACCCTTTGATGGAGCGGGTCCCCGAATCGTCTTTGTCAACAAGGCTTTTGAGCGACATACCGGTTACACGCAGGCCGAGGTGATTGGAAAAACACCGCGAATTCTGCAGGGACCGAAGACCGATCGGGCCGAACTGGACCGTATCGTAAAGGCGCTTAGAGCGTGGCAGCCAGTTCGGGTTGAGCTCATCAACTACACCAAGGACGGGAGGGAATTCTGGGTGGAGCTTGAGATTGTTCCAATTGCTGATTCAAAAGGCTGGTTCACGCATTGGGTCTCGGTCCAGCGCGACATCTCCGAGCGCAAGAGGGCCCAGGAGGCAATCCTTCGACATAACGATCTGGAAGAACAGGTCAAGCGACGCACGCGACAGCTGGAGGCGGCCAACAAGGAGTTGGAGGCGTTCTCTTACTCCATTTCCCATGATCTGCGATCTCCTCTGTCTACCATCAACGGATTCAGCCAGTTGTTGCTTAAGTCAGATGGCGATCAATTCAGCGAAAAAGGAAGGCACTACCTCAACCGTATCCGTGCAGGTGCGACCAATATGGGTGTATTGATCGACGGTCTTTTGTCTTTAGCCAAAATTTCCAGGGCTGCTTTGAATCGTCAAGAAGTGGATCTCACCGCGATGTCGTTCAAGCTAGTGCAGGAACTGAGGGACTCCGAACCCAATCGCGTTGTGGACATTGATATCCAGGCCGACTTGATAATCAATGGTGATCTTGCCATGGTGACGGTTGTCATGCAGAACCTCATAGGCAATGCATGGAAATACTCCAGCAAAGCGTCTCATGCCCACGTGCAGATCGGCAGCGAAACACTTGAAGGCGGGATGACATGTATTTTCGTGTTGGACAACGGCGCTGGTTTTGATATGGCCTACGGTGACAAACTTTTCGAAGTCTTCCAACGATTGCACCAAGACACCGAATTCAAGGGGACTGGGATCGGTCTTGCCAACGTCAAGCGCGTGGTAGAGCGCCATGGCGGGCGAATTTGGGCTCAAGCGGCGCCAGGTGAGGGAGCCACATTCCGGTTCACACTTTAAGGACAGTCTGAATAACTCACCGCGACATTGCATAACGGGTCGTTGGTTTTCAAGTGGTGGAATTTCAAGCGAAGTTTCTGAAAACCCTGTCGTTTTAACTGCCCACTCGGGCCTTGTTCGCCCTTTGCAGGGCGTTTCCCCTGTTTTTTTCCGCACTCATGCCACGGACTCCATCAATTTGCCGCGCACCATCCACAGGCGAGAACAGCGCAAACAGCGTGACGAGTTGCGCCGTGTTTTGTAAGCGCTCCATCAACCCCAGTAACTCAAGCGGCTGCCAAGCCCGATAAATCGGGTATGCGCAGATTCCAGGGCAGCATCGCCTCGACCTCTTCGACGGTCTTGGCCGCAGGCAAATCACGCAGCACCTGGCGCAGCCAGGTGTAGGGTTCCAGCCCATTGGCCTTGGCCGTCTGCACCAGCGAATAAATGACGGCGCTCGAATGGGCACCGGCCGGCGTATCACTGAACAGCCAGGCCTTGCGACCGATCACAAAGGGGCGAATCGCATTCTCACAGCGGTTGTTGTCAATGGGCAGTAAGCGGCCAGCCATGCCATCTTGAGACTGGCCGCAAAGTGGGCAAACATAGTGTCCACGAAACAAACAAGTGGACACTATGGAAACGAAAAGAGTGGCGCGGCGCAAACACAGCGCCCAATTCAGGGCCGAGGTGCTTCAGGCCTGCGGCCAGGCCGATGCCTCCGTGGCCGCGATAGCGCTGCGCAATGGGTTGAACGCCAATGTGGTCTACCGCTGGCTGCGCGAAGAGTCCCGAGGCGTCGAGGCAGACGCTGGCAGTCATGCGGTGAGCACGGCCCGGCACGACGCCAAGTTCATTGCCGTGCAGATGCCCGCGCCGATGGCGCAGGCTTTGCCAGAAATCC
>NZ_JADOVE010000056.1:0-3889 GCF_015752225.1 Polaromonas sp. CG_9.11
GGCGTAAGGATTCGTTCGTAAATGAGTAAGATCGCCCGCAAACCCGCACCAGGCTTAGGTTTCGAACCCGACCCCGTAGTTCACAGGGTGGGGATGACGCTCTTTCATTTCGTAAAGTCCAAAGCGATTGAGGTGATGCGTTCGGTAGGGGCTCAGCCTGGCAAGCAGCTCCGGCGTGAGTTTCATGCCATCCGTTTGCAGTTCCTTCAACGCCTGCGTAATGGTGTGGCAATTGTGGAAGATCACCAGGTTGGAGATCAGGTGGTTGTACTTGATGACCTTGAGTTGATCGTCGCGAACGTTGTGGGTGATGGTGTCGGCGCCAAAATAGGCCCACTGGGCAAAATTGTTGAAGCCTTCGCACTTGTTTTGCGCGGCCTGAATGATGCGGCGCAAGTCCTCATCGCCAATGTAGTCGAGCAGGAACGTGGTGCGAATCACCCGCCCGAGTTCGCGAAACGCGAAGTACAGTTTGTTCTTGCGGCTGGCCGTGCCAAGTTTTCGCAGCACCGTCGAGGGTGAAATCCGTCCGGCCCGGATGGACTGGGCGACTTGCAGCATGTCGGGCAAGTGGCAGGCGATCAGGTCCCAGTCGATCGCTTCTCCGGTAAACAAGGTGTCGATGTGCTGGTACGCCTCCTGAGGCGTGGGCCTGTACCATTTGAGATCCTTCCAGTTGCGTATGCGTGGCATCAGCTTGATGCCCAGCAGGAAAGCCAATGCGTAGACTGGCGCACTTTGCGCCTGCGTGTCGCCGTGCAAGATGTCGGGCTGAACGTCCGATGTGTTTTTGCTCAGGCCATCGAGGATGTAGATGGCCTCCCAGACCCCGCAGGGAATGAAGTGCGAGAACAGGGCGATATAAGCATCGCTGACGTGATAGTAGGCAATGCCGCCATGGCCACCGTAGCGGATGTGCCGCTCGGACAGCAGGTTGTTTTCGTACAGGTTCCACTGGGTGCCGTCGGCCGCAGCGCGCCGGGTGTCACCCCAATACCGAGGCAGCTGGAACTGGTTATAAGCGTTGATGGTGTCGGTGATCGCCGCCTCCAGTTTTTCAGTGCTCGCCTGGCGCTGATCGACGAAAGAGATCTGCCGCGCGCTGATGTCGGCGATATTGCGGGCGGTCTGGGTCGGACCCAGTCCGGTTCCGTATGCAAACGTGGTCAGGATTTTTCGCCGCGCCTCTTCCTTGAGTTTGCCCTGGTGTCCGCTGAGCGGCCCAAGATGCCTGTCCCAGCCGATCCATTGCGACGTATCGACGAGTACATCGAGCAGCGACAGTCCCAGCGCATCGAGCTTGCCCGTCAAGGCCTGGTCCAGCAGCGCGAACCCTTCGGGAAGCGGCGCCTTGGCATGGCGCCCCAGCTTCGCACGGCCTTCAATGATTCTGAAGAATGGATTTTCAGGATACAACTCGTCGGCCTTGCGCGCGGCCGCCTCCAGGAGGCCCCGAACGTGCTGCACGAACGCATTGTCCTGAACCGGCAGGCCGACCTCCTGGCCATCCACCTCACGGGTGCGCGCACACTCGTCCAGCGGCACCAGCTCATCGCGAAAGTCGGCGTATTCATTAGCGCCCACCAGGCACATATCGCCCGATTTGAGTTCCCGAACCATCTGCGCGCAAACGCAGGCCTCGAACTGGCGCCGATGCAGCCGCGTGGGCGCTTCGCGCTGGACCATGCCCGTGATGAGCTGCCACCATTTTTCCGGCACCCAGCCCAAGTCTGGCAAGCTCAAACCAGCAGCCGTGGCGCTTTGCAGCACGATCCACTCGCCCGAGCGTCCCCGCTGCGCGAGCATGAAGGTCAAAGCACGCTCGAAGCTGGCATCCTGGCTGGTCGAGACGAATCGCAGTGCGCTCAGGATGCGCAGCAATTCGCTGCGCTTGCTGGCAAAGACAGGCGCCATGAAGCGGCATTCGTTCTTGCCACCGTATTGCGCGTGCAAGCGCGAGAATTCCCACAGGTCGGGCCGCGAAGCGATGGTCTGGCGAACGGCCAGCAACTGGGCCTGGCCCGGCGCATCCGACTTCAACACGGCATCGAGCGATGCGTAGCGACGCAAAATCTCGTCCGTCTTTGCCTGGTTGTCCACCAAATACTGCTGCAATGCTTCTGTGGCCGCCTGCGATACCCGGCTCATCTGTTTGCAAAAGATGTTGCACAGGTCATCGGTCACGACGCCGAGTCGATGATGCAGCACGGCCAATGTCACCGCGTACCGTTGGGAGGCTGCCAGGTCAGCCATGCTGGCAGCGTCCAGCGCATTGCCCTCCAGCGCCCATTGACTGACCTTGATGAGCGGAACCGATTTGAGGATCGCGTTGTAGCGGGAAAGTGCGCTCAACTGCTCAAAGCGTGCCAGCAGCTCGCGCATGCCGTGAACGGTTGGCTTGACGGGGTCTTGCTTGAGGTCGTTCCAAGGACTGACCCGCCGGGGATTGTCCCCGACGACAAACAGCGCATCGAGAAATACCTCGCCAGTTTCGCCCAAGACGCCATGGACCTGCCCGTACAGGGTGTGATTGGCCGCTGCGCGAGCCGCGCGTGCTTGGCGCACCAGGGTGTCGAAGGCGGGCAACTCGTAGCGGCTTCGGACCAGCATCTCGATGCCGACGTTGACGATGTCGGCCACATCCTCTTTGGTCATCGCCGCATCGTTGAGCGCTTCGCACAGCAGCACCTTGCCAGCGGCCCCAAAAGGCTGGACGTCGAGAAATTTTCGCACTGCCGCCAAATGCTTTCGGCGCGCCTGGGACTCATCGTAGCGGCGCAAGTCCTCGCGATCAATGCGCCGCCCCATGGCGATGGCGATATGCTCGATGATCACGGGCGGAATCTGGCTCGACACTACGAAATACCCCAGGCGCTGGAAGGACTTGAGCAAAAGCACAAAACCCAGTCGCGTCGTGGGTGCGCGCGCGGCGAGGGCGCCACAGGCTTGCTCCTCCTGCGTTGGCGTGTAGAAGCGCTCCAGCTCCGCAGGCGATGGGCGACTTTTAAAGCGCGGATAGGCGGTATCGCTGGGTTGCAAGTGGGACGGTCCTGGCGGTTTGAAATCTGAGGCTGTATCGTTTAAAGTAAACTTTATCTGGACCGTCATTCTGGCGCGGCCCCATGCGCCCTGGCGGGCGGTTTTGCGCGAAGGATTCAATTGGGACAGCGAGCGGCTCTTTACTGCCGGGTTTCCACGGCGGACCAGACCTGCGAGCGCCAGGAAGTCGATCTGCGGGCGTTTGCTGCCAAGGCTGGCTTTGAGGTCGTTGGGGTCTGGAAGGAAACGGCTTCGGGCGCCAAGGATGATCGCGCCCAGCGCAAGAAGGTCATGGCGCTGGCCCAGGCGCGCGATGTCGATGTGGTGCTGGTGACTGAGCTGACCCGCTGGGGCCGCTCGACGGTCGATCTGTTTCACACGCTGGGCGAACTCCAGGCGTGGGGCATTTCCCTGATTGCCCAGACGGGCCTGCAGTTCGATCTGGCCACGCCGCAGGGCAAGCTCATCGCCTCACTGATGGCGGTCTTGGCCGAGTTCGAGCGGGATCTGCTGCGCGAGCAGGTGCGCTCGGGCATTGCCGCAGCGCAAGCGCGCGGCGTTCGCTTCGGGCGTCAGCCCGGCCAGCGCGTCAAGGCCGATCGCCATCAAAAGCGTGCGCTGGAGCTGGTGGCTGCCGGGCAGTCGTACCGGGAAGTCGCGCTGCGCCTGGGCATCAGCAAGAACACGGTGCTGGACATCGTCAAGCGCGACCGCGCGAAACAGGCAGCGCTTGCAGGCTGAGGCTCAGTGGATAGTTGCACCAAAACGCATCTTCAAATCACTGAAATCCAAGCCTGGCGGGGTTTGCGGGCGATCTTACTCATTTACGAACGAATCCTTACGCCTACCC
>NZ_JADOVE010000057.1:0-3747 GCF_015752225.1 Polaromonas sp. CG_9.11
GCGTTTCTTTCGACTGGCTGGTCTGAAGGACGCATGCTATATGCCCTTGGCCCACCCGTTTCCTTAACGATGCAGTTTGTTCTTGAATCCGCGAGCTTATTTTTCCACATTCAAGACATGTTTAAAGGGGGCTGGTAATATCTGCCATGCTTATGAAAACTACTACAACCCTTCAGGATGTGACAGACGAGGGAGTGCCCGTTTCCATGAAGATACGCGAACGCCTGGTCCAGGCACGTAAGCGTTTTCATGCGAATGACAACATATCCAGTTTTATTGAGCCTGGCGAACTGGAGCGCTTGCTTGATGAGGTGGAGACCAAGATGCAAGGCGTTCTGGACAGTCTGGTTATCGACACTGTGGGTGATCACAACACTGGCAACACAGCACGCCGGGTTGCCAAGATGTACCTGAACGAAGTCTTCAATGGACGCTACGTAGCAGCGCCCAATATCACCGAGTTTCCCAATGCCGAGCACCTGAACGAGTTGATGATCGTCGGACCCATTACCGTTCGCAGTGCTTGTTCACACCATTTCTGCCCGGTGATCGGCAAAATATGGATTGGTGTCATGCCCAACGAACATACCAACGTGATCGGCTTGTCCAAATACGCGCGCCTGGCCGAATGGGTCATGGGACGTCCGCAAATTCAGGAAGAAGCTGTAGTGCAACTGGCTGACCTGATCATGGAAAAAACCCAGCCTGACGGCCTGGCCATCGTCATGGAGGCAAGCCATTACTGCATGGCTTGGCGTGGCGTCAAGGACATGGACAGCAAGATGATTAATTCAGTCATGCGCGGCGTGTTTCTCAAGGACTCGACCTTGCGCCGCGAATTTCTCGCACTTATTCCAAGAAAAGGTTGAATCCATGCTGGTTCGTTTGCTCTATGCAAGTCGCGCTGTGGACATGGGCGACGAAACCATCTCCAGCATCTTGGCTCACTCCCGCCAGTACAACCCGGCACTGGGAATTACCGGCATTCTCTGCTACGGAGGGGGCATTTTTCTGCAGGCCATTGAAGGCGGACGCATGGCTGTGAGTGAACTGTATGGGCATATCTTGAAAGACCCGCGCCACAAGGATGTGGTGCTGCTGGATTTTGAGGAAATTTCAGAACGCCGTTTTGGCGGATGGACCATGGGAACTGTCAACTTGCTCAAGCTGAACCATTCCATCTTGTTGAAATATTCCGAGAAGGCCGAACTTGATCCCTATGCCGCGTCCGGCAAAGTGTCCATGGCCCTCCTTGAGGAATTGATGGCCACGGCTTCCATCATCGGTCGGGCCTGAAAAATAGCCAGCGAGCCCGTGGTTGCTCCTGAGCGAACTACCTCAGCGGCGCAAGGATACGATGAGAACGCCTGGTTTGATTCCCGAATTATTGGTTGGATGCGATTTTTCCAGCAGTCCTACCCGACGCAAACCGATTGTGATGGCTTCGGGAACCTCGCTGAAAGGCCGCGTACTTCTATCAGTGCTGGAACGCCTTGATTCGCTACATGCATTTGATCAATGGTTGCGCCAAGACCGCCAGTGGCTTGGGGCGTTTGATTTCCCTTTCGGATTGCCGCGCGAACTTCTCAAACACTTGGGCTGGCCTACGCAGTGGATTGAGTCGATGAATCACTATGCCAGTTTGAGCCGGCTTGAGATTCGCAACACGTTTGCAGCATTTTGCGATGCCCGCCCTATCGGAAAAAAATTTGCCCATCGCGCGACTGACATACCATCTGGTGCCAGTCCCTCCATGAAGTGGGTAAACCCACCGGTCGCCTTCATGCTTCACGCAGGCATTCCACGGCTTGTAGCTGCTGGTGTCAACATTCCCGGTCTTCACCCAGGTGACACCAGGCGCAATGCGCTAGAAGGGTATCCTGGGATGTTGGCTCGCGAAGTATTGGGAAATCGGTCTTACAAAAGCGATGACAGGGTCAAACAGACTCCTGAGCGGCTTATTGCGCGCAAAGACCTGATCACTGCACTGGAGCATGGGCAGACACGTTTGGGCTTGCGCTTGAAGGTCAGCCATGCGCAGCGCGATGCCTTGGTCGATGATGGAAGCGGCGACAGCCTGGACGCTGTGTTGTGCCTGATGCAGGCCGCTTGGGCAGCGCAACAAGGCGCACCTGGATATGGTTTGCCTGCTGACATGGATACGCTGGAAGGATGGATTGTGACGGCTTGAATGTTCTGCTGAATCGGGGCAGAGTAAATGAAATGCATCGGCTGCGAGTGCCGATGACTCAATACTGTGAAGACATGAAGAATTTCAAGGATTGAGTTTGACACGAAATGGTTCTCATGCTGCCTAGCAAGAATTTACGCATGAGTAACGGATTCTTTGTTTTTCGCCTATGTGCCACCGCTGACGGTTAGCGGGTGGCACAAATGGCGAGAAAACAAGGTTAAAAAATTAGTTTTACGGCATGATTTTTGGGATTTTTAATCGATGAAAAGGTTATTTCGTGAAAAAAATACATTCGCAAAGTACAACCCTTGCTGTTTTTGGGTGGCACACAGGCTTCTTCGTTGTCACGTCGCTGGCCATCGTAATGGCTCTAAGTGGATGCAATAAGCTTGACGACAATCAAACGGCCGGTCAAAAGCTTGACTTAGCGATTGGCAAGACAGAAAAGGCTGCCGCAGAGGCAAGAGTTCAGGGTGAGCAGTCAAGCGCTGACGTGAAGGCTAAAACCGAGGCTATATTTGCCAAAGCAGGTGATGCACTGAAAAATGCCACCGAAAATGCCGAATCCTCTGCCAATGTGTTTGCAAATAAAGCCATCAACAAGATCGATGACTTGGCAATAACTACTGCAATTTCGTCGGAGCTGCTGAAAGACGCGGAGATCAAATTTTTCCGAATCAATGTTGATACGAAAGACGGGGCAGTGGTATTGAAAGGCACCGTGCCTACAGACCTTGTGCGGGAAAGGGCGGCGGCGATTGCCAAAACGTTCAGCGGTGTTCAGTCGGTTGACAATCAACTGGTGATTAAAGCCAAATGACTAAAGCACTACATCACAGGTTTGTCCGGGTTAACTGCACTACTTGGCGTCGTCAATATAAGGGCATTGCTGCTGTTGTTTGGATTGCATTTAGGACTTACGCATTGACAGCTGCACGAAATTGTGGATTCAAGTGGTCTTTGCCAGGAATGAAGCCTGTGACAAAAGCGGCGACTACATTGGTAAACAATTCTGTCTTCCATTGGTAGGCGTTGACGATGGCGTGGGTGAACTGCATTTCTTGCAACTGCACAAAACTGCACAGCGCCGCAAAAATATGGTTCAGTATGGGCACTTTGCCGCGCACCTGGAAGCGCTCGACGTTGCATGCCTGCTTGAGCATGCGGTGGTATTGCTCGATCTTCCAATGCTGGTCGTGCAGCTTTTGGAAGTCCGCACGCCCGAAGGTGTTGTAGCCATCGGCGTCTAGCAGGCCAACCACGTAATGGCGCAACTGGTCTTTTAGTCGCGTCCGAAACAGTTTGACCAGTCCAACATTGCGCAGCCACACCGTCTGGCCTTCATCGGGAATATCGAGTTTTTGCACCTGCACCCACGTGCCTTTTTCCACTGACACCGTGCGGTTGGCTTGCCACTTCAAACATCAACTGTTGTCGCCGACCGAAAGTTGACCACCTGGGGGTGCGGCGGAAAACTTGGACTACTTGAAAGTAGTTCATGTATTCTTACGAAGACCGCATTCGCGCCGTCAGGCTCTACATAAAACTCGGCA
>NZ_JADOVE010000058.1:0-3343 GCF_015752225.1 Polaromonas sp. CG_9.11
GGAAGCATCTGGCGAGCCCTGCACGCCGGAGCCAGTCATCGGCGAGCCAGTCCCAGGCTTGGTGCCCGAATGGGTCATGCCCTTGCCGGTCCCCGCCGCACCCTTGTTGTCCATCCCCGCGCCCGGGCCGGATGCATCAGGCGAGCCCTGTACACCCGAGCCGGTCATGGGCGAGCCGCTGGCGCCCGCGGGGCGTGAACCGGTCATGCCGTTGCCGGTTCCCGCAGCACCTTTGCTGCCCATGCCCGCGCCCGCACCGGAAGCGTCTGGTGAGCCCTGTACACCCGAGCCGGTCATGGGCGAGCCGCTGGCGCCCGTGGCGCCTGAACCGGTCATGCCCGTTCCCGCAGCACCTTTGCTGCCCATGCCCGCGCCCGCACCGGAAGCGTCTGGTGAGCCCTGTACACCTGAGCCGGTCATGGGCGCGCCGCCCGAACTGCCGGTCTGCGCTTGGGCCATGCCGCCCATCATCAATGCTGCCGTGACCGCAAGAGTCAGCGGAATGACTTTCGTGGAAGACTTTTTGAACATAAAAAACTCCTTTTAGACGGAACAAAATGCGCTCGCCACTTTGAGGCCAGCGAAAGCATTCAATCAGTCTATGGCTCACCCCTGGTCGTTTTTGCCAGCAAGACGCATCCCGCGGTGTAGGACGCTGACCTTGCGTACCACAGCGCTTGCCTAGGAGGTTCTGAAACACGCTCAAGCGCTGAACCTGGCGCTTTGCTGCGTCATGTGCGGTGTCTTTTCGACCCAAGCCCTTTTTTACTCGTCAAACCTATGCGTTTTCAGGAACTGTCGGCTTTCGGCAGCCAGTTGCGCGCGCCGTGCCGTTCCAAGGTGAGCACTCCCGTTTTAACCAGGGCCCGGGTGTGATGTCTGCTGCCGGGCCTCCCGTCAACATGAAGCACACAGGCAAGCCCGGCGCAGCGGTCAGTCCCTGTGTCTTGCAACCAGAGCCGCCCGAGAGCGGCCAAGGCCTGCGCGGCCGGATTAATCAGAAGAATGTCGATTAAAAAATCGAAAAATTACTTTTCTCTTATGTCAACAGTGCTTATAAATTTTCATACCTTTTTTACTCCAGCGTTTCGGAATTTCAGGGATGGGCATGAATCGGCTAAGCGACTCAAATGAACAGTATCGCCATGTGACTTGTCTTTAAAGAAAGTGTCTTATGCAATGTTCAGTACGTCTCTCAAGTATTTTTTGCTTGTTTTGGCTGTGCTGCAACTTCGTTTGGGCCCAACAAAATGTGATCCAGACTGAAAATTCAAAGCCTGGTTCGCCGGATTGGGAAATAACGGCGCCATCAAGCACCCCGACGGTTGAAGGCTATGCATCTCACACCAGCGTGAACCGCGGGGAGACCATACGGTTTTTTGTCAACACCAGCGCGCCAACCTATACGCTTGCCATCTACCGGATGGGCTGGTATGCGGGCGCTGGTGCCCGACTGATGACTTCGGTGACGTTGCCGGGGAAAAGTCAGCCCATACCGCAGCCCGATTCAGTCACAGGCCTCATTGAATGCGACTGGGCCGAATCCCACCGCATCACGATTCCACAGACGGCTGACAAGACCGACTGGGCCACTGGTATCTATCTGGTGAAGCTCACGCCCAGTTCGGGAACCCAAAGTTACATGGTTTTCGTGGTGCGTGACGATTCATCGCGCTCGACCTATGTTTACCAGTCGACTGTTACCACTTCCCAAGCTTATAACAACTGGGGCGGCAAATCGCTTTACACCTATAACAGCGTCAACAGCGATCCAGCGCGCAAAGTTTCATTCAACCGTCCGTACGCCAGGGAAGGGTACCGCGGGGGTGCGGGTCAATTTCTTAACCATGAAATCAACTTTTTGCGCTTCTTAGAACGCGAAGGCTACGACGTTACGTATCTGTCCAATCTTGATTTGCACACCAATGGCGCTCAACTGCTCAACCATCGAGCTTTTCTTGTTGCAGGCCATGACGAATACTGGTCCTACCAAATGAAAAGCGCTGCACATGCCGCGCAGGAACAAGGTGTGCACCTGGGTTTTTTCGCATCCAACGAGGCGTATTGGCAGGTCCGCTTTGAACCCAGTTCAAAGGGCGAAGCCAATCGCACCATGGTCGCATACAAGGAGGCCGCGCAAACCCAGGACCCCTTTGCGATCGACAGCGACCCGTCGAACGACAAGTTCATCACGATCCGATACCGTGACCTGAATGCCATTTTCGGGGTGAACGACAGCGTTGCCCAGCCTGAAAACGGCCTGGTCGGAGTGATGTACCACGGAGACCCATTTAATGGGGACATCGTGGTATCAGATGCAACAAGCTGGGTTTATGCGGGCACTGGCGCGAGCAACGCCTCCAGATTTTCCGGCTTGCTAGGGTATGAAACCGACACGATTGTCAACAATGGGTATTCGCCGCCTCAACTTCGAAAAATTGCAGAGTCACCCGACCCATGGGGGAACTCCCACATGGCCACGTACACGACCGAAAGCGGCTCAGTCGTATTTGCAACCGGCTCCAACCAGTGGAGTTGGGGAATAGACAACTATGGCAATCGAAACGTTGAACAAGAAAGCGCCAAGCAGGCCACTCGCAACGTGCTGGCCCGATTTGGAGCAGCGCCTGTCCGCACGCCCACCAATGTACAGGCGACAGCGGCTAGCCAGGCGATCAACCTGAGCTGGACTGCGCCAATAGGGGCAACCGCCTTTAATCTCTACCGCAGCCTGGCGGCAAATGCCCAAGGCACAACAGCCTATCGAGCGGGGCTGACTTCGCCTTCTTTTACTGATACCGGACTCGCTGCGGGAACAACTTATTTCTACACCGTCACAGGGGCCAATACGGCTACCGAAAGTGCACAGTCGGCGGAAGTGTCCGCAGCGGTCACGAGCACATCGCCACCGCCCGCGAGCAATCCGGCGCCCATCCTGTCCTCGATTGCGCCAACGGGCGCCGCCGTGGGCGGAGCTGGCTTTTCACTGACGGCGAGGGGCAGCAATTTTGTTCCGGCTTCCAAGGTGTATTGGAACGGCACAGAGCGGCCCACCAGCTACTTGAGCGTCACGCAGCTCTCGGCGTCGATTCCTGCCAGCGACCTGCAGTCTGCAGGTACCGCGCAAGTCAGCGTGGTGACACCGGCACCGGGCGGCGGCGTCTCGGCGGTGCTGTCGTTTACCGTCAACAGTGCCTCGCCGCCAAGCAATCCGGTGCCGGTGCTGAGTTCGCTGTCGCCGACAAGCACGGCAGCAGGCAGCGCCGGTTTTGCGCTGACGGTGAATGGCTCGAATTTCGTGGCCGGCTCCAGGGTGTATTGGAATGGGGCAGAGCGGCCCACC
>NZ_JADOVE010000059.1:0-3224 GCF_015752225.1 Polaromonas sp. CG_9.11
CTGGACACGCTCAAAAACACCGACGTGCTGCTGCTCGACGACTGGGGCATGGCCGCCATGGACAGTCAAACCCGGGCCGATCTGCTGGAGATCATCGATGACCGGGCCAGCCAGCGGGCCACCGTCATCACCAGCCAGTTGCCCATTGAACACTGGCATGAGTGGATAGGTGACCAAACTGTGGCGGATGCCATGCTGGATCGCCTGATGCAAAACCATCACCGTTTCACGCTGACCGGCGAATCTCTGCGCAAAAAAAGCCTGCCAGCGCAAGGGAGCACCGATTACTAAGCCACCACGCTCAGGGGCCTCCGGCGGCCTGGCAGGGGCCTATTCGTTCAAAAGATTCAATTCCACAGAAGGGCAAAACAGCCGGGAAAGCAAGCCGGCATAAAATCAAAACGCGCAACACCGACCCCCGGTCACGTTCGCCGGAATGCCGGTCACGTTGCCGGAATCAGCGGTCACGTTCACCGGAATACGCACAATGCCGGGTTAGAACCTTGGTGCTGGAACCGACACGCCTGGCGCAACCCGAAAGCGCCGGTGCTACAAAAAGCATAGCTGGAAGCGCAGGCAGGGCATTCGCCAGCATTACCTTGGGCATAAGGATTGGCATGGGTGAATTTCCACAAACCTAACTGAAATCGGACATCTTGGCTGCACCCGCTCAATTTTTTATTGTACAATAAAACGTACAAACAAGGAGTCCCGCAATGGATGCCATTACCTATTCTGCCGCACGCGCAAATCTAGCCAGCACCATGAACCGTGTGTGTAATGACCATGAAGCTTTGATCATTACTCGAAACGGCGAACAGTCCGTTGTAATGCTTTCCCTGGAGGACTTTCAAGCCCTTGAAGAAACGGCTTACCTCCTGCGTAGCCCGGCCAATGCCAAGCGCCTGCTCTGCGCCGCAGCCCAGCTGATCGCTGGCAAGGGTGTGGAAAAGGCGCTGACAAAGTGAGGTTGGTTTTTGCCGATGAGGCATGGGAGGACTATCTGTATTGGCAGAAGCAAGACAAACGAATGGTCGAGCGCATCAACAATCTCATCCTGGAAACCAAACGTGAACCCTTATCAGGCATTGGCAAGCCCGAACCGCTGAAGCATGCCTTGTCAGGTTTTTGGTCTCGCAGGATTACAGACGAACAGCGCATGGTTTACCAAGTCGAAGGCGACGCGTTATTGCTGGCCCAACTTCGCTATCGCTACTGAAGACGCATAACGTCGCCTTCAGCGGCGCGCTCCAGCACGGCCGCTGCAAGGCAGGGTTATGTTTCTTTCGTTGATGGCAGTCACTGGTCACGGTGCCTGAAAGCGCCAGCGCATCGTGAGTTTGCCGCCCCCATCTTTTACTTGAACCACTTGTTCGCCCGACTGGCTGCGCCAGCCACCCTTGAGCGCCACGGTGAACGGCTTGTTGTTTCCATAGGCGATCTCGCGAAACAACAGTTGCTTGGGCTGAGGCCCCTTGGCTTGGGGTACCTCTTGGTAGCGTGCGGGTTGGTCGGTGGTAATAGTCTCGGTGTAGGGTAGTGGAAACGGCGGGCCCTGCGGGTCGACAGTCAGCGTGTTCTTTACCGAGTCAACTTCGACCGCGTAGAACAAGCCGACATCTTTCGAAGTGGCGGATCGAGACGGCAGGGCGCCCGAACCCTTGCGAACTTCGTTGCGCGTGCAGCGCAGCGTGGGCTGGCAAGCCGGATCGGCGAGCACTGAAAGCGAGGTTTCATTGATCACGTAGCTGCCACTTTGGGCGGTGGCGATCCAGGTCTGGTAACGCGCCGGGCCGGGCTGAACCGCTCGCGCAGTTTCCTTGCCGGACTTGAGCATGGCGTCCGCCTTGGGCGTGCCCGCCATCGCAGCGCCCATCTTCTGTATCGCACGCGTGACGCAGGCCTCATCTTCGCCGCACTGGGCCATGATCTTCCCGATGTCGGCCGTCATCGGGGCCATGTCGGTGTGCATCTTTTCTATCTGGTCAGCCTGCTTGTCGAGCTTGGCGGTTTGCGCCGCATCGAGCGCCTGTATCGTGGGGAGCGGGAGCGGCGCTTGACTCACCAGGTCGGCCACCATGCTTACGTTGCGCTTAGAGCCCCATTCGCGCAGGTCGTTTCTGTCCTGCTTCTTGCCAGCCGACTCATACACATACTCGACGCTGAGCGTGGCCTTGGCGCCTGCGGGCGCAAAGGTGTCGACGGCCTGCGCTCCGGCACAGGGGGCCGCCACGCCCAGGGCAAGCAGCCAGTATGGGGAAGGAATGCGCATGGTTGTCTCCTAGAAGGATTAGATGCGTATCGAAGCCAGTTCCACGAAGCCTGGTGCGACTTGACAGATCGTCACTAATGAAATCGCGAGGACTTGCGCAGGCGCATTATTTTCTCGCCTGCCCGTCGTTGCTTCTGTCAACAACCTGGCGGGATATAACGCCTGAATTCAGCCGCCGCTGGCATAGGCGGTCGGCTGCAATGCTGGGTTAAGCCTGACCTATGGCTGCGCCGTAGATGGATCAATGACTACGCTGACTGGAGTGATCTTGTTTGCTGGCAGTCCAGCTTTTTCCGCATGGCAGCGAATAAGATCCTCACTGGGAGCGTTGTAAATACAGTAGATCTTGTCACCAGCGACATAGCTCTGAACCCACTCAATGTCAGGACCTAGCTCAGCAAGAACCGCATTGGAATGCTTGGACGCATCCCGAAGCTGATCGCCAGACATGTTGCAAGCACCGGATATCTCACGTTCTATTAAATACTGTGGCATGGTATTTTCTCCTGGTTGAAACACTACTTCGCTGTTGAGGCCTAACCTGAAATTAACTGGCGAAGCCGTCCGATCAAATGCTGGAGTAGACGAAACAGTATGGGGCTGCGAGGCCTTGGATGCAACCCGGACATCGCGCCCGCTGCATGGCGACCGCTTCGCTGCACCGCGAGTTGCGCCGTACCAAATGTGAGAGGCGAGCACTGCGCTACCGTAACCATAGCGTCAGATGCTTGCTGGACGAGCGCAAACTGTTGTTTTTCCAGGAGCTCTTGTATACCGCTTGATTCGCTACGAGTAACGTATGAATTCAGTGGGCGGCGAAGCCGATCCAATGCAATGCCGGGTTAGGACCCAATGGCACTACCTTAAGAGAAAGCTCATTTAGAAACAACGACTTGACAGTGCACAGGCATGTGTCTGATGGTTGCCGAGGGTGGGCTGAGCTTCCTTGACT
>NZ_JADOVE010000060.1:0-2929 GCF_015752225.1 Polaromonas sp. CG_9.11
GTGATGTGAATGCGGTGTTCTGGTCATGAAATGAAGCTGTCGGGCAGTTAGCCATCAAAGAATTGGATGCGACAACAATTCTGACACCCGGGGCAGCGATGGCGGCTCTTGCATCATGTCAAGCGTGCTGAGCACCAGCTCTTGCTTGCCCGCAACCGTCTCGAAGCGCACCGCCTTGTTGCCTGGCAGCCGTGCCGCCACGCCGCGATAGGTCAGGTCCAGTTCGCTGGCCAAGGCGGCCAGCATGGGCTCGGGCTTGACCGACAAGCCCAGCGTGCGACAGATGATGGGGCGAGTGGCTTGCCACTCGGCGCCATCGAGAAGGCCAGCACGCGGATCGGCATACCGCCAGCTCGGCGCTACAAACACGTCGCGGCGCTTGAGCGAAGTTTGCAGCTTGTTCAGCACGCAAAAGGTGTAGGCACGCAGATCGACGCCATCCTCCTCACCACCACTAAAAACATGCGACTGCCAGGCCTTGCCAACCACCTCCCGCGGGGCGGCGCTGGCGGGCTTTTTGAGCATCAGATTGACTCGCAGCCAATCAATGGCCGCGACAAGCGGCTCGCCCGCCACATTGGTGCCGAAATGCACATGCTTGAGCAACATTGGCAAGAAACGCCGAACCGTTCGGTATTTGCTCTGCAACTCGCTGTAGTACACGTTGCTGGCGGGCCGGATCAAGGCTTTGACGCCATCGACGGCTTGCGTGAGCGTCTGGCGTGGGATATTGCCGAATAGTTTGGTGCGCAGTTCGGCGTCCGAAATTTCGGGGTCGAGCAACATTTGGCAAGCACTGGCCAGTATCGCCGCGGCCCGATCCAGATCCTTCAGCGTGCGCAGACGGGCCTTCTTCTCGGCTCGGGTTGCCTCGCCGAACAGCTCGCGCAGCAGCGCCTCCAGCACTTCCAGGACATCATCCTGTGCCGAGGCTTCAAGGCAATGCGCAAAAGCCACCAACGTGGCCAGGCGCCGCAGGTTGGGCAACCTGGCGACCGCGCTGACCTTGGCCGCGCCCGCGAACCGAGCCAAAGCGGCCACACGGGCGGCTGGAATCCGTGCCGAGGCAGGCAATCTGACCCCCAGATCGCGAACCGAGTTCAGCCGCTCCAAGGCCTGAACCAACGAGACGCTGCTGACCATGACCGGACCCGTGCGAAGACGATCCAGCAGAGAACTTCGTGTTCCCGCAGTGACGCTCAGCAGTCCCTCCAGCTGGGCCTGCTGGTGCGTGCTGATGCTGCTGGCCAGTGAACGCCACAGTCGCTCCTCCACGCGGTTGCGCAGACGAGCCACATGCCGTTCGAGGATGCTGCATCCCGGTAGCAGCACTTTGTGCGTCACCAGCCAGGTTGTTGCCCGCTCGAACAACATGCCAGGCCTGTCCGTGCCGGTCCAGCACAGCGCATACAACCACCGCGTCAAACGCCAGCCTACCCGAGGATTGGTGATATCGACGTAGCCATAATGGGCGCAAATTTCTTGCGTGTGCTGCAAGCGTTGGCGGCCATCGCCATAGGCCTGGATGGCGTTGAAAAATGGAACATACAGCTGCTTGGCCAGCGTCTGCAGCACGGGCGTCGGCACCTCCATTGGATCGTCCAGGAAGGTGCCGAGGTAGCGCACCGTGCCGAGTTGCACAGCAAAGCCGAGCCGGTTGTGCTCTCCACGCTTGGATGCGATCAGCGCCATATCGGCATCGTCGAGGTGAAAATAGCGTGTCAGGTCCTCGGGCGATGGCGCCCCGGTGTAGCTGCCATAGTTCTCGCGCTGCGCGGGAGTGAGAAAGCCAACAGGCATGGGGTCAGGCCCCAGCTGGTTGACGTTGGAGGGCCCATACTCGTTTGACTTGGCTGGTACTACAGCCGGCAAGTTCAGCCGTGCGCTTGATTGTCAAGCCGGTGCGGCGTAGCCCAACGATGCGCTCGTGAGTCGCTGTGTCGGGGATACGCCCGGCGTACTTATGGGCATTTTTGGCAAGCTGCACACCTTGGCGCTGACGTTCGCGGCGTGTCTCGTAGTCGTCGCGGGCCATCTGCAGGGCCAGCTTGAGGAGCAATTCCTGCACCGACTCCAGCACGATGCAGGTTACAGAATCAGTAGCCTTTGTGAGGTCGGTGAAATCGACCACGCCAGGCACGGCCAGACGCGCGCCTTTAGCGCGGATCGAGGCGACCAGCCGCTCGGCCTCAGGCAGCGGCAGTCGACTGATGCGGTCGATCTTCTCGGCCACAACCACCTCCCCCGGTTGCAGGTCAGCAATCATGCGCAGCAGTTCGGGACGATCAGCACGTGCGCCGGACGCCTTTTCACGATACACGCCAGCGATGTAATAGCCGGCCTGGCGCGCGCTGTGCTCGATGTCGGCTTGGCGAGCAAGGTCTTGTTCGTCGGTGCTGACGCGTAGGTAGAGTCGGGCAATTTTCATGGAGTTGATGGCCAAGATGGGTATACATCACTTGACCACCTCCCCATGACGCGGCCAAGAACCAAAAAGCCAATGTAATTGGGCCTCACCCTATTTGACCATCTATCTTGGCCTCTTAACTGCTTTTACGGTTCCACTGCACCTCAGACCCCAGTTTGCGCATATTGATCCTTAAGGCGGGCATGTGTTTCTTTGCAAAAAGCATCGAAGCTACACGCCACGCCCGGTTTCGTTTATGCGCAACACCGTGCCGACAGCGTATACCGCCGTGCCGACAGGCGTGACCAAAAACATCGGTCACGTTCGTCGGAATCAGCGGTCACGTTGCCGGAATCCTCCCGGTCACGTTCACCGGAACGTCGGTCACGATCCCGGAATCACCGGTCACGTTGGTCCGGAATACTCAGCTGGGCCAAGGCAGGCGTGCTGAGCACGGTGTTCGAGAAACTGCAGCGCGAGCGCCTGATGCGCGTGCGCATTGAAGCGGTCAGCCTGGACTCG
>NZ_JADOVE010000061.1:0-2732 GCF_015752225.1 Polaromonas sp. CG_9.11
TGGGTATTCCGGGCGAACGTGAACAGCCATTCCAGTGAACGTGAACGCTGGAATGAGTAGCTCGCGGGGACCGATTCCGGGCGCGTGAACGCTGATTCCGCTGGCGTGAACAGCGATTCCAGTCATCGTGAACGCGGCTCTGGCCTGGGTTGAAAGTGAAGTTGCGCAAGTCAAGACCACCCTGGCGGGTAGGTAGCCTCACTGCATTTAATTGCAGGAAGCCAGATGCCCGCCCGAAAGATCACCATGCGCAAGATCAAGGAAATACTCCGTTTGACCCTGGACGCCAAGCTGCCCTACGAGCAGATTGCCGCGTCGCTTCAGCTCTCCAAAGGCGTCATCTCCAAATACGTCAAGCTCGCCAGCACTGCCGGGCTTGATTGGCCAGCCATCGCGGCCATGGACGAAGGAGCGCTGGAGCGCCAACTGCTGGGCCCGGCAAGAAGCCCGGTCGTCTACGCCCCGCCCGACTACGGCCAGGTCCACGTGGAGCTGCGAGGCAAAGGCGTCACGTTGATGCTGCTGTGGGAGGAATACTGCGGCCAATGGGCCGAGGACGGTGAGGTCAAGCCTTACCGATACTCTCAGTTCTGCGAGAGCTACCGCCGCTTTGCCAGGACGCTCAAGCGCTCGATGCGCCAGGTGCACCGCGCTGGCGACAAGCTCTTCATCGACTATGCCGGCCCCACCATTGCGCTGTCAGGTGGGGGCAAGGCCAACATCTTCGTGGCGGCCATGGGCGCCTCGGGCTACGCGTTTGCTTGGGCAACGCCAGCGCAAACCACCGCCGACTGGCTCGAAGGGTGCTGCAGGGCGCTCGGCTTCTACGGCGGTGTGCCGCAGCTGATTGTTCCGGACAACCCACGTGCCGTCATTGCACAGGCCAGTCGCTACGAGCCGCGGGCCACCGACACCGTGCTGGACTTTGCGGTGCACTACGGCTGCAGCATACTGCCGGCTCGCGCCTACCACCCGCAAGACAAGGCCAAGGCCGAGTCCACGGTGCAAATCGTGGAGCGCTGGATCATGGCACGGCTGCGTCATCAAGCGTTTCATACGGTGCATGAAGTCAACGCAGCCATGGCCCCTTTACTGGAGCACTTGAACAACAAGCCGTTTCAGAAGTTGCCGGGCTCCAGAGCCAGCGTGTTTGCAGCCATTGACGCCCCGGCTCTGATGGCGCTACCGCTGGAGGCTTTTGAACTGGCGATCTTCAAGACGGTCAAGGTGCACATTGATTACCACGTCGAGTTCGAAGGCCACCGCTACAGCGTGCCCCACGCGCTGGTGGGCCAGACGCTGGAATTGCGCGTAACCCGCAACGCGCTGGAAATCCTCAATCGTGGTCAACGTGTGGCCAGCCACGCCAGGAACAGCCGGCGCGGCGGCTTTACCACCACCGACGAGCACATGCCCGAGAACCACCGGGCCCACGCACAGTGGAGCCCGGACCGCTTGATTGCCTGGGGCGAGCAGATCGGGGTGGCCACAGTGCGCACGGTGCGTCATCTGCTGGAGCGTCAGCGCCACCCTGAACACGCTTACCGGGCCTGTCTGGGTTTGCTCTCACTGAGCCGGCGCTACAGCGCAGCCCGTCTGGAGGCAGCGTGCCTGATTGCGCTGCAACTGGGCACCAGCAAATACAGCCATATCAAGGACATCCTCGTCAACCGCGGCGATCAGTTGCAAAAAGCCGAGGCGCCCGAGTGGACCAGCCCTCAGCACGCCCATGTACGCGGCCCCGGCTATTACCAGTAAGCAACAAATTGAAAGAAACACCATGATGATGAACACCACTTTGGCGCAACTGCGCGAATTGAAGCTCGAAGGACTGGCTGCGGGCCTGCAGGATCAACTCAGCCAGGCAGGCGTGAGTTCGATGAGCTTTGAGGAGCGCCTGGCGCTGCTGGTCGACCGTGAAATGCACTGGCGCCAAGACCGCCGTCAGGTACGCCTGCTCAAGCAGGCGCGACTGAAATACCCGCAAGCGGCCATTGAAGATGTTGACGGCCGCGCCGGGCGCGGCGTCCAGCGCAGCACTGTCATGACTCTAGCATTGGGCGATTGGGTACAAAGCGGCCATGCCGTCTTGATCACGGGCCCCACCGGGGCCGGCAAGTCCTGGCTGGCCTGTGCCCTGGCGCAGCACGCCTGCCGGCGCGGCTTCAGTGCGCATTACCAGCGCGTTCCCCGGCTGGGTGAAGAGCTGCGTATTCGCCACACCAACGCCACGTTCGGCAAGTGGCTGGAGCAGATTCGCAAGACCGATGTGTTGCTTCTGGATGATTGGGGGATGGCGGCTCTGGACAGCCAGACCCGGGCAGACTTGCTGGAGGTTGTTGATGACAGGGCATCAAGCCGGGCCACGATTATCACCAGCCAGCTGCCCATTGAGCACTGGCACGAGTGGATTGGCGACGCCACGATGGCCGACGCGATGCTTGACCGGCTGATGCAGAACCATCACCGCTTGACGATCACGGGGGAGTCTTTGAGAAAAAAGCCGGCCGCAGGAAAACCCAATGCGGCCGATTTGAAGGAGTAGACGGGCTAATGACGGGGCGCCAAAAAACCGACAAACACACACGACGAAAGGATTCACCAAGCTGAAAAACCACCTCAGCCTACAATTTGAGCGCGTAACAACACATCAACACCGCCGCAGCGTTCACGTTGCCCGGAATCGCCGTTCACCATCCTGGAATGAGCGTTCACGTTCGCTGGAATACGCA
>NZ_JADOVE010000062.1:0-2465 GCF_015752225.1 Polaromonas sp. CG_9.11
GCAAGAATCTACCTCTCCATGAAGCCCTGAGCATTGCCAATCACCAGTACCCAAGACCGAATCTCGGAAATTTACAGAAAAGAAGTTGCTTTATCCTCCGACAACACATCATTCATGATGAGGATATGGACATCGACATGAACAGGGCTGGCCTACGTTCATGCTTACTTCATTCGGTAACGGCGCACCCCCTCCTCTCTTTGCAATTCGCTTTCTGCGTCGAATTACCAAGAGGTAGTCATGTATCTCATCAAACGAGCCCAAACGCTTAACCAGGGCCAATTCGCCCGTCTAGTAAAAATCACGAACGCAACCTCACGCTACGCGGCTCGGGATGTTTTGGTACTCATGCTGGGCCATCACTGTGGGGTGCTGGAGACAGGGGGAGCACAAAGACTACAAGGCGTGCGACAGCTTGCAAAGCCACCTCACCAAGCTCTATCAAAAAGCAGGCATCAAAGATGGTTCAAGCCATTCGGGACGACGCTCGTTCGCCGGGAAGGTGCTGGCAAGCACGGGCGATATGGATGTTGTGGCAGGGCTTCTTGGCCATAGCTCAATCGAGCGCAGCCAAAGATACATCGACCTGGTTCCAGCCGTACTTTGTGAAATGTTCGGGAACGCAGCATGACTATTGTAGTCCGTGGCGCTACGCGCTACAATATGCTGAAATGATCAAGAGCTTTCGACACAAAGGACTGCAACGGTTTTTCGAGACCGGCAGCAAGGCAGGCATTCAGGCGGTGCATGCCGCCAAATTACGCCTTCAGTTGGCGGCTCTTGACCAGGCGGTAAAACCTGAAGACCTTTCGGCACCTTCTTGGGATTTGCATCCATTGAAGGGCGATTTAAAGGGCCACTGGGCACTTACCGTAAATGGCAACTGGCGCGTGGTTTTTACGTTCGATGGAACGGACGCCGTGCTGGTGGATTACAAAGATTACCACTGAGGTTTGAAATGACCAGAATGCACAACCCACCCCACCCAGGGGAAGTCCTTCGGGAATATCTGGGCACCATTACTGTGACTGAAGCAGCGGTCAAGCTCAGAGTAAACCGGGTCACCCTCTCTCGGGTCGTGACTGGTTCGTCGGGCATTTCTGCTGACATGGCTTACCGGCTTGCGGACGCCTTTGGCACCAGTCCAGAGTTGTGGGCTGGTATGCAACTACAGTACGACTTGCACCATGCAAGCAAACTCAAACGACCGAAGATCGAAAGGCTGGCAGCGTAAGCGATCAGAAAGACTACCTGCAAGCCACTAAAACTAGATAAAGCAACTTCTTTTCTGTAAATTTCCGAGATTCGGCCTTGGGTACTGGTGATTGGCAATGCTCAGGGCTTCATGGACAGGTAGATTTTTGCGGTCATCCACTCCTCGTTGCGTATTCCGGCGATCGTGACCGACGATTCCGGTCGATCGTGACCGGTCGCGCAGCGTGAAGTGTTGCGCGCTTAAATTGTAGGGGCAGCGGTCACGATGGGTCCGGATTGATCTTCTTTTTGCTGCGTTTTTGGCTTTTGCCGTAGAGACTCGCCCGTCAGGGTGAAACGGTGATTTCGCTGCATCACGCGGTCCAAAATGGCATCGGCAATCGTGGCATCTCCCACCCAGGCATGCCAGTGCTCTATGGGCAACTGGCTGGTGATGATGGTGGCTTTGCTGGCGGCCCGGTCATCAATGATCTCCAGCAGATCGGCCCGCGTTTGGCTGTCCAGGCCGGTCATGCCCCAGTCATCATGGAGCAGCACATCGGTTTTTGCCAGTTGCAGCAGCCACTTGCCAAATGTGCCGTTCCCGTGGCGGATGCGCAGCTCTTCTGCAAGCCGGGGTACACGCTGGTACAGGGCCGAGTGGCCACGCCGGCAGGCGTACTGCGCCAAGGCGCAACCCAGCCAGGACTTGCCCGCCCCCGTGGGGCCGGTGATCAGCACGCTGTGGCCGCTGTCAATCCAGTCGCCCAACGCCAGGCTCATGAGCGCCTTGCGCTCCAGGCCCCGCCCGGGGCGCGTGTCCAGGTCCTCGATGGATGCCTGCGGGTACCCCCCCGTGTCAGACTAGTTGTCGCTCCATCATGATTGCGGAAAAGCCGCAAAGGAGTACCATTTATGACAAGAAATCTTCATTCCCCTGAATTCCAGGAACAGGCCCTGAGCAAAGCCAGGCAACGCGGCACGCGCAGCGTGCAGGACGTTGCCGATGAATTGAATATGCCGGTAGGCACGTTGAGAAAATGGATCAGCAAGTCCAACCGAAAGCATGAAGTCGATAGCCCCGCAGCGCAACTGCCTGACGACTTACCGGCCCAATCCTGGGGCCCTGCCCAGCGCTTGCTTGCGCTGAACCAGACGCATCCCATGACGCCGACACAGCTGCATGCCTGGTGCCGGGAGAAGGGGTTGTTTGAGCACCAGCTGAAGGCCTGGGGTGAAGCGTTCTGCAATGCCACAGCGTCTGAGTCGCG
>NZ_JADOVE010000063.1:0-2104 GCF_015752225.1 Polaromonas sp. CG_9.11
TTTACCCGTTGGTTTTCGGCATAAGACGACTCGTGTATGCAGGTCGTCAGGAAAAAGTGCTGCTTGACTTCGGGAAACGCCCTTGTAGTGCTTTATTTTCCGTTTTCTGTGACGACCCCAGGGCATACGATGCGGATTGATAAACCGCCTTGGCGTTGCCCCGCACCCCGCTGAGCACTTCTTGCTGGGTGGGCACCTTGATGCCGCAGACCTTGC
Organism: Polaromonas sp. CG_9.11; assembly: GCF_015752225.1. NCBI lineage: Bacteria > Pseudomonadati > Pseudomonadota > Betaproteobacteria > Burkholderiales > Comamonadaceae > Polaromonas > Polaromonas sp. CG_9.11. Next base: position 217 of record NZ_JADOVE010000063.1, read on the forward strand.
TCGAATCTTCCTGCGGATGCTCAAACACGCTGCTCAGTTCGTTGATGTCTTTGATGGTGTCGCAGGCATCGATCACATCCCAGGCCGTCACGCCCAACATGATGCCCGTTCCCACGACCGGGATCGCTTCGGCAAAGACGGACGACACATTGCGCGCGGCATTGGTCACAGCGCGCAGCGCAAGCCGCTTCGAGGCTTTCATCACAGCGCCAGCCCTGACTTGGGCCGTGCGCTTCAACGCACCGTTGGCCGCCTCGGCCTGTTCGATGGATTTGACCAAAGCGAGTTCCCTGGCTTGCAGCGCTTTGCTCGAAGCCACCAGAATTTCCTTTTCCCGCATGAGTTTGTCGGTGGCCACTGCGGCATCCCTTTGCCGGGCAGCGTTCGAACTGCGGCCCAACACCTGGGCAACCGTTGCATTCGAAACGGTCGAGGCAAGAAGCCCCTCGATGACGCGATACCCCGCTCCATGGACCTGATCGTTTGCCAGCGTCAAAACGTAAAGCACGCCAAGGCCGCAAAAGGAAAGAATAAAAAGCCGCCGCTTGATTCGCTGCCCCAGCGTTTGGCTTGCGGCGCCTGGTGCAGCCGGGCTTGCCTGGATTTCTGTGCTTGCCATGGTTGACCTTTGCGATGCGAAATAGAATTAAAACAACCGAATGATCATGCCTTGCCTAGCTGCCTTGAATTGAACCACTCAGCAAGGGATACGTTTTTCAAAGGAAAGGTCAAACCAAAGCTAAATTACGCTAGGCTACCAATGAGCAAATGATGATGCTTGAAAGCACCCCGCAGCGAATCATTGGCTACTTCCAAGATCGCCGGGTTCGTTATGCCGCTTAGAACTTCACAGGGCCGGATCAATAGTGAAAAAACACATTCTTATAGATAAGGCCCAATAAAGTTTGAACTTTGCATGATTTTCTAGTCCATCATTAATGGAAAAAGAAGACGCAAGAAACCAGACATTGGAGCAACTCCACGAGCGGCGAAAGCAGGTTGCAAGGCTTCACAAAAAGGGCATCAAGATCATGCAAATTGTGCAGTTGGTCGGACTGAGCTATCCGACAGTGCGCTCAGCCATTGATCTGTTTGAGTCGGGTGGCTGGAGTGCCCTCAAACCCGGGCTGCGCGGGCGTGCCAAAGGTGATGGTCGAGTCCTCAATCAGGCACAAGAAGACGCCATCCAGCGCCTGATCATCGACACGCGTCCAGAGCAACTCAAAATGGATTTTCACCTCTGGAGCCGCGGCGCCGTCGGTCAACTCATCGAACAGGAATTTGGCATCAGGTTGCAAGTGCGCAGCATCGGCAAATACCTCACCCGCTGGGGCTTCACGCCGCAAAAGCCCATCAAGCGCGCTTACGAGCAAAGCCCAGCGGCAGTGCAGGCTTGGCTGGAAGGCGAATACCCCGCCATTGAGCAACGCGCAAGAAGTGAGGGCGCTGAGATTCACTGGGGCGATGAAACAGCGCTGGTCAATACCGATGTGCGCGGTAGGAGCTTCTCGCCAGCGGGCAAAACCCCGGTAGCCATGGCTGTGGGCGGCACCCGCCACAAGCTCTCGATGATCGCCACAGTCACCAATCAGGGCAAGGCGCGCTGGATAATCATTGATGAGGCGTTTGATGCCGAAAAACTCATCGAATTTTTACAGGCCCTGGTCAACGAGGCAGGCAAAAAAGTCTTTCTGATACTGGACAACCTTAGAGTGCATCACAGCCGCCTGGTCAAGGAGTGGGTGGTTGAGCGGCACGATCAGATTGAGCTGTTTTACCTGCCCAGCTACACCCGCGGTGGCTGTCAAGGAAGTTGTCGCCTGAAGTGAAGTGAGTCAGGCTACTTTTTGCGTGTTTCGAAGCTCCTTGATTTGTGGGGTTTCTGGGT
>NZ_JADOVE010000064.1:0-2004 GCF_015752225.1 Polaromonas sp. CG_9.11
GGGTGGCAGCTAGCATCGAGTTGGGTTCGTTGGGCCATGGAAATACGTTCTTTCTATGTCGGTCCAGGCTTGCCAGTCTGTGCCATCGGGGGGGGCCTCCGGCGGCCTGGCAGGGGCCTGATTGAAAAATCCCAAAACCAAAAACTTCCAAACAGGTTCAGTTTCAATGGTCGGGGAAATTACAGAACGAATGTTGCACTACCAAACTTCAGGCGCATGGGGCGAGGCCGAAAACGACGAAAGACCGATCAACGGCAATGCCTGTGAGCCGGCGAGGTGTACTGTCCTTGCCTACTCGATGCGAACGATCCGCAACTGCGCTACATCCACTTCCTCGGCGCCCGTGGCATAGGCTACCAGCGCCCACCCTGCCCTTTTGGCGCGCCGGTCTACCATCAGCCGCCCACTGGGCCCATCCCCCGCAGCCACAATGAACACGGGCGCGCCAGCTTGGCTCGCCTGGACGAAACGGGGGTCACTTTTGGGTTGGGCCTGGTCCAGCAAGCCTTCGGGTGCAGGTGGCGCCTGGATGGGCGCTCGCGCCTTGGCGAGCATCGGCTCGCGCACTAAAGCTTTTTCAGGTTCTCCTTCTGGCTCGCCGTTTGGCTCGTCACCTAACAGGTTTTGCCTGCTGTCCTGGGATGCCCGAGCGCGCTCGATCACAATGGAGCCGGTCGGCTTGCCGGTGATTGCGGCAATGATGCGCCGGGCCTCGGTCACGCTGAGGAAGGTACCCTCGTCAGGCAAGGCGGCCATCACCTCCGCAGGCGTCTTGCTCCACTGGCGGTGCAGGTCATAGAGCGCGCGCATGTCGGCCGTGTCCAGGCGAGAAGCCAGCTCGGGCGGCAAGTCCCCGGCCTGGCGAAAGGCCGTCACCTGGTAGTCCTTGAGCGCGCAGATGGCCGCGATCTGCTTGGTCGTCAAGCCATCCCGCACCAGGCGGGCAATGGCCGTGGCCAGGTCGGAGTTGGACAGGTCCGCGCGCTGCCGGTTTTCGATCAACTGCGCGGCAAATTCGCTTGCCCCGCCCTCCCCGGCCGGGCGCACCACGGCCGGAATGTCGGCCACGCCCGCCAGCCGCGACGCGCGCAGGCGGCGCGCGCCAAAGGCCAGCATGTAGCGCCCCTTGACCGGTGGGCGCACGACGATAGGCTGTACGACGCCGTGAGCCAGGATGCTCTGGGCCATGCTCTGGAGTTCCTCTTCGTCAAACACCGTGCGGGGCTGATCCGGGTCCTCGTCGATGTCGACCAGGCGTAGACGAAGTGCCTCGCCTGGATGAGCACTCGCCGCGCGCAGTTGGGCCAGCGCGGCCTCGGCAAGCCGGGGGCGAGCTTTGAGCGTGACCACAGGTTTGGGGGTGCGGTCCGAAAAGGGCATAAAGGGGGAAGTGTCGTCAATCATCATGGGCTCAATTTCATTTGATCGGTGATGGCGGCCAAGGCGCTTCGGATGACCTGGCGGCTCCTGCGATCAGCGCGGGGAAGGCACCCTGCTGGGAACCGGTTGACCTCGAGCCCGTTGGAAACAGGCGCGTTGACGGTCAGTACCGAGGGTCTATGGATCACTCTTACGTGGATTTGCACGGTGCAAAACGGCGCGCCTTCCTCGCATCGGGAATTATGACGTGAGAGACTACAGTGCGCAGCGTCAGATCGCGCTGCGCGTCGCATGAGCTGCATTCGACGACTACAGCCTGTGCGCTGGGTCAAGTCAATCGGCTGGCCGTGGCAAGGTTAGCCGTGGTGCAACAACTGATCAAAACAGCTTTGTTCAATTATCCGGGCATGTCCTCCGACAGGTAGTGCAACATTCGTTCTGTAATTTCCCCGACCATTGAAACTGAAACTGTTTGGAAGTTTCTGGTTTTGGGATTTTTCAATCAGGCCCCTGCCAGGCCGCCGGAGGCCCCCCCCCGATGGCACAGACTGGCAAGCCTGGACCGACATAGAAAGAACGTATTTCCATGGCCCAACGAACCCAACTCGATGCTAGCTGCCACCC
>NZ_JADOVE010000065.1:0-1843 GCF_015752225.1 Polaromonas sp. CG_9.11
GAGATAGTCCACCGGGTGGCCGTCGCCAAGCTGGAGGCCCTTTTGATAAAGCGTCGGCTGGTAAAAAGAGGTTTTGGAGCCGCCATAAACCGTGCGCCCAAGCTGTAGCGTGGATTCTGGACACGATCCGGTATCGGTCGATCGCATTCCGGCCAGATTGCATCTTTCGATGAACTTGAGCCGGCACTCCGCGAAGTCCGCGAGGAAGTCCAATCGGACATCTGCTCTTCCCACTCCGTGAGGCAGATTTGCTGCTCTTGTGAGTTCCGCGATTTTGGGAGAAAACGAGCCAGTGCCCGCAACATTTGGGCCGTGGTCATCGCCATTTTTACCGCCGTAATGAATGAGAAGAGAGCCACCACGCCCCCCGGTTTTTAAGGCCCATCCATAGCCTTTCAGCTTTGGCGATTCGACGACCAGAGGATTTTCTGAAGTGAAAGGCTCAAGAACCTCTAAAAGGTCTTTTAGGCCAACTGGCGAGCTGTACTGATACCAGTCGAAAACGGGTTCAAGAGGTGTGCCATCAGGTGTTTTCATTATTTTGACCCCCCTGTTAGTAGGTGGGGGTCAGAAGGCCCGGTGTTGCGCTTTCTCGCATCCGCAGCCGAACGCTTCGCATCCGGCGACGGACCCGAAACGCGCCCTTTGGCTTTCGGACCGGAATCCTCGCTCTTCAGTTTGGAAAGCATCTTGGAATAGTCGTCTTGAGCCCTCACGAGGCCGCCCATGACTTCAACCGTCGCATTTGATAGGTCTTGGACTAAAGAGTCTTGTAGACGCTTGGGAGCGGCTTTAGCAAGCTCACAAAGCTCTGCAACCTTCAGAAGCTGAGGCAAAGTTGCAGCAATTAACTCTGCAACGACCGTAGCGCGAGGCGTGTCTGTAGATTTTGCGAACCGGTCAAGAATTGCCAGCTGCTCAGGCTCAAGCGTTATTGAAATTCGTGGTTTGAGAGTTGGCATTAATTTGTATCCGGTGATTCTTTTAGATGATAGTGCATCACCTAAAGGAACACAAACACTGTTTTTCACGGCGCGTGATTTAGCCAAGTGCAATGCAAAAACCCCGCCACGCGTAGCCGCACGGAAGGGTTCGATCTGCTTAATTCGGGTTCAGTACCGCTTCGCTACATGGCTGGCGCCATCAAGACAGGACGGGCCGCGCATGTTCATGAACCGCCATCATGTAGGCCCTTGCTTTTGCCTGAATTTTCTCGAAACGACCTTCGACGACATACAACCAGGTCGGTGTAACTTCGCCAGCTGCCTCACCTGTCATTTTGAGAATGTTGTCTAGGTCTAAAAGCTCGTTTTCGAGGTGGACTCGTGCTTCATCAATAAAATTCATTGCAGCCATGATTGAACTCCTGTTTAGTTCGGTTGTGGTCAGAGCCAGGTGGATGTTTCCGCATCTTCCCGGCTCGTTTTAATTCGGTATCCGCGCGTTTATGTGGTTCGGTCCTCCGCAAGTAATGCCAGGTCGTGATAGATCTGATTTCCAACAGCAGCCGGAGAGCCGTGATCTTCGAACAGTTCGCGGAAAACCTTCCCGTACTGCACCAGCATCCAGTGGTACGGCGAAAGTTCTTTAGGCTGACGATTCAGCTTGTATGCCGCAGCCGCCAGCCCGGCAATTGATTCAGACAAATCTCTGGCAACTGGACGCAGGCCGATCATGTCGAGCGGTGAAGCTGACGAAAGTTGGCTTTTTTCGAGAGACTTGGAAGGCGCAAACCGATGTTCCAGCCTGAGATAGTCCACCGGGTGGCCGTCGCCAAGCTGGAGGCCCTTTTGATAAAGCGTCGGCTGGTAAAAAGAGGTTTTGGAGCCGCCATAAACCGTGC
>NZ_JADOVE010000066.1:0-1802 GCF_015752225.1 Polaromonas sp. CG_9.11
GATCAAAAGCATGACCAAAAGGAGAGCAGCAAGGAGTTCAACAAAGCCGCTTAAATTCAAGACTCACAGGCGACAACTAGCTTGACATTCACCGCGCTGCGAGTCCTGACGGTTCAGGGCCAGCTCCAGGCCTTGTTAGAAAAACTTCTTCTTGAGCCGGTCAATCTTGATAAAGCAACTTCTTTTCTGTAAATTTCCGAGATTTGGTTTTGGGTGCTGGTGATTAGCAATGCTCAGGGTTTCATGGAGAGGTAGATTTTTGCGGTCATCCACTCCTCATCTTGTTCGGCCAGCAAGGCACTGACCAGGCGCAGGCAACTGGCGGTGTTGGGGAACAAAGTGGCCACGCGGGTTCTGCGTTTGAGTTCCTTGTTCAAGCGTTCCAAACCATTGGTGGTACGCATGCGAACCCGATGCGCCTCAGGCAAGTCGAAGACGGCAAAGCCCTCAGGCAGATTAGTCGAAGCCCAGGCGGCCAGTTGCGGATGGCTGACTTGCCAGTCTTTGAGCGCTGCGTTGAGCAGTCGCTGTGCCTCAATGGCATCGTTCGCATTGAAGATGCCGCGTATTTGGCGGGCCACCGGCGTGCGCTGCTCCAGCCGGCTGACGTAGCCCTGCGCGTTGCGTTGCAGGTGGAACTGGCAGCGCTGCCAGGGCACACCGGGAAACATCGCCTTGCGTGCCGCTTTCAGGCCGGCATAATCGTCACTGGCGAGGAACTTGACCCCGCGCAGGCCGCGCTCAATCAGGCTGTCCAGAAAGGCGCGCCAATGCACCTCGGCCTCTGAAAGCGCCACCGACACGCCCAGCACCCGGCGATGGCCGGACGCCGTTACGCCGATGGCCACCAAAACAGCACAGTCCACGACCCGGCCCGCTTCGCGCACCCGCTCATACCGGGCGTCCAAAATCACGTACGGTGTCTCATTCCCAAGGGCCGCGTGCGCCAGGCCTGCAAGCCCGTGTCCAGCAGCGCCGTGCAACGGCTGATTTGCGTGCTGGAGATGCTCAACTCCGGCCCCACCAGCTTTTGCAACACTTCGATGACTTTTCGGGTGGACACGCCCTGCACGTACATCTCGGCGAGCGCCAGATTCATCGCCTGCTCCGAGCAGCTGCCGCGCTCCAGGGCGCTGGGATAAAAACCGCCCGAGCGCACCTGCGGCACCTCAAAAGTGACTTCGCCCATGCGGGTCAGGACAGTTTTGTCCTTGTAGTCATTGGCGTAATCGACACGCTGAGCCGAGCGCTCGTACGGCCTGGCCTGAAGGTGCTGGGCCCGTTCAATGCGGGACGCTTCATTGACCAGGATACGCAAGGCTTCACCGGCGCCGTCCAGGCCATTGGCGAGCAAGCAGGCATAGGCTTCGTGCAGCGGGTGGTTGCAGTCATCAAGTTGGGTTCGTTGGGCCATAGGAAGTACGTTCTCTTTCTGTGTCGGTCCAGGCTTGCCAGTCAGTGCCAACGAGGGGGGGGCCTCCGGCGGCCTGGCAGGGCTTAAATTGAAAAATCCCAAAACCCGAAACTTCCAAACAGGTTCAGTTTCAGTGGTCGGGGAAATTACAGAACGAATGTTGCACTACCTTGGCCACTGCGTGGGTGCCTTTGCTGGCAATGTCTTGCAGCTCGGCTCTCTCTTGTTCTGACAAAGTGACTTTGTAATGTTCCATCCCCCATTGTCAACGTCACATAGTTCGTGACGCGACACTAGGGCGTGTTAACTCAAAATTGACAAGCCGAGGCGTTGCTGGAAAAATGTAGGAATGCAACTGACTCGTGAACAATTCGAACTGATCGCGCCG
>NZ_JADOVE010000067.1:0-1699 GCF_015752225.1 Polaromonas sp. CG_9.11
CGGGTGTTCACTCGCTACGACAAGAATGATGAGATGTTTGCTGCCTTTATTACCGTTGCACTCATTGCCGAGGTGCTTCGGTAGCGTTAACACGCTCTAGTGGAACCTTTATACATACTGCCTGGTTTGCCGGGAATGACTTAGTGATGGTCGGTGCAGGCCTTTAACGCATCCGGAATTTTCCGATGGTGCTTGTCAGGCAACAAGCATGGCGCCCACCATCAATGAGCGGCACACTGGCGTGATGGATCAGGAAAATGCATCGTTAAGGATTTTTATTGCAGACGATTCGCTTTTTATACGGGATCGCGTGGCTTTGATGCTCGGAGCCAGCGCCATGACCGTCGTTGGCCAAGCCGAAACACCCCAGGATTCGATCGAAGGCATTCTTGCCGTTTACCCTGATGTGGTGGTGCTGGACGTTCAACTCGAAGGGGGGTCTGGCTTACAAGTCTTGCGGGCAATACGCCATGCCGCGCCAGATATTGCATTTGTGATTTTCAGCAACAGTTCTGACCCGATCTATCGAAAATGCTACCTGGGTGCCGGGGCCGAGGATTTTCTGGACAAAACCCACCAATTCGACCAGCTCGCGAAGGCGGTACTCAACGCCTCGCAGCAAGCCAACAGTTGAGATTTTTCGATGGGCTGCTTGCTGCCGGGGCTGGCATAGAGTTTCATGCTAAGAGACCATTTTGTGAACTGGCGGTTACGATTTTTTTGGTCTAGCGTAAGTCCTGCGCTGTTCACGGTTAAGCCCATCTAATTAACACGTCATTTGTTTAAAAACGAAAAAAACTTGATGTGGTCATTTTTGATAAAATCCGTATCGCCAGCATCAGCCGAGATTTATCTTCTTCCTTGAATGCGATCGATCAGGGGCAATAACTACGCTATAATTTAAAACTTGGCGGCTGTAGCTCAGTTGGATAGAGTACTTGGCTACGAACCAAGGGGTCGTGGGTTCAATTCCTGCCAGCCGCACCAGACGATAGCCCTAGAACAGCGATGTACTAGGGCTTTTTCGTTAGCCCTCAGTTTTCCTCGTGTGGGACTTTTGGGGGACTCGCCAAATTTCCCCTCCACTCATGCTGCCTCTTCAGCATTCCCCAACTGAGATCATCATCTTGCTCATCTTGCTCATCTGGCTTGCTGATGAGCTCCAAAACATCTCTAATCTCCTTGAACTGGACTGTTGTATAGAGTTCAGTGACCTTGCCCCTGGATTGCGTATTCCATAACCGAGCTCATGAGTTGGCTTGCCTGGCAAGCCATTCGCTTTCGAATTGCATCGGCCTAACATAAGCCAGCGTCGAATGCAGCCGGACTTTGTTGTACCAGAGCAGCCACGAAATAGTTTCATCCTGTGGAACAGCACCCCGGCGTGCTTGCCCGGATGGCGCTTGAACCAGGCCATGCGCAGCGCATCGATAACGATGGTTGAGGTCATGTCGCCCCGCAGTGACCAGCCCACCACTTGGCGGCTGAACAGGTCAATCACCACGGCCAGGTAAAGCCAGCCCTCATCAGTGGCGATGTACGTGATGTCGCCGACCCAGACTTTGTCAGGCTCGGCCACAGCGAACTCGCGGTTGAGCAGGTTGGGCGAGATTGGCAACTTGTGATTGCTGTCGGTCGTCACCTTGAAGCGCCGTTTTCCCTTGGCCCGGATGCCGTGCAACTGCATGAGCTTTTGCAC
>NZ_JADOVE010000068.1:0-1505 GCF_015752225.1 Polaromonas sp. CG_9.11
TGGAGCGACCATTCGGCAGCTGGGGTACCCAACAAAGAACGCGCTTAAGAGCTGGCATCGAGAATACGAACAGAGCCGCGATTTGCCGGCGGGCTATGTGCTTTTAAGGCCGAAGTATTCAGACGAACAGAAGAAAGTGGCCGCCCAGCACTACCTGGACCACGATCGCTGCCTGACTGGAACCCTGAAGGCACTAGGATACCCGTGCCGCGATACGCTCGCAGCCTGGGTCGATGAGCTGCATCCCGAAACGAGGAAACGCATTGTCGGCAAAGCGCGCAGCGTGCCGCGCCCTCAAGCGCTAAAGCAGGCAGCCGTCATCGAGCTGTGCACCCGGCAGACAAGTGCGCAAGCCATTGCACAAAAGCTGGCCGTGAGCAGGCCGACGCTGTACCAATGGAAAAATCAATTACTGGGTCCTGAGGCTCCCGCATCCATGAAACCCAACAACGATTCACCGCCTGATCCTGAGCGGGCAGAGCTGGAGCGGCAAGTCGAATCGCTTCGACGCGACGTCCGGCAACTGCAGCTTGAACACGATATCTTGAAGAAGGCCAATGAACTGTTAAAAAAAGGCCTGGGCGTCGACCTGCCGCTCCTGAGCAACCAGGAGAAGACCCGGCTGGTTGACGCCCTGAGAGACACCTACGCGCTGCCAGAGCTCTTCGCCGAACTTGATCTAGCCCGCAGCTCCTACTTTTATCATCGGGCACGGCTACGGCTCGCCGACAAGTATGCGGATGCGCGTCTTGCCATCACAGATGTCTTCGAGCGCAATCATCGCTGCTACGGTTATCGACGGTTACGGGCGGCATTGGGCAGACACAAGTTCAGCCTCTCGGAGAAAGTCGTACGGCGCTTGATGAAGCAGGAATGCTTGGTCGTTGCTGCTAAGAAGCGCCGTAAGTACGGCTCCTATCTGGGAGAAATCAGCCCGGCGCCAGACAATCTCATTAACCGCGACTTCCAGGCTGCAGCCCCGAATGAGAAGTGGCTCACTGACATCACGGAATTCCATATCCCGGCTGGCAAGGTGTACCTGTCGCCCATGATTGATTGCTTTGATGGCCTGGTTGTCAGCTGGACCATCGGCACACGTCCTGATGCTGCGCTTGTGAACACGATGTTGGACACTGCCATCGAGACGCTGGCCAACAGCGATGACCGGCCCGTCGTCCACTCTGATCGCGGTGCGCACTATCGCTGGCCTGGCTGGCTCACCCGGATGGACGATGCAAAGCTCATTCGCTCGATGTCGCGCAAGGGGTGCTCGCCAGATAATGCGGCCTGCGAGGGCTTCTTCGGGCGGCTGAAAACGGAATTGTTTTACCCTCGAAACTGGCAGGCCACAACCATTGGACAATTCATTCAGGTCGTTGACTCTTACATCCGCTGGTATAACGAAAAGCGGATCAAAATATCCCTCGGCTCACTTAGTCCCCTCGAATACCGGGATAGCCTTGGAATTCCGGCATAAACCAGTCCAAGATTTCCGCCGCACCCCC
>NZ_JADOVE010000069.1:0-1469 GCF_015752225.1 Polaromonas sp. CG_9.11
GGCAGCCTCGCCAGTGGGCGCATGTCGATACCGTTCACCTCAACCCAGAAACCCCACACATCAAGGAGCCTCAAAACACGCAAAAAAAAGCCTGACTCACTTCACTTCAGGCGACAACTTCCTTGACAGCCACCGAGCTGGTTCCCGAGGTACTCGAGAAAGTGCCCGGCTACGGCGAGATAGCGCGCGCAAGCACTTGAGCTATACCTTGCCTTCGCGAGATGGTCCTTGAATTGCGACAGCAGCGCGCTGCACTGCGATAGATGATCTGACATGGCGTTTCTCCTTGGATGGGATGAGTCCCAGCTCAAGGATGCACATACCAAAATAATACGCAGCAAAACGACCCTCGATCTCAATCAGACCATGCCTCGCTGAACCTCCTTCACATTATTCGGTCCTGCTGATTACCCCAGTTATCTCGAGCTCGCGATAACAGCGGCACACCGCCGAAGAAACGCAGCGCCTGCGCCGTCGCCCCCAGCCAGTCGGCCGTGGTTTCGCGCGCCGTGGCGTAGGCGAAGGTGTAGCTCGACGCGCCCAGGGCGCCAACGAAGATATGGGCGCGGCTGCCGTCCGACAGGGCCAGCGTGGGCCCGGCATAGTCGATGAACAGCTTCTCGCCGGCGCGGTGGATCTGGCGCATCGAGCGCTTGAGGCTTTTGGCAAAGCGCCGGTAGTTCTCGCAGAACTGCGAGTAGCTGTGGGTGGTTTCGCCGGGGTGCTGGCCGACATGCTCGTGCCACAGCAGCATCAGTGTCATGCCTTTGCGCCGGAGTTCCTGGTGCAGGCGAGCGAAATCGGGCCGCACAAAGGCGCTAGCTCGCTGAGGGGTGCCCGCCAGGCGGCTGTGCAGGGCCGCCTCGTCGAGCACCTGAATCTGGCTCCAGTCCAGCTTTGCTGCACTGGCCAGGGCGACGTATTTGGCAACGACGCCTTTGGAGATGTTCAGGGCTGCGGCAATGCGCTCATGCGACAGATGGGCTTCGAGTTTGAGACGCAGGACGTCCTTGATTTTGCGCATAGTGATCCTTCGGGTATCGGGCAAGCTGGCTCCAGCAAAAAGCTGGCAAGACTACCCGTATTGGTTGAGAAGAAATATGCGCAGCACTACACGCTGCGTTTGATGCCATTCTGGTGTCGTGACCATCGATTCCGGCCTCGTGACCGGTCATTGCGGGCAAGGCAAAAATCGGTCACGATCGACCGGAATCAGCGGTCACGACAATCCAGAATCACCGGTCACGATCCGCCGGAATCACCGGTCACGATCGACCGGAATACCCAGCGTGGTATTCCTGCGAGAAAAACCTCAAGACGGTAAAAAACCACCGGATGGGGTTGATGTGTTGGCGCCGATTGAATATTGACCAGGGGGGGGTGCGGCGGAAATCTTGGACTGGTTTATGCCGGAATTCCAAGGCTATCCCGGTATTCGAGGGGACTAAGTGAGCCGAGGGATATTTTGA
>NZ_JADOVE010000070.1:0-1294 GCF_015752225.1 Polaromonas sp. CG_9.11
GTCTTGAGCAACCGCGCACAGCGCCGGTCCTGTCTGCCATGCACCTCACGGTCGACCAGCAAGGCCAGCCGTTCTTCAAAGCTCATGGCACCGATACCGCTTTGCGTGAGCTGCTGCTCCAGCGCCTGGGCCATGGTTTCCAGGCGCAGACTGCGCAGTTGATTCAAGGTGGTGTTCATCATCATTTTGGAATTCTCTGTCAGGGGTTTCATTGGTAGTAGTTCGCGCCACGCACATGGGCGTGTGCGGGAGATGTCCACTCCGGCGTGGTGCTGGCTTGCAGCAGGTCGCGCCGGTTGAGCAGGATGTCGCGTATGTGGGTGTATTTGCTGGTGCCTAAGCTCAGCGCCAAGGTGCACGCTGCCTCTAGCCGGGCCTCGCCATAACGCTTGGACAGGGACAGCAGGCCCAAACAGGCGCGGTAGGCGTGCTCGGGATGGGGTTGGCGCGCCAGCATCTTTTGTACCGTCGCCGCACAGGCCACGCCGATACGCGCGCCCCAGGCGATGAGCCGCTCGGGCGTCCACTGCGCCTGGTGCTGGTGGCGCTCGGGCAGGTGTTCAATCACGGTGGTGAAACCGCCTTTGTGGACGCAGCGCGTGTGGCTGGCCACCCGGTTGCCACGGTGCAAAACCTCCACCGCATGGGCGGTGACGCGCAGCTCCAGCGCCAGGCCCACCAGGGCGTTGGGCACGCTGTAGCGGTGGCCTTCATATTCGACATGGCTGTCGATGTGCACGCGCACCGTCTTGAAGACCGCCCATTCCCAGGGCTGCAGCGGCAGGGCCATCAGGGCCGGTGCGTCGATTTGCGCGAACACGCTGGCGCGGCTGCCGGGCAACTTTTGAAAGGCACGCTGGTTGAGCCAGTGCAGCAAGGGGGCAATGGCGTCGTTGACCTCCTCCACGCTGGCGAACTGATGCTTGCGCAGGCGTGCCAGGATCCAGCGCTCGACCAGTAAAACGCTCAGCTCGACCTTCGGTTTGTCCTGTGGGTGGTAAGCGCGTGCAGGCAACACACTGCAGCCGTAGTGACGGGCAAAGTCCTGCACGCTGTCGGTGAGCAGCGGCTCGTAGCGGTCGGCCTTGGTCACCAGGGCGCGCGGGTTGTCGGGGATGATGAGCTGGGGCACGCCGCCATAAAAGGTCAACGCCTGCGCGGTGGCGCCCAGCCAGTCACGTGCCGTCTGCGCGGGCGTTGCCAGGCAAAAGCAGTAGCCCGACACGCCCATGGCCGCCACAAAGATGTTGGCGCGGCCAATTTCCTGCCCGTGCACCCTCAGGGCCACCGTCGG
>NZ_JADOVE010000071.1:0-1293 GCF_015752225.1 Polaromonas sp. CG_9.11
GCAGGGCACGCGGCTGGGTTAAAGAGCGCATGTTTTTAGGCCGTCGCTTGACCGCGCGTGGCTCTACGCGGCCTGGCCGCTTGGGGCACAGCACGCGCCCTATGGTGGTCAACAGCAACGCGTGCAACTGCCCGATGGCATGGGCGCCGCAGCCAAGCAGCACCGGCGAGAAAGCACGCAGCTGCTGCAAAGCGCCCTTGAAGCTCAACTCGCGCGGGCGCACACGCGCGCCGTGCGCTGCTTGCGCCATTACTGAGCGGGCCAGGTTGTAGGCCAGTAGATGGGCGGCCACTTCCTTGACAGCCATGGCCGGGCTTTTGCAGCGCAGCGTGTCCATCTGCATCACCGCCTTGATGGCCCGCAGGTCCAGCTCGACGTGCCACCTCAGGCTGTACAGGCGGCTTACCTCCTCGCGGCTGACGCGGCCGGCGTCCAGCAAGCTGGTGATGAGCACCCAGCCGCCCACCCGGGTTTCGCGCAACTCGATGCGCAACGGCAAGGCGTCATAGTCGCGCTGATGCATTTGTGCCGAGCGCCGTGGGCGCTCCAGCCAAACGACATGGTCCTTTTTGCCCAGGCGCTTGCCGCGCCGAAAGTCCGTACTGCGGCGCGCCTGCTGGCGGCTGACAAAGTCCACCTGCAACCCCTGAAGATGCGCCAGCGTGAAGTAGCCCGCATAGCAGCGATCCATCAGCACCACGTCGCCCGGCTCAAGCGCGCCATGGAGCTGCGCCAGCAAGGACGGCTCGCCAGTATTCTTGCCTTTGCAAGCGCCCTGCGCCCAGCCCAGCACCGCCCCGCAGCCCAGGGAGATGACAGCCACGATGCGCATCAAGGCAAAGCCCAACCCGGGCTTTTGCCGCCCGTTTTGCGGGTACTGTGCCTGGTTGGCCACCGTGTCCGGCATGGATACGGTGGTGCCATCGATGAGTTTGATCTCCCGCCCGCGCCAGCGCCAGGCCTCAACCTGGGCCTGGCACAGGCGCTGCCCGAGCATCTGGCACAGCTCGGCCAGCAAGGCAGCCGGCAGGCGCTGACGCGCCTTGCAGTACGGCCCGGTGTTCGGGCTGCACGGGCTCAAGCCCTGGGCCAGGCGCGCACTCAAGCCTTGGGCCACCGCATCGCGGCAGCCGTGGTCCGCCCCCAGCACCTGCTGCACAAACAGGCCCAAGGTCGCCAGGGGCGGGTACAACCTGTGCCGATAGTGGGGGCAGTGGCGCAAGAGCTGCGCCTGAAGTTGCTCAGGCTCCAGCAGGCGAGCCAGGGCGCTGGTGCCGTCCTGGACAAACTGCG
>NZ_JADOVE010000072.1:0-1261 GCF_015752225.1 Polaromonas sp. CG_9.11
GGGCTGCCAGTTGCGCGTGGCGCCGCTCCAGCGCCGGGGGTTGGCCGCCTTGGCCGCTTCATAGACGTCGGCGCGCTTTGACAGCAGCGCGCTGTCCTGGCCCGTATGGCGCTCGTGCGGGGTGACGAACCCAATGGCGCTGTGGCGATGTTCCAGGTTGTACCAATTCACGAATGCGTTCACCCACTGGCGTGCGGCCAGCACAGTCTCGAACGCGCAGGCGGGGTAGTCGGGCCGGTATTTCAGCGTTCTGAAGAGCGACTCCGAATACGGGTTGTCGTTGCTCACCGACGGACGGCTAAGCGAAGGCATCACCCCCAGAGCCTGCAGCGTGGCGAGCATGGCAGCGCCCTTCATCGGACTGCCGTTGTCCGAGTGCAGCACCACCTGGCCGGGCGCGATGCGCTCGCGCAGGCAGATGTCACGCATGACCTCACTGGCCAGTTCGCTGCTTTCGTTTTCATAGACCTGCCAGCCGACGACCTTGCGGCTGAAGATGTCGAGAAACAGGTACAGGTAAAAGTAGTGCCCCGTGACGAGCGTGGGCAGGTAGGTGATGTCCCAGCTGAACAACTGGTTGGGTGCCGCAGCGCACAGCGCGCGCGGTTTGCTGCGCGGCTGGCCGGGCCGCTGGGCGCTGCGGTGGCCCAGCTGCCTGGCAGCCCTGAGCACGCGGTAAAAGCTCGACTCCGAGGCGATGTATTCGCCACGGTCAGCCAGCCGGGGAACGATTTGGCTGGGCGCCAAGTGGCCGAACTCGTCCGAGTTGGCCACTGCCAGAACGGCTTGGCGCTCGGCCTGGCTGAGCCTGTTGGTGGGTGCCTGCACCCGCGCGGGGCGCCGGTCTGCCCGGCACTGCTCGCGCTGCCAGCGCTGCAGGGTTCGCCGGCTCAGGCAAATGACGGCACAGGCGCGCTCCTGGCGCGCGCCCGCTTGCGTCGCCTGGGCCACCAGCGCAATGACCTGGCGGCGCTGCAAGAGGCTGGTCATTTGACCTCGTCCTCCCACAGCGCCCGGAACTTTTTTTGTAGCATCAGCAACGCTGCTGCCTCCGACAACGCCTTTTCCTTGCGCAGCAGCTCGCGCTTGAGCTGCTCGTTTTCGTCCTTAAGGCTGCGCCATGGCCCCGTATCCGCCAGCGCTTTGGCTGGCGCGCAGAAAGCCGCTTTCCAGCTCGCCAGATGGTGGGCGAACACGCCGCGCTCGCGGCACCACGCCTGCAGCGCCTCGCTTGAGAAGCCATGGGTTTCGTTCAAGGCTT
>NZ_JADOVE010000073.1:0-1234 GCF_015752225.1 Polaromonas sp. CG_9.11
GACAACCTTCAGGCCAAAGTCAACTGGCAGTTCACGACCAAGGATGCCCGCACCAAGCGCAAAAGGCTTTACCCGACAACTACATCATGACGCGACACTAGGTAACAATTTTTTAGACAAACATCTGTAAAAGTCAGTAAGCTAATCGCTAACTGGTTCGCGCTTTAAGATTGTTTTGGAAGCAAAAGGCAAGGAGGAAATCATGGAAATTCGTAACGAATCACAAGTCGCTTCGGACTTTTTGATAAAAAATACTGCTGTTTCATCCAGTCAGCATTTGGCGCCGCATAGCGGCCTGCCGTCAATGTGGCCTGGGTTTTTAACCGGCCAGGCCGAACAACCGGTTCGTGTATTGTTGATTGACGATGATCCGCACATGAGCCGTGTCATTGCTCATGAATTACTGGCTGATCTGCGCATCAATCTGCTGGGCCAAGGAAGTAGTGTCAAAGAAGGCCGCCGCTTGATTAGCCAAAATGAGTTTGATGTGATGCTGGTCGACCTGAATTTGGGAGACGGCACTGGTTTTGCGCTCATCGAGTACATGAAGACCGTTCGTCCCTTGGCGGAAGCCATTGTTATATCGGCAATGGAAGATGAGCAGCATGCCTTGCACGCGTTTGAACTAGGTGCTACGGGCTACTTGGTGAAAAATTCCTGGTTTGGTAATTTTCCTCAAGCTGTTCTTCAGGTGGTTAACGGCGGCGCGTCAATCACTCCGAACCTAGCGCGTCGACTGCTTAATAAATTTGAACAGCCTCAGACCCAAACGCAAGCACTGCAGGAAAGCAAAAACAAGGAAAAGCTGTCGGAGCGCGAAAAGCAGGTTCTTAAACTGGTTGCAGCAGGCTACACGAGTACCGAAATTGGCTCTCGGCTCGTCATCAGCGCGCAAACTGTTAACACTCACATCAAGAATATTTACCGCAAACTCAATGTACGCACACGCGCCCAAGCGGTAAGCTTTGCAGCAAGTCGCGGCTTATTTTGAATCACCTTACTGAAGTGGACCCCAGAGTCACGACAGACTTGATGGTAGTTTAAGTTGCACTCGACTTCTCGCAGCTGAACGGCGCTGCCCCGGTTTTTCCAATTGGTATTGCTGACTCGCTCTCAATCCTGACGTCCTCGAACTCAGTCCCGGTGAATGTCAAGCTAGTTGTCGCCTGTGAGTCTTGAATTTAAGCGGCTTTGTTGAACTCCTTGCTGCTCTCCTTTTGGTCATGCTTTTGAT
>NZ_JADOVE010000074.1:0-1193 GCF_015752225.1 Polaromonas sp. CG_9.11
CCAGGCGTTCTTCAAAGCTCATGGCCGTCATGCCTGCCTGGGTGAGCTGCTCTTGCAAGCCTGCTGCCATGCCGTTGAGCTTCAAGCCACGAAGCTGCTCCAGAGTGGTGTTCATCATCATGGGTATTCCTTTTATTTGGTCGTCTTGTGCTGTGCAGGCTGTGGCTGCGGGCATGGCCGGCGTCACTGGTAATAGCCCGGCCCGCGCACATGCGCGTGCACCGGACTGGTCCACTCCGACGGGGCGACGGGCGCGATCAGATCGCGTCCATTGGCCAGGATGTCGCGCACATGGGCGCTCCGAGTGGTGCCCAGTTCCAGCGCGATCAGGCAGGCCGCTTCCAGGCGCGGCTTGCCGTAGCGCCTGGCCAGCGAGAGCAAGGCCAGGCAAGCGCGGTAGCCGTGTTCGGGATGCTGGCGCTCTTCGAGCAGGCGCGTGACGATGCGCCCGGTCGCCACGCCGATGCTCGTGCCCCAGTGAATCAGCCGCTCGGGCGTCCACGCCAGGTGCGCCCGGTGGGCCGCTGACAAGTGCTCGGGCACCGTGGTGAAGCCGCCCTTGTGCGCGCAGCGCAGGTGACAGGCTACGCGCTCGCCGCGATGAAGAATCTCCACCGCGCGCGCAGTGATTCGCGCTTCCAAAGCAAGACCGACCAATGAGTGGGGAACGCTGTAGCGGTGGCCTTCAAACTCGACGTGCTGGTCAATGTGAACGCGCACAGTCTTGTAGACCGCCAGCTCCCAGGTCTGCAGCGGCAAAGGCTGCAAGGCCGGTGCATCGAGTTCGGCAAACGCACTGGCGCGGCATCCGGGCAACTTTTGAAACGGCTTGGCGTTGAGCTGCTCCAGGAGCGGGCCGATGGCCTCGTTGACGTCATCGACGGTGTCAAACTGCTGGTGGCGCAGGCGCATCAAGATCCAGCGCTCCACCACCTGCACGGCAGACTCGACCTTTCCTTTGTCCTGCGGGTGGTAGGGGCGTGCCGGCAGCACCGAGGTGCCGTAGTGGCGCGCAAAGTCATGGACCGTGTCGTTCGCCCTGGGCTCGTAGCGGTCGGGGTTGGCAATCAACGCCCGGGCGTTGTCCGGCACGATCAGCAGCGGCACACCGCCGAAGAAACGCAGCGCCTGCGCCGTCGCCCCCAGCCAGTCGGCCGTGGTTTCGCGCGCCGTGGCGTAGGCGAAGGTGTAGC
>NZ_JADOVE010000075.1:0-1146 GCF_015752225.1 Polaromonas sp. CG_9.11
AGCGGTCACGTTGCCGGAATCCTCCCGGTCACGTTCACCGGAACGTCGGTCACGATCCCGGAATCACCGGTCACGTTGGTCCGGAATACTCAGCAGCTGTGTCGGCGTCATGGGATGCGTCTGGTTCAGCGCAAGCAAGCGCTGGGCAGGGCCCCAGGATTGGGCCGGTAAGTCCTCAGGCAGTTGCGCTGCGGGGCCACCGACTTCATGCATTCGGTTGGACTTGCTGATCCATTTTCTCAACGTGCCTACCGGCATATTCAATTCATCGGCAACGTGCTGCATGCTGCGCGTGCCGCGTTGCCTGGCTTTGCTCAGGGCCTGTTCCTGGAATTCAGGGGAATGAAGATTTTTTGTCATAAATGGTACTCCTTTGCGGCTTTTCCGCAATCATGATGGAGCGACAACTAGTCTGACACGGGGGGCCAGGCAAGCCAACTCATGAGCTCGGTTATGGGATACGCAATCCAGGGGCAAGGTCAACCTTCACCGAAAGCCCTTTCACGCTGCACCGCCTGGAGGACTTTGTGCCGGCGGACCACCCGCTGCGCGCGATATGCCAGATGGTCAACGAGGCGCTGCACAAGATGGATGCGCTGTTTGCAGGGATGTACGAAGCGCCCAGCAAAGGCGGTCGGCCCAGCATCTCGCCCGAGAAACTGCTGCGCGCCATGCTTCTCCAGGTGTTCCACAGCATCCGCTCAGATGCGCCACCTCATGGAGCAGACGCAGTACAACCTGCTGTACCGCTGGTTCATCGGCCTGGCCATGAATGAGGCGGTGTGGGTGCCCACGGTGTTTTCCAAAAACCGTGAGCGCTTGCTGGCGCACGATGCGGTCATCGAGTTGTTCAACCATGTGGTGCAAAGCGCCGACGCGCACGGCTGGCTCTCGGGGGAGCACTTCAGTGTGGACGGCACGTTGATTCAGGCCTGGGCGGGCCACAAGAGTTTTGTGCGCAAGGACGGTAGCGATGAGCCGGGCAGCGGCGGCAGTTTCAAGGGCCAGAGCCGCTCGAACGAAACGCACGAATCAACGACAGATCTGGATGCTAGTGTCGCGTCATGATGTAGTTGTCGGGTAAAGCCTTTTGAGCTTGGTGCGGGCATCCTTGGTCGTGAACTGCCAGTTGACTTTGGCCTGAAG
>NZ_JADOVE010000076.1:0-1089 GCF_015752225.1 Polaromonas sp. CG_9.11
GTGATGTGAATGCGGTGTTCTGGTCATGAAATGAAGCTGTCGGGCAGTTAGCCATCAAAGAATTGGATGCGACAACAATTCTGACACCCGGGGGTCTTGTCGATCCGCCCGTACTCGGCGATGGCTTGCGCCAGACGGGTGGGCTGGTCGCCGACCTGCAGCGTGCGCATGATGCCGCTGGCCGATACCTGGCCAAGTTTGAGCGAGCCGGCCAGGCGCAGCATGTCATCCCAGTGCGGCGCGATGCGGTTCATGCGCAGAAGGTTGGCCGACATCGGGTTGAGCAACCCATAGTCTGCGTGCGGGTCAATTCGCCAAAAGCGTGTGCCGCCAACATCGGCCAGGCGCGGGCAGAAGCGATAGCCCAGCAGTCGAAACAGGCCGAATACCACGTCACTATAAGCGCCGGTGTCGGTCATGATCTGCGTCGGTTGGAGATCGGTTTGCTGCTCAAGAAGAACGGCCAGCAGAATCAGACTGTCACGCAACGTGCCTGGCACGGTGATGTCGTTTAACCCGGAGAACTGATCCGACAACATGTTGTACCAGGTGACGCCACGGCCGACGCCGAAGTATTTCGGATTGGGTCCCGCATGCACTGTGCGCACCGGCACCACGAAACGCATCCCATCGGCTGAAGCAACCTCACCACTGCCCCACAGGCGGGCCAGCGCCAGGCGACTCTGAGCCGACACCAGTAAACCATTGGCAGCGGTTAGCGTGTCGTCACGTACGTAGTTCTGATCCACCCAGGACAGCCGATCGCGCTTGAGGGCGGGAACGTCGTTGCGGATCAGCGGTTCCATCCCGGTATTGCAGGCCTCGGCCATCAACACCGCACACACGCTGACGTGCAGATCTGCAGCGCGAGCCGTGTGCTCCGAGAGGTGCGTGAAGGCGTCGGTGAAGCCGGTGCGCGCGGCGATTTCCAGAATCAACTCCGGCAGGTCCACGCGCGGCAGCATGCTGCTCACCTTCTGGCGCAACGCAACCAGCCGGTGGCTGTCAAGGAAGTTGTCGCCTGAAGTGAAGTGAGTCAGGCTACTTTTTGCGTGTTTCGAAGCTCCTTGATTTGTGGGGTTTCTGGGT
>NZ_JADOVE010000077.1:0-1051 GCF_015752225.1 Polaromonas sp. CG_9.11
TTGCGGTCATCCACTCCTCGTCTTGTTCGGCCAGCAAGGCGCTGATTAAGCGCAGGCAGCTGGCCGAGTTAGGAAACAACGTGGCGACACGGGTACGCCGCTTGAGCTCCTTGTTCAAACGCTCCAGGCCGTTGGTCGTGCGCATGCGCACCCGATGGGCCTCGGGCAAGTCGAAGACGGCAAAACCCTCCGGCAGGTTTTTCTCGGCCCAGGCGGCCAGTTGCGGGTGGCTGACTTGCCAGTCTTTGAGCGCCGCGTTGAGCAGTCGCTGTGCCTCAATGGCATCGCTCGCATTGAAGATGCCGCGTATTTGGCGCGCTACCGGCGTGCGCTGGTCCAGCCGGCTGACGTAGCCCTGTGCGTTGTGTTGGAGGTGAAACTGGCAGCGCTGCCAGGGCACACCGGGAAACATCGCCTTGCGCGCGGCCTTCAAACCGGCATGGTCGTCACTGGCGAGAAACTTGACCCCGCGCAGGCCGCGCTCAATCAGGCTGTCTAGACAAGGCCCGCCAATGCACCTCAGCTTCTGACAGCGCCACCGACACGCCCAACACCCGGCGGTGGCCTGAAGCCGTCACGCCGATGGCCACCAAAACCGCACAATCGACTACCCGGCCGGCCTCGCGCACGCGCTCATAACGCGCATCCAAAATCACGTACGGTGTCTCATTCCCAAGGGCCGGGTACGCCAGGCGTGCAAGCCCGTGTCCAGCAGCGCTGTGCAACGGCTGATTTGCGTGCTGGAGATGCTCACCTCGGGCCCCACCAGCTTTTGCAACACTTCGATGACTTTTCGGGTGGAGACGCCCTGCACATACATCTCGGCAAGCGCCAGATTCATGGCCTGCTCCGAGCGACTGCCGCGCTCCAGGGCGCTGGGATAGAACCCGCCAGAGCGCACTTGCGGCACTTCGAAGGTGACTTCGCCCATGCGGGTCAAAACAGTCTTGTCCTTGTAGCCGTTGGCGTAATCGACCCGCTGGGCCGAGCGCTCGTACGGCGTGGCCTGAAGGTGCTGGGCCCGCTCAATGCGGGAGGCTTCATTGACCAG